>JBBDIO010000184.1:7244-19976 GCA_040880365.1 Litorilinea sp.
ACTGTGTAGATAACTGTGTCAATGACTGCATAGAGAAATGTAGCTAAACATGGACGCCCGCTGGCGGGTGATCCGTTCCCTGGATACAACAGGTCAGAATCGTAATTTGGAGAGAACACAATGAATCACGAAGAAACCAACCGCGAAAATGCGCGCAACGAACAAACCGGCAACGAATATCAGGCGAACACGCAATCTGTACCGACAGAAAACGTGAACCCAGCCGGAGAGCAGCATCCGCCACGCAGCGATGCGGGCAAGCCCATCGGCCCGGATACTCAGCCCGATGCCCAGACCGGCAGCAATCAGAGCGCCAGCCAGGCCGCACGCGAACAGGCCGGTGTCGCCGCCGATGCCTTGCGGCGGGGTCAATTTATGCAGGATGCAGCAGTCGATGGCTCTGCTAACAACGATGACAAGCTGATTGCCCTGTTGTCCTATGTGACCCAGGTCTTCATTCCGGTCATCATGCCCATCATCGTACTGCTCAGTGAAAGCAGCAAGAAACGGCCCTTCCAGCGCTATCACGCCGTGCAAAGCCTGGCGCTCACACTGCTGTTTATTGTGGTTGCCATTGCCGCCAGCCTGGGCGCACTCATCATCCAGATTGTGCCGGTAGTCGGTCAGTTGGTGGCGTTGCTGCTCTTCTGTCTCAGCCCGATTGCCTATCTCATGGCCGTGGTTGCCATGTTCTACTACGGCTATCAGGCCTATCAGGGCAAACGCTTTGCCATTCCGGGTCTCACCACATTCCTGCGCGATCAGGGCTGGCTGCGCTAGACGTACCCAGTTTATTCTAAAATTTAAGCGTTCCACTCAAAGCGAGGGCAGCCCACGGGCACCCTCGCTTTTTTATTTCCCGGCCTCCCCCAAAACCGAATCAATTCTACGCAAAATCAATAAACCAAACACAAAATATCAATAAAACCAATATTGACTATTGACTTTCCGAATACCCAATGATATTTTCTACATATCAACACGCAATCGCCTTGAATTTCTGCAAGAGGGGTTCAAAAATGTTTCTTCCACACGGTCACCACCATGTATTGCTCAACCGCGACCGGCTCCAGACACTGCGGAGCGATTCCGACACCGCGGGACAGGGTTTGTCCGTCGCCCGGCTCGGTCCCGGTCTCTTGCAGCGTCTGCGCCGCATCCTGGGCAATGGCCTGATCCGCATCGGGCGTTGGGTACGCGGTCCGGTTGGCCCGCTCCACAGTCGCCCGGTGGTCAGCCCCTGGTAATTTGCGTGCGCCGGCACACTTTCCACACCAAATAAGCGCCACAGATAGATTTTTCACAGAGAGATTGTCCAGAGAGATTGCCACAGAAAGGCATATACATCCATGAAACAGCTACCGACCCACAGCCCCTTTGATGAAGGACAAATCATCGTCACCCGCTTTTACTGCCCCGGCAGCGATGTCACGGTAGAAGGACAATTTGCCGTCGAGATGCCCTTTTCTCAACTTTCGCCCGAACAACTCAGCTTCGTGGAAACCTTTGTCCGCTGCGAAGGCAAACTGAGCCACATGGAGCGTGAACTGGGAATCTCCTATCCCACCATCCGCAGCCGCTTGCACGAAGTAATTCGTGCGCTGGGCTATGAACCGGGCAAGGAGGAGGAAAAGCCAGAAATTTCATCCGATGAACGGCAAAGTATTCTCGACGATCTGGAAGCCGGGCGCATTTCGTTTGAAGATGCCATGGCGCGCCTGGAAGGCGAAACCGCAAGCGCCGACGCCTGATCTTCCGCCCCGGATTGGCGCATCTGATTCACGCAAACGGGGCAACCGCCCACTCGACTATATTACAGGCAGCTATGTTACAGGCAGCGTGCGCCCACAGCCGCGCACGCGCAGAACACCGAAAGCAAAAATCATCATGGAAAAGACCATCAACAGCGGGCCAACACCTGCAATTCATCTTCAAGCAGTCGGCGGCAGTCTGGTCGTCCGCGGCTGGGACAAAGACACCGTTCAACTGCGCGCCAGCCAGGAATGTCGGGTGCAGGTAGAGAACTTCTCCCACGCGAGCGCGACAACAAGCGCATCGGCCTATGCCGCAGATCACACACAATATGCGAGCGAACACACGGCAGAAAACACCGCAGAAGATAGCACAAAAGATAGCACAGACAATCGTGTAGAGATCCGCATCCACTGCCCCGGCGACTGCGTGATCTCTGTGCCCTATGCCAGCCGGCTGCGGATTGGCAACGTAGGCGGCGATTGCAACCTCAAAGATATTGGCGAACAGCTCACAGTGGAACATATCGGGGGCGACTGTCGCATGGTGGAAACCGGCGCCATCGAATTGAACACAGTCGGCGGCGACTGTCTTATCCAGAGCGCAGACGGCGACGTAACGCTCCACACCATCGGCGGCGACCTGCGTATCCACGAAGCGGGCGCAGTTGCCACGGTGCGCGTAGGGGGAGACTGCAACCTGCAACAAATTCGGGGCAGTGTGGCGTGTAATCAGGTAGACGGCGATTTCCGCGGGCGCGCCATCGAAGGGAATGTGGCAATTGATGCCCGTGGCGATGTGGGCCTGGCGCAGATCGACGGGAATATTCAGGTTCGCGCCGACGGCAATACGAAACTGGCCCAGGAATTGGAAACAAACCAAAGCGTAAATGTGAATGTGCGTGGCGACATTCGCTGGCGTTTGCCCAAAGATAGCGTGGCCCAGGTCCACGCCCGCAGCCGGGGCGGTCTGAAATTGCGCAATTTTGAGCTGGCTATCGAAGATGCGCACGAAAGCCATTTCACATTGGGCGAAGCGGATGCCCAGGCTGCGCGCGTCAATCTGGATGCGCTGGGCAATATCACGTTGCACGGTGTAGACGATATGGACCAGCCCACCGACGAAAGTTTTGGCGCATTTGGCAGATCTGATGACTTTGGCGGGTTTGGCGTGCGCATCGACGATCTCGCCGACCTCATGTCCAAGCGCCTGGAAAGTCGGCTGGCGCATCTTTCCCACAACCTGGAAGAACGCCTCTCCAGCAGCGATGATCTGGCGGCGCGCATCCAGGAAAAGGTGCAAAACGCAATGCGCCAGGCCGAAAACAAGATTGCCAAAGCATTGGAAAAGGCAGAAAGTCGGGCGCGCCGCGCCGAAGAGGAGATGGCGCGCCGCGAGGCACGCCACGCGGGACGAACTGCCGCCCGCACCGAAGGCCGGCAAGGCAATCGTTCGGGCAATCGCCAAGAGGCACGCGGGCCCGTGCCGGGCAGCAGCTTCGCCTATTCCTATCGCACGCCGCCCACCCCGCCAGCGCCGCCCCGCCCCCCCAAGCCGTCGGCAGTCTCTGAAGAAGAGCGGATGCGGATTCTGCGCATGGTAGAAAGTGGCACCATCAGCGTGGAACAGGCCGAAAAACTCCTGGCGGCGCTCAACCAATAGGCACGCCGAAGTTGCAACATGGCAACACAACGGCAAGGCAATATAGAATTGAGGCGATATAATGGTGGAAATGGTTACAGAAACCGGCGCGCCGGAAAGTGATGGACAAGCAGATATGCCAAGCAGCGAAGAACGATTGTTTATTTTGCGGATGTTGGAACAAGGCAAAATCAAAGCCGAAGAAGCCGCCCGCCTGTTGAGCGCGCTGGATGGGGATACCCCGTCCACCGCCGCCCCACCCCGCGACCCCTTTGATTTGCTTCACGGTTTGCGGATTCGCGTGCAGGATATGCACAGCGGACACGAACAGGTGAACATTACCATCCCCACCGGACTGGTCCGTTTTGGGCTGCGCTTTGTGCCCCACTCGGCCAATATCGATGTGGATGCCATCCAGGCGGCAGTCGAACGGGGCAGCGTGGGCAAGATTCTCGAAGTGGCGGACCAGGATAGCGGAAAGCGCGTTCAGATCTTCATCGAATAGCACACAAAGTGCGCGCAAAGCAATGGCCCGTGCGCCTCTGGGCACGCGGGCCATTGCTACAGCTTCAATTTCTCACGTTCAATTTATGGCTGGGACGGGCAAACGCCCGTGTGTGGTCAGTCTCCGACCTGCGCTACATCTGCCACACTCTCTACAGGGGCAGATGCGGCTGTAGTGAGTCTGGCCGCAATCTCCGCGGTTTCCTCTGCGGTTTCCTCTGCGGTTTCCTCTGCCACTTCCTCAGCCGCCATCCGCTCGACCCACACCTGCACATCATAAAAGACGGCCCCACCGCCCATATCCGTTTCGCCCTGGGGCGTGACCTGGTTGATGTTGACCCCACCGGGGCTGAATTTGGACCACCACACGCCGGGCGCAAGCACTGTGCCCGCGGCAATGCCGATTTTGTCGCCCGCGGGCACCTGTGCCTGCACCACAACTGCGCCATACTGGTTATGAATGCGCACCCGATCACCGCTGTGGATGGCGCGCGCCGCAGCATCGCGGGGATGCAGAATCACCGCGGGCGTCTTTTCACGCCCCCGAAACCGCGCCAGATTGGCAAACGAAGAGTTGAGAAAAGAATGGGCCGGCGGTGAGATACAGACCAGCGCGCCCGGTTTTTCGGCCATTACCGGCTGCTCGCTTATCCCCGCCTTCTCGCGCGCGGATTCAACGCCGCCAGTTTCCAACCAGGCAGGGGGCGTAAACGTCGGCAGGGGATCATAGCCATCCTGCGCCATGCGTGCGCTGAAAAATTCACACTTGCCGCTAGGCGTGGGGAAGCCACCCTGGGCAAAGGGCAGAAAGGGGCGGGGCAGGTTGACGCGCACAAAGCCCTCTGCCAACAGCGCTTCCCAGGTCACGCCTGCAAAAATAGGCGCGGTCTGGACGGCCAGAATCTCCTGAATCGTCGCCTCATCGCCCTGGGCGAAACAGGGTTCCGCATAGCCCATTGCCGCCGCCAACCGCCGAAAAATCTCGCTATTGGGCAAACTTTCGCCAATCGGCGCAATGGCAGGCCGGTTGAGCGATACATATTCGTGCCCATACGCCTTGTGCAAATCCCAATGTTCCAGCTGGGTAGTGGCGGGCAACACATAATCGGCATAATCGGCCGTATCAGTCTGGAAGTGTTCCAGCACCACCGTAAAGAGATCTTCGCGGCGCAGACCTTCCAGCACCGCGCGTTGATCGGGGCACACTGCTGCCGGGTTGGCATTGAACACGAACAGCGCGTGGACAGGCGGTCCGGCATCCGCGGGCGCGGGCAGAACATCAACCGGGCGCGGATGGTGCAGGGCCTGCACATAGCGCACCGGATCCAGAGCAAGCGCATCGCCCAGCCGGCTCATATTGATGGTGCGCGGCTTGGCCCCCGCCAACAGATCGGGGCGATTGAGCGGGCCACTGTTCATTTCGCGATAGACGGCGCTGGTGCTCAACTGGATACCGCCGCCCTGCACGCGCCAGGCGCCCACCAACGCGGGCAGACAAGTAATCGCCCGCACGGCCATGCCGCCGCCCGCGTGCCGCTGCAACCCATAATTGACCCGAATGGCCGCGGGCGCCGTGGTGGCATAATCCCGCGCCAATGTGCGGATGGCGTCGGCGTCGATCCCCGTAATTTCCGCAGCGCGTTCAGGTGTCCACTCGGCCACGCGTGCGGCCAGCGGTGCAAAGCCCTCTGTATAACGCGCCACATAATCCGCATCGAAGAGTTCTTCGTCGATGATCACATGCATCAATGCCAAAGCCAGCGCGGCATCGGTGCCGGGGCGGATGGGCAGCCATGCGTCGGCAAGACGCGCCGTGCGTGTTTGCGCCGGATCAATCACAATCACCCGTGCGCCACGCTTCTGGGCCTGCTGGATAAACTGCCACAGATGCACATTGCTGGTCAGCGTATTACTGCCCCAGATGAGAATCAGCCGGGCATGGGCATAATCTTCGGTCATCATACCCAGCCCGCTGCCGATGGTATAGGTGTAGCCTTCACCGCCCGCGATCGAGCAAATTGTCTCCGCCAAACGGCTGGCCTGCATTCGATGAAAGAAACGTTGCGCCATCGCGCCGCGCTGCACCAACCCCATGGTGCCGGCATAGGTATAGGGCAACACCGATTCCGGCCCCCAGCGGTCGATAACCTGACCGACCCGCGCAGCAATATCGGCCAGCGCCACATCCCACGTCACCGGCTCAAATTGCCCGCTGCCCTTGGGGCCGGTGCGGCGCAGAGGTGTAGTCAGCCGTTCGGGGTCATAGGTACGCTCCAGATAGCGATCCACCTTGGCGCAGAGCGCGCCCTGGGTAATGGGGTGGTCGGGATGTCCCCAGATATCCTGGGCGCGCCCGGTCTGGGGATCCACGGCGACCTGCCAGCTACAGGTATCCGGGCAATCATGAGGACAGGCGCCGGTAACAATCTGTAGATTGGGATCCGCACGGAAGGATGAAAGTGCAGGCATGGGTCACCTCTTGTGAATAGGTTCAGAACGAAGCAGGGATTCCGGCTAACGGGTTCAGCCAGTATAAGAGTCTGATTGAGGATCAGTCTAGCAGACATTGTGCAAGATGCACAAGGCAAATCGGCCAAATTTTGTATTCATTGGCTATGGGATTGGTCTCCACAATTTTCTATACTGTGCACAGAAACAAGCGCAGTCACAAGCAGGCGCAATCAGCAAGCCGCTGGAAATGTCACTGTGACAGCATCGAGTCAAGAGATTCTGAAACTAAGAATTCTGAACACATATAGGAGAATTGTAATCATGGAACTGTTAATCGCAATGGGTGGGTTTGTCGCTTTGTTTACCATGTGGGTCGTCGCCCCCAAGTTCCTGGTCAAGAAGTCCGAATAGCTTCGGGCCTCGCCTATCAGCAGAATGGGACATAGTCCAGACTTACTGGACGAGTCGTTACGGCCCAGAGACACCGGGCCAGTTGGCACACGACCTTAGTAATATGAGTAGTAACATTACGTATAAACACAGAGCAATATGCGTCTGACAATCTGTCTCTGAACAGCAAATGCATATGCAGCACCCGACGGCACGCACAGGCAGCAGACAACCGTCAGTACACAACCGAGGATGGCAACGACGCCCAGCTACTTTCTCTGCGGGCAACTGCCGGTCGATGTGTTCTGCAAGGTCAGTGTGTTCTGCCGCTCCACATGTAATGATGCAATGCAGTATGTCATGTGATGCAACCCGCCGGTTCCAAAAACCTGGAACAATAGGTTAGATACTTATAGACTCCGGTAACACCAACCGATAGTGGAACACGAGCATACAACGGCGTATGTACGGTTCCCGGTAAGTGTTCGGAGATTTTTTTTACATTGCGCCGAAAAAACGTTATCTTATGTGTGGCTCACATATACCCAACGGCGCTTCCCGAAAGTAATTCAAAATCAGTTTCAGCCAATTATTCGACCCGCTTTTGTGGCGAATAAGCATCAAACCCGATCCCTATAGACAAAAGGAGTACACCGATGCCTTTAAGTTGTAGCAGCCCCCAAGACGTGATGGCAGCCATTAGCGAAAACGACATCAAATTTGTTGATGTTAAATTCACCGACCTGTTTGGTCAATGGCACCACTTTTCCATGCCGGTAGAGCATTTTGATGTCGAAACGGCATTCGAAGAAGGCATGGGCTTCGATGGGTCCTCGATTCGCGGATTCAAGACTATCGATACCAGCGACATGGTCCTGTTGGCCGATCCTACCACCGCCTTCATCGATCCCGCGACCGCGGTGCCGACGTTGAGCATGGTGTGTAATGTGTTGGAGCCGATCACGCTGGAGCCGTTCACCCGCGACCCCCGCACCGTCGCCCGCAAGTCGGTCGAATATTTGCAGAGCACCGGCATTGCCGACACCATTTATATGGGGCCAGAAGCCGAATTCTTTGTGTTTGACGAGGTTCACTACCACTCCGAACCGCACACCGCCGGCTATGGCGTCGATTCCGAAGAAGCACACTGGAATTCGGGCGTGCCCGGTCTGGGTCATACGCTGGCTGTCAAGGGCGGCTATTTCCCGGTTTCGCCGCTGGATGCACTGCAAGACCTGCGCTCGGAAATGGTCACCACCATGCTCGAAGCAGGCATCAACGTCGAGGTCCATCACCACGAAGTCGCGACCGCAGGCCAGTGTGAAATCGACATGCGCTTCGACACGCTGGTCAAGATGGCCGACCATGTACAGCTCTACAAGTACATCGTCAAGAATGTTGCCAAGCAGAACGGCAAAACCGCAACCTTCATGCCCAAGCCTCTCTTCCGCGACAATGGTTCGGGGATGCACACCCACCAGAGCCTGTGGAAAGACGGTCAGCCGCTCTTTGCCGGCGACGAATATGCCGGTCTGAGCCAGATGGCGTTGTGGTACATCGGTGGCCTGCTCAAGCACATCAACTCGCTGCTGGCCTTCTGTGCACCGGGCACCAACTCCTATCGCCGGCTGGTGCCGGGCTACGAAGCCCCCGTAGTGGTAGCCTATTCGGCCCGCAACCGCTCGGCGGCCTGTCGCATCCCGACTTATTCCAATTCGCCCAAGGCCAAGCGCGTCGAATTTCGCTGCCCGGATCCCACAGCCAACCCCTACCTGGCCTTTGCGGCCATGCTGATGGCGGGCCTGGATGGCATCAAGAACCAGATCGACCCCGGCAACCCCGCCGAAATCGACCTGTTCCACGACGACAACCTGAAAGACATTCCGTTAGTCAAGGGGTCGCTGGAAGGTGTGTTGCAATCGCTGGAAGAAGATCATGCCTATCTGTTGGAAGGCGATGTCTTCACCACCGACCTGATCGAAGGTTACGTCGCCTACAAGCGCTATCAAGAGGCCGATGCTGTGCGCCTGCGCCCACATCCCCACGAGTTTGTTATGTACTACGGTGCGTAAACTGCGGTGCGTAAACTGCGGTGCGTAAAACCGGCGCCAATGTCCGGCTGGTTGTACGTAGTTGTCTGAATCTGATAGTTGTCTGAACATTACTTGATTGCCTCACTGCCCTATATGCTGTAAACCACCGGCGGCTCGCCTGCAAAGCACCGCAGCCGAGTCGCCGGTTTCTTTCCTCGTCTTGCGCATCTTCGTGGCTATTTAGAACGCCGCACATTTCATGCTACAATCGAGAGGTTCCAGCCATGAACTATCCCAGGCGCTATTGGCGCGCACCTAAATATCTAGCCAGCTCGGGAGAAGAGTCTGCTATGAGCCTCGAATTCAGTTCCGAAGAACTACAGCGCGTGGATGACATCATCAAGCGCAATGATATTCGCTTTATCCGCCTGCAATTTTCCGACATCGTCGGCGTCGCCAAGCATGTAACGATTCCCGTGAATCACTGGGATACCGTCATGAGTCATGGCATGTGGTTCGATGGCAGTTCGGTAGAAGGCTTCGCCCGCGTCGCCGAAAGTGATATGTATCTGGTGCCCGATTTGACCACATTTGCCGCGATTCCGTGGGAAATGGACTTGTCTACCGCCCGCGTCATCTGCGATGTCTTTACGCCCGACGGCGAACCCTTTGCCGGAGACCCGCGCTACGTGTTGAAACGCCAGTTGGCGCGCGCCGCCGAAATGGGGTTCGACTATCAGGTCGGGCCGGAACTGGAATTTTTCCTGTTCGAACGCCATGCCAATGGGGAACTGTTGCCGTTGACCCCCCACGACCGCGCCGGCTATTTCGATGTGAGCACCGACCTGGCACACAGTGTACGCCGCCAGATGGTCGACGCATTGCAGTCGATGGGCATCAATGTCGAAGCCTCGCACCACGAAGTGGCAATCGGGCAAAGCGAAATCGATTTCCACTATGGGCCGGCGCTGATCACCGCCGACGCTACGGTCACGTTCCGCATCACGCTCAAGGCCATCGCCCAAAAGAACAATCTCCACTGTACCTTCATGCCCAAACCGATCACAGGCATTGCCGGGTCGGGTATGCATATCCACCAGAGTCTGTGGGATAAAAACGCGGGCGATACCGCCATGTACGACGAGGAAAATGAATATGGGCTGAGTCAGGTGGCGCTGCATTTCATCGCCGGTCAATTGGCCCACGCCAACGCCATCACGCCGATTATTGCGCCCCTGGTCAACAGCTATAAACGCCTGGTGCCCGGCTACGAAGCGCCGGTCTACTTATCCTGGGGACGCACCAACCGCAGCGCGCTGATCCGCATTCCGCGCATCAGCCGCGGACGCTATCGCAGCACTCGCTGCGAGCTGCGCTGCCCCGATCCCAGCGCCAACCCCTATCTGGCCTTTGCCGTCATGCTGGCCGCCGGTCTCGACGGCATCGAAAAGAAAATGATGCCGCCCAGCCCCGCCGAAGAGGATCTGTACCATGTAGATGGGTCGCGATCGGGTCTGGACACCCTCCCCGGCGATCTGGGGAAAGCGATCGAAGCGCTCAAACGCGACGAGGTGATCCAAAACGCGATGGGCCAGCACGTTTTCGAGCGTTATGTGGAAGCCAAGACTCAGGAATGGGAAGACTATCGCCTCTATGTGTCCCGTTGGGAACTGGACCGCTATCTGAAGGTCTATTGATCCCTGCCGGTTAAATCCTGGTTGGTTAAATCATAGTCGGGGGCGTAATGGCCGATTGCACAGCATCTAGGCATTGGCAGGTTCACGCCCCAGTTTTTCCAACACCCCCAGAATCAGCTGTGTTAGCCGCGGGACAATCACCTTGCCCGCGGCATTTACTTCTTCACCCGAAGGTTCATGCACCGCGTCTACCTCATCGATGGCAACATTGGTAATCGTGCTGATTGCCAACACCGCCATACCCGCGTGATGCGCGACCAGGGTTTCGGGCACAGTGCTCATGCCCACCGCATCGGCGCCTGCCATGCGCAAAAAGCGAATCTCTGCCGGCGATTCAAAATTCGGTCCTGCCACCACCACATAGACCCCCCGCTGCAACAGGATGCCATGGGCGTGCGCCACTTCTGCCGCCAGACTGCGCAGGCGCGCGGTATAGACTCGATTGACCGGCGGAAAACGCGTGCCAAACTCCTCGAGATTCGGCCCACGCAGCGGGTTGTGCCCGGTCATGCCCAAAAAGTTGATATGATCTTCGATGAGCATGAGATCGCCGACGCCAAATGCAGGATTCACACCCCCCGCCGCGTTGGTCACAATCAGCGTCTGCACGCCCATGCGTTGCATCACGCGCACGGGCAGCGTAATCTGTTGCAATCCATAGCCTTCGTAGAAGTGAAAGCGCCCCTGCATGACACAGACCTGTTGCCCTGCCAATTGCCCCAAAACCAGGCGCCCGGCATGTCCCGGCGCGGTACTCTGGGGAAAATAGGGAATATCGCCATACTCAATGGCGGTAGGGTTTTCGATCTGATCCGCCAGCGTGCTCAGCCCACTGCCCAGAATCAGCCCCACCGTAGGGGACTGTTCAACCTGCTCCAGAATAAAATGGGCGGCTTCGTCATACTGTTCCAGTTCAAATTGTGCTTGCATATTCAGTTTCTCGCAATAGGTCACGCAATGGATATGGTTCGGAATCGGTGCCAAAAATTCAAACCGAAAATCGAAGTTGGTTCACAATGGGCCGGATAATCGCCCAAAAGAAAACCCAGCCGCGGGCGCGTCTGGGTGATCGGTACCGACAGATGAGTTGTCACACAGCCACCTAGCGGGAAGACGCGTACAGCCGCCGCACTTCTTCCTCTTCCAGATGCTGCTCTTCTGTATAATTGTGATTCACACGTTGATCCGCCGCGTGCTGTTCCCGATCCGCCGCTTCCTGTTCGTCATGGGAATTGGCATCGGTAACAGCATCGGCAGGCAATGGACGCGGCACCTCTACACCGTCGATGACCAGTTCGGGTGCGGTCGGTCGGTGTGACTGTTTGTAGATCTGGGTTGTGCTGGCGCTGGCATGTCCCAATCGCTCTTGCACCTCGCGCAGATCCGCACCGGAATCGAGCAGATGGGTCGCGAAGCTATGGCGTAGTGTATGTGGCGTAACGCTCGTCTTAATGCCCACTTCGCGCACATAGTGCTTAATGATGAGCCACAGGCCCTGGCGCGTGAGCCGTTGTCCTCGGTGGTTCAGGAAAAGCGCATTTTCGCGCTCGTCCAATATCAAATGCGGACGCCCGTCCTGCAAATAGGTAAAAATGGCGTCAATCGCCTGGTCTTTGATGGGAATATTACGCGTGCGTTTGCCGCCTTCGCCGCAGGTCACTTCGCCCGCCTGGAGATTCACATTTTCCACGTTGAGATTCACCAGTTCGGTCACGCGCATCCCCGTGGCATAGAGCACTTCCAGCAAAGCCTTGTCGCGGCGGGCCTTGGGCGATTGTTCGCGCAGCGGCGCAGCACGCAGCAGGTCGATTTCCTGGGTGCGAATGGAGCGCGGCGGACTCTTTTTGACCTTAGGTGAATCCAGACGTTCCGACGGGTCTTTGGGCAATTGCCGGGTTTCGACTAAATAATGGAGAAAACTCTTGACCGAAGCCACTTTGCGCGCCACGGTCGAAGACGCGTATTTTCGGTCGTTGTTCAAATAATACAGATATTCCCGGATGACTTCTTCATTCAGCTCGCGCCAGGTGGTAATACCCGACAGCGTAGGGCTGGCATATTGCGCCACAAACTGCCTGAATTGGGAAAGATCGTTCTGATAGGCCGCCGTTGTATTGGCCGAACTCTCTTTTTCATCCACCATATAGGTCAAAAATCGGGAAACTAGCTCTTCCATGTATCCATCTCCTACCACCACCCAAGACCACAGCACAAACATTCTAGCACAACTTTGCATAATAGAAAATATACATAAAGTAGTCGCG
>JBBDIO010000185.1:0-6569 GCA_040880365.1 Litorilinea sp.
CAGAGTGTAGTTGAGCCGGAAAAATTCTGCCGAAAGTGTGGGCGAATTGTCGAACGTTACACTCACATTCTCGACATTGTCGCCATAGTTGGGTTCCAGCGGGACCTGATAGGGATTCACGTTGGCTTGCAGATTCAGCGTGTTTTGCTGGGTCCAGCCCCAGGGCAGTTCGAACAGAAAACTCTGGTTGATCTCGTTGCGGTTGGGGTTGGGGCGCACGGTGATCTTGTTGCCCACCGAATTGACTGGTTGCAGCGCATTGCCGCCCAACGCAGGCGCAGAAAGGCGCGCACCTACACCCGGCACAGCCATGCCCTCGGATTCCACATAGACGCGCACAAAGGTGCGCCGGTTTTTGACCAGGGTCACGGCATTGCTCACCGATTGCACGCCCTGGGTCACTTCGATGCCGGTGACGCGGACGTTGATCTGGGGCAGGGCCGCGGCATCGCTCGCCAGACGCAGGATCGCGCCGTCGTGGCGAAAGAACAGATACTCGCCATTGGTGTGCAGGGTATCGGGGCCGGAGAAGATGGCCGCGCCCGCGTTGTAGATGGCGTCGGTGCCGCCGCTGCTGCCGCGCCCGCGCCGGTTGAGCACATAGCCGCTGGGCGGGAAGCAGGGTTGGGGACTGCATGTGCCGGGCCGCCGTTCGAAGAAAAACAGACGGTTAAAGTTGGTGACCATTTCATAGATGGACGCATTGTTGTGGGGGCTGGTATAGATGGGCGTGGTATTCAGCGTATTGGTATCGATATCATAGATGTGGATGTCGCGCCCGCGCGCCACATAGACGCGATTGCTGAAGAAGCATTGCCCCGTACCGATGACGCAGCTAAGCAGTCGCCGCCCTTCGGCATAGTAGCCGGTGACGCCTGTCGTAATGCCGTCGCCGCCCACGCCGGGATCCTGGCGAATCAGCATGGTGCCCACGCGATAGAAAATCGAATCGCCGGTCGCCTGCAAATCCGTCGCGGAATCGGTGGGGGTGTTCAGGTGGACATACTGGTTGTCGGATTTTCTGACATAGGCAATTTGGGTGTTGCCGCCAAAATTGTTGTGGATGACATAAATGCGTTCATCCGTCACCACAATTTCGCCCGGATTCTGGGGTGTGGCGTGCACGACTTCGGGGTCATCGCCGGGGTTGGCATCGGTAGAAAGGCGCATCAGCCCTTCCTCGGCCAACCAGTATACATAGTCGTCATCGGCGGCGAGCGGCGAGAAGATTTCCTGTCCGTCGCAAGGGCGCGTCTCGGCATAGAGCGAACGGACAGTGCTGCCATAGCTGGCGATGCGCCGGATGCGCTCTACATTGTTGATCTGGTCGCCGGCGGCAATGTGTGGATCGCGCAGGGCAGGTCCTTCGCCCTGGGTGGCGTCGGGCGGGGGCGAAATTTCTCCTGCTTTGGGCGGGCAGGGGGTTATGCCCGTGTGCCAGAATATCTTCGGTTCGTGGAGTGTGTAGGAACTGGCGCCATCGGCAACCAGCGTTGTGGCCTGGTCGATTGCCTCGCTTTCGGCGCGGACAGTGGGCGTTGGTGCAAGGAACGCAACGAATACGCTACTGCATACAGCAATTGCGACCCAAACTGCACAGATGCGGCGTCTCATGATTGTCTCCTCAGTAGGAAATCGGGGGTCGCGTATGGCACTCGATGCGCTAAAGCCTGTCGCGGGCCGTTGGGGGTGGGGCGGCAAGGACCGTGTGCGCATGTTGGACTATAGATAACTGTAACAATTTTGTGAGGACAAACAATAGCGCACGACACATAAAAACTGTGCAGCACGACACAGCATTTCACAAGCTGATTGAGCCAACAGCCTAAAGTTACACAATCGATTCGCAGCTGATCTTCCCGGAAGCTCGCAGCTTCCGGGAAGATTGTGCAATGTCTATCTGATTTGTCAATGAGTTGTGCGGGGACAAAGCATACACTAATCGGTGAACGTCAGCCGGTAGGCTTGAGCACGATCTTGAGTCCGTCGCGGCGTTCAAAGGCATCGAAGGCCGCTTGCCATTCGGTGATGGGCAGAATGGCAGAGACCAGAGGCCGCAGCTGGATTTGGCCGGCAGCCATCAGGTTCAATGCCTTGCGCCAGGCGCTGGGCAGATGGGCAAAGCTGCCATGCACTTCCAGCTCTTTGTAGCAGACCAGGTCCAGATCCCAGGTGATGGGTTTGCCAAAAAGCCCTACCTGTCCATAGCGTCCGCGGCGGCGCACCAGGTTGAGGCAGCTTTGAGCCGATGCGCCCACGCCCGCACACTCGAAGACTACATCCGCGCCCATGCCGCCGGTCAGCTCGTCGACAATTTGCCGGGTTTGGCCTTCTTCCACGTTAATCGCCAGATCTGCGCCCAGCGTGCGCGCCAGATCCAGGCGCGCGGTATCTGCGCCTGTGCCCAGCACAAGCACTTTGGCGCCTGCGGCTTTCACCACCTGCGCCATGAGCAGCCCAATCGCGCCCGGACCCGAAACGATGGCGATTTCGCCGGGTTCCACATGTGTGCGTTCCAGGGCATGTACACAACAGGTGAGGGGTTCGCTCAGCGCGCCTTCGACCAGATCGATGTTGGGGGGTAAATGATGGATGTTGTGGGCCGGTACGAGTACATATTGGGTGAAACCGCCATGCACGCCGCTGCCGATAGATTTGCGCTGGAGACACAGATTGGGCAGACCGGCCCGGCAATAGTCGCACTGGTTGCAGACCGAAAAATAGGTCTCGCAGGTCACGCGGTCGCCAATCTCACAGTTGGTCACGCCTTCGCCTATGGCGGCGACCAGCCCTGCCACTTCGTGCCCCATGATCACGGGCGGGTGCGACGTATATTCGCCATGGTAGATGTGAATATCGGTGCCGCAGACGCCCGCGGCTTTGACCTCGATGAGCACGTGTCCGGCGCGCACGTCGGGCATGGGCACATCCAGCAGGCCCACATTGCCCTCGCCGGGCGCGAGTTTGGCTACGCCTTGCATGTTGTTATCCTTAGCATGGTGGTCTCTCTTTGTGGTCTCTTTTTCCGTCGCGTATGGGCGCGCGGCACAGGAGGCGTGCCCACTGGGCAAATGGTTTGGTGAATGTAACAAATTCAGGGCAGCCAGTTGGTTGTATGCCTACATCATACGATACTCGTACACTGTGAACAACGTGTCTGTGAACAACTGTGTCTGTGGGCAGACGCGGTCATCCCGCTTGGGCGATTGTCCAGGAGGTTGCACAAGAGGTTGCACAGTCGCCGCGCGCGCGGGTATAGTAACGGCATACAGGCCCGGTGCTTTCAACCCAACAGCTTCAATTTACGCGGCCCCAACCGCAGTATTTCCATTTGGCGCGAACATATTTGGCGCGGAGATACCGCCCGCAGCCCTCGCGCTGGAAGTTGAGGCGCGGGAAGTTGAGGCGCTGATGTAGGCCAATCTGCGTGGGGTGAGTGATGCGTTTGCCGCAGCGTATGCAGGCTATGCCGCCAGGGCAAGCTCCTGGAGCAGTTCCAGCTGTCCGGCGTGATACGATTCATGAAAGACGAGGTAGAAATCGAGCCGGTCGGCGACGGTTGTACTTTTTTCGGCGTCGTAGATGTCGTTCAGTTTTTCCGCGGGCATTGATTGCAGGGCCGTGATGACCTGATCCGAAGCGGCGTCCAGGCGGGTCAACAGCGTGGGCAGGGGCATGGCGATCTCGCTGTCGGTCAGGGGTGCGGAGCCGCCGCCGTAGATCTTGAATTCTGCGGGATCGGGCTGGCTGACGCCGTCGATCACGCCCAGATATTGCATACGATAGACGAGAATATGGCCCAGATTCCAGTTCAGGCAATTACCGGGAAAGGGCAGTTGTTTCATGCTTTGGGCGTGGGTCAAGCCCTCGGTCTTGCGCTTGATAATGGTGTCGATGCGTTTGATACTGTTGATATATTGGGCTGTGGTGGGCATGGCAAAGTCCTGACTGTGGTAGTGTGTATGTGAATTGATGTATGTGAATTGATGTATGTGAATTGATATGTGGGCGGATTGTTGCGCCTTGCGTGCGCCTGTCCTACAGCTTGGCGCATCGCCACGCCATGTGTCAAACCCCGGGTCGATAAATTTTCTTCCAGAGGAGTGTCCCAACAGGAGGGTACGCATGAGTGATGATTATGTACGCGGATATGAACAGTTTCGCCAAATGGTAGGCGATGATCGCATTGATGCGGTTGTGCAACGCTTTGGCGCGGTGTGTCCCGATTTTGAGACGGAGGTGGTGAGCGTAGTCGGGGGGCGCATCTGGACGCGTGGGGGCATCGACCTTAAAACGCGTTCACTGTGTAGTATTTCGATTCTGGCGGCGCTGGGGCGGGTCAACGCGCTGAAGCTCAACTATGAAATCGCCATCAACCACGGCGCGCAGATCGAAGAAATCTTCGAAGTCCTCTTTCAGGTCGCGGCCTATGCTGGATTTCCGGCCGCGTGGGATGCGCTGGTGATGCTGGAAGAAGTGTTGGCCGAGCGAAAAACAGCGAAAAACGTAGAGTAAAAAAAGTACCGAAAGCCAGCGCACAACGCAGTTGCCTGCATTGTTCCCCCGATAGCACTGACTTTCGGCAGATGTATGGTAGCGAATAGTTGCACAGTAGGCAAGTCTGGGTAGGGGTGGATGGCAAATTGAACAACGCAGGGCAATGGCGTACACTTTTTGGCAACCAACTGCATAAGCCCTAAAGACTTGTAAATGTCGGTAAATGTTTGGCAAATGCAATGCTTGGCAAATGCAATGCTTGGCAAATATAAGGAGATGACTGTGACGGCGATTGAACGCAGGACGTTGGGCAATACGAATGTGGAGGTGACCCGGCTGGGGTTGGGGGGTGCCGGTCTTGGAGATCTGACTGAACGCCTGGCAGAGGATCAGGCGCAGCAAATTTTACAGGCGGCGTGGGATGGTGGTATCCGTTACTATGATACGTCGCCGTTCTATGGCTCCGGCAAGAGCGAACATCGCATGGGCCATTTTTTGCGCCAGCAACCGCGCGATGAGTTTGTGATTTCCACCAAGGTGGGGCGCATATTCCGTGCGGCGGGCACGTCTGCCGTGCGCGCGCCACGCGATGGAACGACTTCGTTTGTGGGCGCGCTGCCTTTTGAACTTCACTTCGACTATAGCTATGATGGAATTATGCGCTCGTTTGAAGATAGTTTACAGCGGCTCAGTCTGCCGTCTATCGATCTGCTACTCATTCATGACCTGGATTTCTGGCATCACAAAACTGAACCGTTGGTCACTGCCTATCTGGCGCAAATGGCAACCAGTGGCTGGCGTGCGCTGGATGAGTTGCGGCGCAGCGGCGCGATCAAGGGCGTGGGCGCGGGAATCAACCAGGTGGGCATGATTCCACGCTTCCTGGATCTGGTGGATCTGGACTTTTTTCTGATTGCGCTGACCTACAATTTGCTGGATCAGGGGTCGCTGGCCGAGGAATTGCCGCGCTGTGCCGAAACTGGTTTGGGGATTGTGGGCGGGGCGGTTTTTGCTTCGGGTATCCTTGCCAGTGGTCCGGTTGCCGGTGCCAGCTTTAACTATGCGCCGGCCTCGGATGAGATGCTGGAAAAAACCCGGCGCATTGAAGCCATCTGTCAACAGCACGATACACCGCTGGCCGCGGCCGCGATGCAGTTTCCATTGGCACATCCGCTGGTAGGCGCGATTATTCCCGGTGCAATCCGCCCGGAACATGTGCAGAGCAATCTGCAACTGCTGAACCATCCCATCCCCGCGCAGTTGTGGGCCGATCTCAAGGCGGCAGATCTGTTGCCCGCAGACGCGCCAACCCCCGCCTAGGGCGCGCCGTGGCCTAGGCCGCACCGTGGCATGGGCCGCAACCCTGCCTGGGGCGAAAAAAGGACCGGATGCCGCGGCAAAGCAGTCTGCGGCGGCTCTGGTGCCCTGGATAGCTCGGTTATCAGGATAAAATGATCTTCGTCTGAATCTCGCACCGGACACGCGCCGGTGCGAGATCTCCCCCGCGTTCTCCCCCTGCATCTTGCCCGCCGTTGTATCAGCAACTCCCCAGTAGACTAGCCACACGTCCAGACTCATATGTGGCTTTCCCCGCCTGCGCCTAGCGAATCGCCATCCAACCGTCGCACAGACCGCACACGAATTGAAATAGCCCCAACGTTACCCTGTCTGGTGTATTTGTGGCATAGGACAATTGTCGCGCGCGGTTGCCGGAAATGTCTTTGCCACCCGGACCATTTGGCGCGATTTTGGTTCACGTCATTGGTCGCGTCTGCGCACGTCACAAGACCGATGAAACTCATGTTGTCGTCACCTATCCTGATTGCAGACAACCAGGCAGGCACCGAGCTTGCTGGAAAACGGTAGGCAATCATGCGACAACACTCAACTCTAAACACCGCAGCAGAAAAAATTCTCTCCAATCGCATTATCACGCGCAGTCTTGTGGCGCTGTTGGTCATGGCGATTGGCCTGATTCCTGTGGCAAATGTACAGGCCGCAGAAACATCCATTGCCAGTGGCGGGTTGTTTGTTCCCAGCGTTTCCAGCAACTATCGTGCGCCGGTTGCCAA
>JBBDIO010000185.1:6669-17469 GCA_040880365.1 Litorilinea sp.
TTGCCAGTGTGAGTGCGCCCGCCGCCGTGAATGCGCCCGCCGCCGTAGACGCGATGCTGGCGAATTATGGCGCCCAGGTGGTAGAGAATCTGCCCGCCTTGCAGGCCCAGGTTGTGAGCGTGCCCGCGGGGGCAGCAGCTACGGTGGTGGAATTGCTGCAAAGCCAGTCCGGTGTGGTCTATGTGGAACCCAACCACATGGCAAGTGGGCAATTTGTGCCCAATGACCCGCTCTATGGCACCCAGCAATATGCACCCCAGCGCATGGAAACCGAATCCGCCTGGGCCGTTACCCAGGGCGACGCGGCCATCACAGTGGCGGTCATTGATAGCGGCGCCTGGTTTGAACACCCCGATTTGCAGGGCAAGCTCCTGGCTGGGTGGAATTATGTGGCGAACAACGACAACCCCGCCGACGACCACGGCCACGGCACCCATGTGAGTGGGATTATCGCTGCCGGTTTCAACAACGGTGTGGGCATGGCAGGTGTGGGCGGCAATGCCCGGGTGTTGGTCTATAAAGTCTTGAACGATAAAAATGTAGGCTCCTACGGGCACATTGCGGCGGCGATTGTGGCGGCCACCGATGCCGGAGCGCACGTTATCAATCTGAGTCTGGGCGGTGAATTTAACTCCATCACCCTGCAAAATGCCGTCAGTTATGCCTGGCAAAACAATGTCCTGCTGGTCGCCGCCGCCGGCAATATGGGCAGCACCACCCCGTTCTATCCTGCGGCCTATCCCCAGGTGATGGCGGTGAGCATGACCAATAGCCTGGACGGGTTTGTTTCGCTCTCCAATTCGGGCCAATGGATTTCGTTGGCTGCGCCGGGATGGGCGATTCGCAGCACCGACTGGATCGGCAGCCAGGGCGAATATGGCACCCGGTCGGGCACGTCGATGGCGGCTCCCCAGGTTGCAGGCGTGGCCGCACTGGTTCTGGCCGCGGCAGAGCTGGACAACGCGACCTTGCGGGCTGTTTTGGAAAACAGCGCCGAGGATTTGGGCACGCCGGGCTTTGATTCCCAGTTTGGGCATGGACGGGTAAACGCTCGCCGTGCCGTCGAGCTGGCACGCGCGCTGGTAGCGCCTGAACCGACACCCGAACCGACTGTGGAAGCCACGCCCGAACCGACTGTGGAAGCCACACCCGAACCCACCGTGGAAGCCACACCCGAACCGACTGTGGAAGCCACACCTGAACCCACCGTCGAGCCGACGCCCGAACCCACACCGGCAACCGCCGTGCGGGTAGATATGCTCACCGGTATCGGTTCCGACTGGGGGCAGTCGTGGCACGCCGTGGTCAACGTGCGGGTCGTGGATAGCCAGGGGCAGGGAGTTGCATCGGCGCTGGTACACGCCAATTGGAGTAACGGTTTTACGGGGACGGGCAGTTGTGTCACCGACCGGACCGGCGTCTGTGCCGTCACATCGGGGCGCATCGCACGCAGCGAGGCCGCCACGACCTTCAGCATCACTACCGTCAGCCACGATACGCTGGCGTTCGACAGCGCAGGGCAGCGCGAAGTTGCTGTTGCCCGCCCCTAATCTGCAATAGTTCTGCAATAGTCACACTCCGCAAGTACCGGAATCCGACACATACCGGAATTGCATAAGCCGACTCACACATATAGCCCCAGGCCGGGAGGAAGACCACAGAATAGGGTCTTCCTCCCGTTTTAATTTCTCTGTTTTGATTTCTCCGATGAATTTCTACGCGTCTGCCCTTGTGGTAAAATGCACAAAGTCTTGCTGTTCATAATTGATCTTACCTGGTTGATCTTGCCGGGTCGATCTTGCCTATCCCAAACGAGGAACCTGTGAAGCTTTCGCGATTTGCCATCTTTGCCTGGGGTGTACTCGCCTACAATCTGTTTGTCATTGTCTGGGGGGCGTTTGTGCGCGCCACAGGCTCGGGCGCGGGCTGCGGCAGCCACTGGCCGCTGTGTAACGGCGAAGTGATTCCCCGCGCACCCCAAATTGAGACCCTTATCGAATTTTCGCACCGCATTACCAGCGGCTTGGCGCTTTTCGCCGTGCTGGGCATGGTGATCTGGGCGTGGCGACGCTATGCGCCGGGACATCCGGTGCGCCTGGGTGCGCTGTTGTCGCTGATCTTCATCATTATCGAAGCCCTGGTGGGGGCGGGCCTGGTGCTTTTGGAATATGTGGCCCACAGCGTTTCGTTGGCGCGCGCCTATTGGATGGCCGGCCATCTGATCAACACCTTCATTTTGGTTGGGGTGTTGACCCTGACTGCATGGTGGGCCAGCGGAGGTGCGCGGCTGCGGCTGCGTGGACAGGGCACAGTCTTGGGCGCATTGCTGATCGCGCTGGTTGCCATGCTGATTCTGGGCGCGAGCGGCGGCATCACCGCACTGGGCGATACGCTCGTCTATAGTGCCGGGATCACACCCGAACAATCGCCGCTGGTCGCCACGCTGGTGGACCTGCGGATTTACCATCCGCTGCTGGCCTTTGTCGTAGGCGGATTGGTGGGGCTTGCCCTGTGGCAGGCGACGAGCCGGCGTCCCCATCCCCGGGTAACGCTGTGGGCGTTTGTTACCGCGGGCTTCTATCTGGTGCAGTTGGGCGTGGGCGCGGCAAATGTCTATTTGCAGGCCCCGGTTGCGATGCAGATGATCCACCTGTTGATTTCCGATTTTATCTGGATTGCCCTGGTGCTCACCGGCGCAGAGGCGCTATCTGCCGACCGGCAACCTGTGATAGTCGCGACGTCCCCGGAACGCGTTGCGGCGTAATTCACCATCCATGCTTGTTTTTCTTCTTGCCCCTGTTGCGCGCCTGGCGTGTCGCCCCAATTTTGCCTACCCCAATTCTACCTACATTGTCACATCCCCGACAGACCTTTGCGCAAAGGGGGCTACACTTTGGGAAATAGTTCACAATATGCCGGGAATTTGGCAAGGAAAGCAGATTTGGAATGACGACACAAGGAACGAATGGGACAGTGCGGGCAGAGGGGCTGCGGGCAGAGGGGCTGCGCTCGGTTGACGAACCGGGCGCTAGACCGGACGCTACTGTGCGCCCTGCCCACACGGGGTCGAGTGCGCTGCTGATTGAGATTCGCGGGCTGCGCAAGAGCTACGCCGAAGCCGGGCGCACGCGCATCGTGCTCGATGCTATCGACCTGGATTTACGCGCGGGTGAGTTTGTCTGTTTGCTGGGCAAATCGGGCAGCGGCAAGAGCACCTTGCTCAACCTGATTTCGGGCATCGACGCGCCCGACGCCGGTGATGTAACGCTCCATGCCGACGGGGAGCGGGTGACATTGACCACCCTTTCCGAGCGAGCGCGCACCCTCTTTCGCCGGCGCAATATTGGCATTATTTTTCAGTTTTTTAATCTGATCCCCACCCTCACGGTGGTGGAAAATGTGCGCTTGCCCCTGGAATTGGCGGGCCGCGCCGATGGCGGGGCCGCCGCCGAGCTGTTGGCCGCGGTGGGGCTGGGCGACCGCCTGGACACCTATCCCGACCGGCTGAGTGGCGGCGAGCAACAGCGCGTCGCCATTGCCCGCGCCTTGATTCATGATCCGTTGCTGATTCTGGCTGATGAACCCACCGGCAATCTGGATGACGACACCGGCGAATCGGTGCTGGAATTGTTGTTGCGGCTGACGCGCGGCGCGGGCAAAACGCTGATCATGGCGACCCACGCGCCCGAAATTGCCGCGCGCGCCGACCGGGTGCTGCATGTGGTGCATGGGCATTTGCAAGAAGAACATTTACAAAAAGAAGGCCAGGCCGTATGACAGCGCGGGCAGGCAGTGGGGCGTCGATTTCCGGGTGGCGCACCGGCCAGAGTGTGTTGCGCATGGCATGGCGTCATGTCTGGCGGCGTCCGCTCCAGAGTCTCTTTCTGGTGGCGGGGGTGGCAATTGGCGTTGCCATGATTGTGGGCATCGACCTGGCGAATGGCGCGGCGCAACGCGCCTTCGAACTGGGCACCGAAAGTATTGCCGGGCGTGCTACCCATGAAATTGTGGGCGGTCCCAGCGGACTAGACCAGAGCCTCTATGTCCAATTGCGCCGGGAAGAAGGCTATACCCTCAGCGCGCCGGTGGTGGAAGATTATGTGGTGGTCGAGGAGCTGGATCGCCAGCCTGTGCGCCTGCTGGGGATAGATCCCTTTGCCGAAGCGCCGTTTCGCAGCTTTTTGGGACGGGGCGATGCAGGGCCGTCTGCGCCCAATTATCTGGATGACTTTATGGCGCGGCCCAATACGGTGCTCATGAGTGTGGCGACCGCGGCGCGCTATGGTGTGGATGTGGGCGCGCCGATTACCGCCCTTAGCGGCGGGCGCGAATTTACGCTGGAAGTCGTGGGATTGCTGGAGCCTGCCGACGAGTTGAGCGCCCGTGCGCTGGATAATCTGCTGCTGGCAGATATCGCCACGGCCCAGGAGGTCTTTGGGCGGGTGGGGCGGCTGGACCGCATCGACCTGATTTTGCCCAGCGGCGACGCGGGCGCGGCATGGATGGAACGGTTCCAGGCCCTGTTGCCCGACGATGCCCGCTTAGCCGCGGCTTCTTCGCGTGCGGGCACGGTGAATGAAATGACCGCCGCGTTTCGTCTGAATCTGACGGCGTTGAGCCTGTTGGCATTGGTGGTGGGGCTGTTTCTCATCTACAACACTGTGACTTTCAGCGTGATCCAGCGGCGGCCTGTGATTGGCAGTCTGCGCGCGCTGGGCATGACCCGTGGCGAAATTTTTGGGATGGTGCTGGGCGAAGCAATTTTGCTGGGCATTCTGGGCACGGGGTTGGGATTGGGGCTGGGCGTGCTGCTGGGGCAGGGCGCGGTCCAGCTGGTGACCCAGACCATTAACGACCTGTTTTTTGTGGTGGCGGTGCGCGATGTAGACTTGCCGGCGAGTACCCTGCTCAAGGGCGGCGCGATTGGCGTATTGGCGGCGACCATTGGCGCGGCGATTCCCGCGTGGGAAGCCACAGGCGTGCCGCCGGTGGGCGCGTTTCAGCGCAGCCAGATCGAGGAGCGTTCCCGGCGGTTGCTGCCTTGGGTGGCGGCGGCGGCGGTGGGTCTGCTGGCAGTGGGCGGGCTGTTGCTCATCCCCGATTGGAATCTGATCGTGGCCTTTGTGGGACTGTTTGCAGTGATTGTAGGCTGTGCGCTGTTGACGCCGTTGCTGACCTGGGTGGTTATGGCGGCGGTGCAGTGGTTCAGCGGCACGGTGTTGCGTGCGCCGGGCAATCTCTTGTGGCGCATGGCCCCGCGCACGATCCTGCGCTCGCTCAGCCGCACATCGGTCGCGGTTGCCGCGCTCATGGTCGCGGTGAGCGTGATTATCGGCGTGGGTGTCATGATTTCCAGCTTTCGCAACACGGTGTCGCTGTGGCTCGACGAAGTCTTGCAGGCCGATGTGTTTGTCTCGCCGCCTTCCTATGCGGCGAATCAGGTGCTCACCACGCTGGACCCTGCCACGGTAGAGTGGTTTGCCGACTATCCCGGCGTGAGCAGTATGGCGACGACGCGCGGGGTAGATGTAGCGGCTTTTCTGGATAGTGCGCCCGACAGTGTGACTGACAGTGGGACCGACAGTGCGACTGAACCTGTAGCATCAGGCGCGGCAAGCACTGTGCGGCTGGTGGCGATTAGCCAGGATTTGGCGGGCGAAGATCGGCGCTATCGCGCCAGCGTGGGCGACAGCGCGACCACTTGGGCCGCGGTGCAGGAGGGAGCTATTCTGGTCAACGAGCCGATGGCAAACCGCCACGATTTACAGGTGGGCGATAGCATCCGCTTGCAGACAGATCGCGGACCCGAAGCCTTTACGATTGCGGGCGTGAATGTAGATTTCGATGTGAACGATGTGATTCTCATGGCGGATCCCGTTTACCGCAGCCACTGGAATGATCTCGCGATTTCGGCAATCGGCCTGTTTTTGGAACCGGGGCAGGATGTAGACGCGATGGTCAACACCATGCGTGCGTCCGCGGCCCAGCGCGCGCATGGTGCGCAGGAAGTTGTGATCCAGTCTAACCGGGGCACACGCGAAAATGCGCTGGCGGTCTTTGACCGCACCTTTGCCATTACCGTCGCGCTGCAAGTGCTGGCCGCGCTGGTGGCCTTTATTGGCATTCTCAGCACGCTCATGAGTCTGCAACTGGAACGGATGCGCGAGATTGGCATTCTGCGCGCTACGGGCATGACCCGCGGCCAACTGTGGCGGCTTTCACTGATCGAAACGGGACTGATTGGCGCGACGGCAGGTCTGATCGCCGTGCCCACGGGGCTGGTGCTGGCGGTGATCCTCATTTATATCATCAACCTGCGTTCGTTTGGATGGACACTGGAAATGCAACTGGCCGCGGGCGAGTTTGGGCGTGCCTTTGTGGTGGCGTTGGCCGCGGCGTTGCTGGCGGGCATCTATCCTGCCTGGCGCATGGGGCGTATTCAACCGGCCATCGCGGTGCGCGCGGAATAGGCCGGGCAGAGTAGGTCACGCCTCCTGGCGTGACACCCGCTGATTGCCGATTTGTCACCGCGGGAGCGGTGATCTACTGTCGAATAACGTCTGACTGAACACGGAAACAGACGGGGATATTGGCCGCAATCAGGCCATCAACATCTGCTCAATCGTGTCGGCGACCTGGTTGTAGACGGGCGAATCGGTGCGGGATAGGCGAATCTGGTTGGCAATGCGGCGCAGCAGGCCGGGGTTGGCTTCGGCCAGATTTTGGGTCATGGCAAACCAGAGCCGGCAGAGGTCGGCGTTTTGGTGGGTAGAGGCGTTGACGGCAATTTCGGCGGGCGATGTGGAATTGAGGCTGGGATTGGCCGCGGTCAGGCCCAACTCGCGCCACGCGTTGACCCAATAGTAGGAGAGCATGGGGTTGATTAGCCCGCGCATACGGCTCCATAGCGGATCGTCTTCCTGCACGAGGTTGAAGAAAGCCAGGTAATAGGGGCGAGAGTTGGAATAGTCGCGGTGAATCTGTGACAGTTCGCCTGCCTTGACCGAGGCATAGGAAGCCATATACCAGCGCAGGTCTTCCAACGTCGCGCCCGGTTCGTTTTCTTCTACGGCATCCCATTGGATCCGACAGGCAAAGAGATAGCTGCGCGCCGAGGCCGAGAAATCCTGGGAGCGTTGCAGCATGGCGGTTTTTGCCAGAGCGCGCGCCTTGTCCAGTGTGCGCGGCAGCGAATCGGGCAATTGCACATTTTCGATGTCATAGCGGATTAGCTGTAGCGACGGCTCATCGGCAAAGGGGATGGCGCTGTGTCCCGGCAGCACAAAGCGTCCGTCTTGCTGAGTGATGAGGCTGCGCTCCTCCAGATCTTCCAACAGGCTCTTGATATATTCCACCTGGTCGCGGTCGTTGAGCAGAATGACGGCCAGATCTTCCTTGTCGATATCCAGCCCCGCGTTGATCACCGCATAGACGAAGCCCGATTCGGCGCGGTGGACAAACGCGGCTTCGCTGTCGATTTCGGGGGCAAGCTGCACGGGCACATGCACCGAGGCAACTTCGCCGTTGTAGTCGAAGGCGCGCTGGCGAAAGCCCATCTGCCAGATCTGGCGCAGGGTGGTCTTGCTGCGAATCAATCCCTGGTCTTCATAGCGCACACAGAGTTCTTCGAGCAGCTCATCGGTGGTGCGCGCATTGGGATGTTCGTTAAGCTCCCGATAAATATCGCGCAACACATCGCGGCGGGTGGCAAAATCCACTGCGGTCATTTTCAGACGGTTGAAAATCTGTTTATAGAGCACGCGCAACGGCGGTTTGACGGTCGGCGCTTCGGCGATCATCAGGGCGGCAGAAGGCTTGGGCGCGCCGGCATAGGATTGTCCGTTGCTCACGGGCGAAGGGCCGTGCCACGGGCTTAAATCCTGGTCGGGCGTGGGCACAAAATCTTTGGGCGCCACGAAAAGCTGCATCTCTTTGATAAAGAGATTGACGATATCGGTGTTGGTTTCCAGCCAGTTTTTGAATTGGGAAAAACCAAAGTTGGCTTCGTTGAAGGCCGAATCCATGAGCAGCATGGTCTGCTTGAGCTTGGCCGCGAGGACGGGCAATTCGCCGCGCTGGGCGTGAACGGCCAAGGCGCGCCCCAGCAGCCCGCGCGCGTGTTCGTTGTCGGCGCGGGTGGCGGGCGTCAATTCGTGGATGTCGTGGCCGTCGCCCAGGATGGATTCCAGGTAGATAAATTCATCACAGGCCTTGATGAGCAGGGGGTGGGTCACATCGCGCGGGCCAATGCCCAGCGTATAGCGGCCGTATTCGCGCAGTTTGGCAACCAGGGGGCCAAAATCGCTATCGCCCGACACAATCACAAAGGTGCCGATCTGCTCGCGGGTGATGGCGGTTTCCATAGCATCCAGGGCCATGCGAATATCGGCGCGGTTTTTGCCTGCGCGCACAGAATAGATCTGGATCAGGTCTACCGAGTTGTTCATCAGCTCTTCCCGATAATGGGAAAAGCGACTCCAGTCGCCATAGACGCGCTTGATGACGACGGGGCCACGGCTTTGGAGGTATTCGATGAGGGGGGTCAGTTCAAAATCGAGGAATTCCTGTTCGGCCCACACAGCCACATTTTCAAAGTCGATAAATACTGCAATTTGGTTACTCAAAAGAGTCACCTACCTTTCCGATTTTTGATGTGTATTGTAGCACAGTGGGGGGTTGTGACAAGGTGCGCACGCGGGGCACCGGGGCACAACGCGCCCCGCGTGCACCTTACGGGCGCATGATCCGCGGGCGTTTGACGGTGCGCTCGCGCGCGGGTAGACTGAGCTTGAACCTTCGCACCCGATGCCACCCGTTGTTATCTTGCTCCGTCAATATTAGCCGGCAAAATAGTCCGGCAATGTATACATGCTATCTCTCACTCTACTAGGCAAATTTCGCCTCGCCTGTGACGATGTGCCGAGCCGCCTGGATTTGGCGCGCGCCCCGGCTTTGCCTGGGGGTGGCACGCCGCCCAAAATTCAGGCCATCATCGGCGCGCGCGCCTGGCGCAACTTTCGCCGGACGCGCGTGAATTGGCCCAGTTGGCCGCGGTGGTGGGTCGCGAATTTTCTTTCGCCATCCTGTTGGCGGCGGCTGCCGTGAATGAGCCGACCGTGGTCGCCGCGCTGGATGAACTGTGGCAGCGGCGGATCGTGCGCGAGCAGGAGGGCGGGAGCTATGATTTCAGCCATGATCGGCTGCGTGAGGTGGCCTATGGCGAGATTAGTCCGGCTCGCCGGCAATTTTATCATCGTCAGATTGCGCAGGCATTGCTGCATGGCGGCGCCGAACACGACGACCGGCTCGTCGGACAATTGGCCTATCACCATGTGGAGGGCGGCGATCTGGCGCGGGCGGTTGAGGGATATCTGCACGCCGGTGAATCTGCGTTGGCGGCCTATGCTGGTGCCCGCGGTCTGCACTATTTTACGCGCGCTCTGGAAATTACCGAGCGTGGGTATGTTGCGGCGTATGCCCAGGCCCAGATCGCCGCGCTGTATGGGCTGGGCCGGGCCTGCTTCCGCCTCGAGCAGTCCGAAAATGCGTTGAAATGGTTCCAGCAGGCGGTGGACCAGTGTCCGCCCCAAAATCTACTCTATCCAAAATTGCTCTATGCGCTGGCCGATACGTATTTTGCCAGCTATCAGCCTGAACCGACCGAACTCATTGTGCGCGCGGCGCTGCGTGCTGCCCAGGCCCAGGACGATAAAGAGACCTTGTGTCAGGCGCTTTCGCTGCTGGGACAGGTGCATAGCCAGCGCGGCGAACTGGACGAAGAAGTACGGCTGATTCAGCGCGCGCTTGTATTGACACGCCAGACCGGCAACCGCTGGCGCGAGGGACGTACTCAGGCCGATTTGGGCTTTCTCCATGCCCAGACAGGTGATTTTGCCGCGGCGGTACACGCTGCCCAGCGCGCGCTGGATCTGCTCGCGTCCACCACGGATTTGGCGGGCGTGGCGTTCGCCTGGAATGTATTGGGGCGTGCCGAAGGGGGGCGTGGGCATTTTGCCGCCGCCTTTGCCCGCAGTGAGGAAATTGCCGATGAGATTTCGCTGTATTCGATTGGCGCGCAAATCCCCAACCTGCGGGGCTGGTTCTATCAACAGATTGGCGATTTCGCACGCGCCCAGGCTGCCAATCGGGCAGGGTTGGAAGCGGCGCTGCGCTGGAACAAGGATACCGCGGAGATCAGCGCACGTCTGAATCTGTGTCTGGATGCCGTCTGTCTGGGCCGGCCTGCCGAAGCCTGTGCGCTGCTCGCGGCGCTGGAGCAACGTCTGGCACAGAATGATTTCGGGTTTCATGAGTGGCGTTGGCGCGTGCGGCTCTTGCATATCAAAGGTATGGCATTGCTCGATCTGGGCGAGATTGAGCAGGCGCGTACAACGGCAGAACAGGGGCTGGCGTTGGCCGACGCGACCAGCGCGGCCAAGTATCAGGCACTGCATCGGGAGTTGCTGGGGCGAGCTGACCAGGCCGCGGGCCATAGTGCGACGGCGATTGACCAGATGAAGCAGGCGCGAAAAATCGCCGACACGATTTGTTATCAACCGCTGCGCTGGCAAATCCGCTATCGACTGGCCCCTCTGTATGCGCAACTGGGGCAGGATGAGCGCGCACAGGCTGCGGCGCAAGAAGCCCAGGTGATTGTGGATGAGGTGATTGCCGCGATTGGCGATGCGGACCAAAGCCGCATCTTCTGTGACGCAGTCCAGAATTTTGTAGCGGACGTGTGTGTCACGCCCGGCTAGGCATGGCCACAATTTGCGAGATATGTTGAACCGTCATGTTGAA
>JBBDIO010000185.1:17569-19908 GCA_040880365.1 Litorilinea sp.
ATGTTGAACCGTCATGTTGAATTGTAGAGTAGGGGACAATGAAGGCTTATGGACCGCGAACTCAGTGCGCAACTGCTACACATGATACACACGGGCGGCGCAGCCTATGTCCGCAACCTGGCGGCTGCCGAATGGGACGCCTGCAACCCGCAGAAATCATTTGGCTAACCACGATTTGGGCCATATGGTGTACATACGTCGCCTGGCCGGTAAGCTCTAAACCCCGCGGCCGCGTTTTTGGCGGCCATTTCCTCTGGTAAAAACGATCTGCAAATAAATTCCTCCCCGCGGGAAACGTTTTGGAAACGGATTCTCTGATATGCTCGCGCCATCGATTCCCATGCACTGTGCATGGGGACCATGCAGCGCAAGGGGCAGAGGTTGTCTACATCACCGGCGCATGAAGCAGAGGCACGCAAAAGGCCCATTTTCGTCATCCGCCTATGGCAAGAAGCGTTTGAGGATGACTCGCGGGGGCATCACCCGTCCCCCGCGAGTGATTTGCCTGGCCCGACAGAGTGGCGCGGTGAGGTGCGGAATATTGTCAGCGGCGAGGTTCGCTATTTCCGCGATTGGGCTACGCTTGCCGAGCTGCTGCCACGCATGTTGGCCGATAGCGATCTGCTGGATAGCACGCCGCCGGATGGAGACGATTCCGGCAATTGGGCGGGAAAGGAGGAATAGATGGAGAGAAGCTGTTATGGCAGAAACACAGTCATGTAGAAGCACAGTTATGCAGAAACACAGTCATGCATAGACACACGGATCGTCGGACCCAGTCAAACTGTGACACCTCAACACTGGATTAACGGCTCTGCCTGGCGCACCCGTTAGCAAACACAATGAAGAAACCATTGGAGAATTGAGGAGAAACTGATGTTACGAAAGACGCTCATATTTACGACCCTGGTTGCCCTGTTGGGCATGAGTCTCAATTTGTCTGCAACTTTTGCCGGCAATGCGGTCTATGCTCAAACCGCAACCGCGACACCTGTTGCCGAAGAAGAACCGGCAGAAGATGCGGCCGGGGCGGGCCATGATGTGGGCGCGCGGCAACTACTGGGTCTATGATTCGGTGCCGCCCATCAACGGCCCCAACGAAGAAGTGAATCCGATGGATGCGCTGTTGGGCGCGTTGCCCGCCTGCGCTCTCTTTCTCTATGAGATCATCGCGCTGGAGGAGGGCATTCCATTCAACAGTATTTCCGCAGTGGTCGAAGGCGACTTTGACCCGCGTGGTCTTACCGGCGAGCCGATTAGTCCCCATCTGCGCGCTCTGCGCATGACCATCAATGTGGATGGACCGACTGCCGAAGAGGCGGAGATGATGGCGGACATCGTGCGTTCGCGCTGTCCCATCTATACCACCTTGTCGCGCGCCGCACCCATCGAGATTACCAACGTGGTCGCCGACAGCAGCCAGGCGGCTGGGGCCGTCCTGGAGATAGACTTTGCCTATGACGTAGATGCCGCCGAATATATGGAAGCGGTTGCGCCCCTGGTCGAAGAGTTTGCCGCGGTGGACGGGCTGCACTGGAAGATCTGGACTTTGGATGAAGAATCCAGCCGGGCCGGTGGCATCCTGCTCTTTGCAGACATGGATGCGCTAGAGGCGTTCCTGGACAGTGATTTGGCCGAGACGGTGACTACCCACCCCGCGTTGAGTGATTTTGCGATGGACGCCTATAGCATCATGGCGGCGGAGACGATGGGCACGCGCGGTCCCCTGCGCTAGGCCGCTACACATAGAATTTCGCTATAAGGATTGTATGGGGGAGGGACTCGCGAGGCGGACGCCCGGATATCGGCGTCCGTCTCGCCGCGCGTGGACAAATTGCACGCGCCGACACCTATTCCGCTGCATCAGTTATTCCGCGGCAATGCGGATGGCTGCCGGTCCCAGAATGGTGACTTCTGCCGTGCCGCGATATTCGCCGATTTCGCCGGTGACGCAGATGCTGGCGTCGCGATAGGCAATCTCCGGCGGCGTGGCAAAGTTGGCGCGCTGGTTGCCCCAGATGACCACCTGAAACCGCTCGGGCGCGGGGAAAGCCAGACCCACATTGAGAAAGGTGGGTTGTCCGTTGGTCTGTTGGGCAAATTGTGCGGCGACCACCGGCCCGCAGACGGTCGCGGTTTGGCCGATATAGGCGCGGGCCTGGTCCCACTGGACAATGGGCGCGCCCACGTCGGTCTGAATCGGCGAAGTGGCGGGCTGTTGCGATGCTGGTTCAGGGGGCACTGGTTCGGCTGACGTGCTGGTAGGCGGCGCAGTGACAGGTGACGCGGTGGCAGGCGGCGCGGTGGCAGGCGGCGCGGTGGCAGGCGGCGCGGTGGCA
>JBBDIO010000186.1:0-6698 GCA_040880365.1 Litorilinea sp.
AGTCATCCGTCTGGTTCATTATGTGCGCCTGCCCCACCGCAAAGTGCCCTCTACCCGCGCGGCGGTGATGTTGCGCGATGCCTATACGTGCCAGTATTGCGGCGAAATGCCGGGGCGCAACCTGCTGACAGTCGATCATGTGACGCCCCGCAGCCGGGGCGGCGCGCACGACTGGGAAAATCTGGTTTCGGCCTGCACCCGCTGCAATCAGAAGAAAGGCTCGCTGACGCCCGAAGAAGCCGGTATGGACCTGATCCGCAAGCCGTTTGAACCCAACTATGTCGCCCTGGTACTTTTGAGCAATCCCATCGCGGCCCGGCGTTGGGAAAATCTCATGGGCCTGACCAACACCCGCCACGCGTTTTCGGCGCTGGCGGCCCAATAGAAACTGCTATGCAAAACTACGATGCGCGCAAAGAGACGATCCGCGCCCTGACCCGGCGCATCACCGATCTGAATGAACAGTCGCTGACCCAGCTTTCCCAGTATATCAGCTATCTCAAATGGCAAGAGGAACTCTGGCACAGCCTGCTGGATGAAGAAGCCACAGGGGGCGCGGGACAGAAACTCATCTGGCAATATGACTTTCTCGAAGGCTTTCCTTCGGCGCGCAAAAGCGCCACGCGCGCGCCCGATATGATGGAAATTCAGGTGGGGCTTGCCAGTTGCGGCAATTTGCAGCAGGCCGCGCTGTGGGAACATCCCCCCGTAACGGGCGCGGCGGTCTGCGAATATCAACTCACCATTCCCAACCATGTGGATCAACTGCGGCTGCGCTTTGGTGTGGGCATCCGCGATGGCGCGCTCATGGAAGGCGACAACCTGTGCGCCTTTCGCATCATGGTCAACGGCGTGCGCCTGTGGAGCACAACCAAGCAGACCAACGAATGGGAACGCACGATGATCGATCTGCCTAGCCTGGCCGGGCAGGAAGTGGTAATCCAGTTTGTGACCGATGCGTTGGGCGATAGTCGCTGGAATTGGGCCGTTTGGGCAGAACCCCAGTTGCTGGGCTTTGGTTCCCCACCCGACGCACACCGCTAGAGCCGCCCCCTATGCTCCGCGCACAGCGGGCAATGGCCCCGAGATCAATTGCATAGCGAGCAAAGGCATCTCTACCGCGCGGGAGATGCTTTCTTTTCTTCACAGGCCGGTTGCAGGTCATGCGCCACCTGCGCGCACCAAACACCCGTGCGAATCGAACGCCGGTGCAAACCAGAGTTGTAACCGAACGTTGTCATAGAAAGTTGTACACGATGACCCGCGACCCGTCTCAACCCACAGATCAGCACACAGACTTGCACGCCGATCAGCACGCCAATCACCCACCAGAATCCTTTCCCTTTGGTCAGAAAATCGCCTGGCAACCGCCGCCCGCACTGGCAGCCGCCAGCAATCTGCAACAATTCATGGACCGCCACGACATCGCCACCTATGCAGAGCTGTGTACCCGCGCCGCCGATGATGTGGCCTGGTTCTGGGATGCTGTGATGGACGATCTGGGCATAGAATTTGCCACGCCCTATACGCAGGTCTATGCAGCGGGCGAAGATCCTGCCTTTCCCCAGTGGTGTGTGGGCGGCGCGCTCAATATTGTGCACAACTGTCTGGACAAATGGCTCTCTACACCGCGCTGCGACCAGATTGCCCTGCGCTGGGAAGGCGAAGACGGGACGCGCGCCAACTGGAGCTATGCCGAGCTGACCGCGGCGGTCAATCGCTGTGCCAACGGTCTGCGCGGGCTGGGGCTGGGCCAGGGCGATGTCGTAGCGCTCTATATGCCCATGACCCCCGAATTGGCGATTGCATTTTTGGCGATTGTCAAAATCGGCGGCATTGTGCTGCCCCTGTTCAGCGGCTATGGTCCGGGCGCAATCGTCACCCGCCTCAATGATGCGCAGGCCAAAGCCATCATCACCGCCGATGGCATGTTTCGCCGCGGGCGCACCATCCCCATGAAGCCGGTCGTAGACGAAGCCTGTGCCCAATCGCCCAGCGTGGCGCACGTCATCGTCGTGCCCCACTGCCAACTGCCCCATGTGCCGTGGAGCGCAGGGCGCGATCACACCTGGCACGCGATCATGGAGGGGCAGCCTGACACTGCGCCCCACGCCGCCACGCGCGCCGAAGACACCCTCATGATCATCTACACCAGCGGCACTACGGGCCGCCCCAAAGGCGCAGTCCACAGCCACTGTGGATTTCCCATCAAAGCCGCGCAGGATATGCGCCACGCGATGGATGTGAAGCCCGGCGATACCATCTATTGGGTCACCGATATGGGCTGGATGATGGGGCCGTGGCTGGTTTTTGGCGCGCTGCTCAACGGCGCGACCATGGTTTTCTATGATGGCGCGCCCGACTATCCCCAGGTAGATCGCCTGTGGCAACTGGCGGCAGACCACGGCGTGACTCACCTGGGCGTCTCGCCCACCCTCATTCGCGTGCTGATTCCCCACGGGCTGGAGCCTGTGCGCCGCCACGATCTAAGCCGCCTGCGCATGGTCTGTTCCACGGGCAGCCCCTGGGACCCCGACGCCTGGCTCTGGCTCTTTCATCAGGTGCTGCACGGCCAAAAGCCCATTCTCAACTATTCGGGCGGCACCGAAATTTCGGGCGGCATCCTCAGCGGCAATCTGCTCACGCCGCTCAAACCCTGCGCATTTGGCGGGCCTGTGGTAGGCATGGATGTAGACGTGGTCGATGAACAGGGCAATCCTGTGCGCGGGCAAGTGGGCGAGCTGGTCATCCGCGGCCCGTGGATCGGCATGACACGCGGCTTTTGGCGCGATGACGAGCGCTATCGCGCCACCTATTGGCGACGGTTCCCCGGTTTGTGGGTTCACGGCGACTTCGCCGCCATCGATGATGACGGGTTGTGGTATATTTTGGGGCGAAGCGATGACACCATTCAGGTGGCAGGCAAACGAGTAGGCCCGGCTGAAGTGGAAGCGATTCTCAACACGCATCCCCAGGTCACAGAATCCGCGGTCATCGGCGCGCCGGATCCCATCAAGGATCAAGAGGTGGTCGCCTTCTGTGTGCTTGTACCCGATGCCACGCCCAGCGAAACGCTGCGCGCCGAACTCATGGATCGGGTCACCGCGGAACTGGGCAAACCCTTGCGCCCGCGCACCGTGCTGTTTGTGGCGACGCTGCCCAAGACGCGCAATGCCAAAGTTATGCACCGGGTCATCCGCGCCGCCTATCTCAACACAGCGCTGGGCGATGTCACCAGCCTGGAAGATCCCGGCGCGATTGACGCGATTCGGGGCGCGACATAACAGGTCACAGCGTGACCCGGTGATACAGTGATGCAATATTGCCTTGCCATTTGGCCACCCGTTCCTATGCACATGATCTAGTTCATATATTTTCTGTTACAAAAAAAGCGTAGGCCACGCCTCCTGGCGTGACAAATCGGCAACCGGCGGGCGTCACGCCAGGAGGCGTGACCTACAAAACTTGCACATATTCGTACATATAGAGTCTGGTTTCATATAGATGAATCTCTGCACCATCCAAAATCTGACCAAGCACCTGGGCGAGCGTTTTTTGTTCGAGGATGCGAATCTGCTCATCAATGCCGGTGACCGTATTGGTCTGATTGGCGTGAACGGCAGCGGCAAGAGCACGCTGTTGCGCATTGTCGCAGGCATCGACGCGCCCGATAGCGGCACGGTCACGGTGTGGGGCGGGGTGCGCGTGGAATATCTGGCCCAGGAACCGACGCTGGATGACAGCCTGACGGTGCTGGAGACCATTTTTGCAGGCGAACACCCCCAGATGCAATTGCTGCGCGCCTACGAAGAAGCCGCCGACGCCCTCTTGCAGACGCCCCAAATGCCGGGCGTGCAGGAACGCATGGTCGCGCTGACCAGCGAAATGGATCGCACCGGAGGCTGGTCAGCAGAGGCCGACGCCAAATCGATTCTCACCCAGTTGGGCATTGCCCAATTTTCCACACGCGTGGGCACGCTCAGCGGCGGCCAGCGCAAACGCGTCGCACTGGCGCGCGCGCTCATCGACCCCGCCGATCTCCTGATTCTGGATGAACCCACCAACCACATCGACGCCGCTACGGTCGAATGGCTGGAAACCTATCTGGCGCAGATGCCGCGCGCGCTGCTCATGGTCACCCACGACCGCTACTTTCTGGATCGGGTGGTCAACCGCATTGTCGAGCTGGACCGGCGGCAACTGGTCAGCTATACGGGCAACTACAGCCGCTATCTGGAAGACCGGGACGCACGCCACGAACGCGAGGCCGAGGCCGAACAGAAACGCCAAAAACTATTGCGCCGGGAACTGGAATGGCTGCGCCGCAGCCCTATGGCGCGCGGCACCAAACAAAAAGCCCGCCAGCAACGCGCCCAGGAGCTTATGCAGATCGCCCACGACAGTGGGCAAGAAACCGTCGCGATGGCGCTGGCGTCCCAGCGGCTGGGCAAACAGGTGTTGCACGCGCGCGATATAGAGCTTGCCTTCGACCAGGATGTCATCTTGCAGGGGCTGGATCTGGAACTGGAACCGGGCGCACGTATCGGCATTATGGGTCCCAACGGCGCGGGCAAAAGCACGCTGCTCGACGTGCTCGCCGGACGTCTGACGCCCCAGCGCGGCAGCATCGAGTGGGGCGACACGGTCACATTGGGCTACTACGACCAGACTTCGATTGATCTGGACCCGAATCAGCGCGTAATCGAGTTTATCCAGAACGAGGCCCCGCTTATCCGTACGCGCGATGGCGAACGCATCGAAGCCGCCCAGATGCTGGAATGGTTTCTCTTTCCCCGCCCCATGCAGTGGGGACGCATCGGCAGTCTCAGCGGCGGCGAACGGCGGCGGCTCTATCTGTTGCGCACGCTCATCCACCAGCCCAACGTGCTGTTTCTGGATGAACCCACCAACGACCTGGACATTCAAACGCTGGCCGTGCTGGAAGAATTTCTGGATCACTTCACCGGCTGTCTCGTCGTCGTCAGCCACGACCGCTACTTTTTAGATCGCACCGTCGATTTCCTCACCGTGCTCGAAGGCGGCAAGCTGGGTCCCCGCTATCCCACGCCCTATAGCGTCTTTCTGCGTCTGCAACAAGAGGCCGCAGCCAACAACGCCACCCGCAATCGCCCCAGCAACGGTGCGCACGCCCCTGCAACAGAATCGGGGACAGAATCGGCCGCATCTCCACGCACGTCCCAGCCCGCCACAGCCACCGCAGCCCCGGCACGCAAACTGACCTGGCGCGAACAACAGGAGCTAGGCAAGCTGGAAACGCGCATTCAAAAGCTGGAAGCGACCAAAGAAGAGTTGCTCACCGCCATCAATGGCGCGGGCAGTGACTATCTGGAGATGGAAAAGCTGGCGCGCCGCATGGAAAGCCTGGATACCGAGCTGGAGACTGCTCTGGAACGGTGGATGGAGCTGGCAGAGTACGCGTGATCGAAGTTACCTGCTTTCAATGTCGTACCCGCGTGCGTATTTCGCCCGCGGTCTATACCTGTCCCAAATGTGAACAAGACCTGCGCCAGTTGCTTTCTCAAGAGCAGGTGTCGGGCCATTTCTACAACCGCGCCAGCGCGCTCGCCGCCAATGGCGAATATCAGGCCGCGCTGGAAGAAGTAGAAGTCGGTCTCACCTACTACGGCAGCTCGGAATTGCACCTGCTGGCGGCCATCCTCTCCCAGCAACTGGGCCGCTATGACCAGATGCGCCACCACGTCGCGGCCATACCTCTGGAAGACAGCCTGCGTTCCGAAGCCGAATGGCTGTTGCGTTCCCACGAAGACCGCCAGCGGGCGCTGCGCGAGGGGTTGCGTGTGGATCGCAACGTGCGCCGGGGCGGCATCCAGGCCAACCGCGCCATTATGGTCGATGCGCTTTCGGGCCGCGCGCCGGGTTCTACACCCGCGGCCGTACGCCGCGCGGGCCTGCTGCGCCTCTTTGCCGTGGGCTCCGTTGTCCTCTTCAGCCTGATTATTCTGGTGGTCGCGGCCACCGAACTTTTCCCCGACCAAACCCAGGGATTGTGGGACCTTGTCACCTTTGCCGAGCGTACTGACCCCGATGCCACGACCGACACCGAGGATGCAGACGCGGACACGGCTGCGCCCGACGCCGATCCCCTGGCGGCGCTGGCGAACCAGACGCCCGCGCCCATCGCCGGTCTCCAGCGGCTTGCGCCCGATGCGCCGGGCCTGAGCGCACTCCTGCGCGAGGCCGACCGCAGCGATCTGCTGGACCTGGGGCTGACGGTTCAGGTGGAAAACGGTCAGGCGTTTGTGCAGGGCGTAGTCGGCATGGACGAACAGCGCCGTGCCCTGGCCGAGATTCTGCCGCGTGCGCCCGAAATCTCCCAGGTAGACCTGAGCGCGGTAGAACTGGACCCCATCGCCGTCTACACGGTGCAGTCCGGCGATACGCTGTGGATGGTGGTCTACAATATCTACGGCGATGTGACGCGCCTGGATGAAGTCGCCGCGGCCAACCGCGACATTCTGCCTTCGCCCGAAGCCCTGCAGCCCGGCATGGAACTGCGCATCCCCTAATAGGGCATCTGTTTCAATATTTTGTTAATGCTTGCCACGCGCGATTGGCTGTGGTAAGGTAATCTTCGTCTGCGCACGGCCTTCCTCCCCACTTCGAGCTTATGCCCATGTCCAGAGGCTGGTCTGGTCTTTTTCTGCAATATCTTTCCG
>JBBDIO010000186.1:6798-19818 GCA_040880365.1 Litorilinea sp.
GAGCTTATGCCCATGTCCAGAGGCTGGTCTGGTCTTTTTCTGCAATATCTTTCCGCAATATCTCTGTATACGCCACTCTGTATGCAACACCTTTGATTTCTGCTCGCGACACAATTCTAGCGACCGTTCCGCGTAAAAACAGTTCAATTTGTCAAGGAAAATCACAATGCATAAAAGTCGACGGCACCGCGCGGCGCAACTGGTCTGCGCCCTTTGGATTGGGATCCTCGTGCTGGTTGCAGCCATCGATCCGCTGGCTGCCCAAACGAGTGGACCGCCTGCCATGCTGGGCGACCAGGGCGCGCACGTAGCCGCGGGCGAAGATCACCCTCGCCACTGTATCGACCCCATCAAGGGCGCCCACATCGCGGCGACGCTGCTGTCACTGCTGCCCCTCCCCGGCTGGTCCAACCTGGCCGACGCCGCAGCCTACGCCGCCAATCTGGGGCTGAAATATTGCCCGCCCGAATTGACGCCGCCCGACGATATCGTCGTTGACGTGCCGAGCGAAGGCTGTTCGCATGTGATCCACCTGCCCATTCCTCGCAACTACGCCGATTTGGTGACCATTGACCGGGAAGTCATGTTCGAGTTGCTCAACGACCCCGCCATCTTGCTGTCGTCCAGCCAGCGCGACGATCTCATCATCGAGCGCGAGCTGGAATTCGGGCGGTTCATGAACAGCGTACACGACAGCTATATGAACATCTACGGCATTGTGCTGCCCGGTTCACTTTCCGAATACACCATCCCCAATTGGGGTGACATCGGCGCGCCGCGGGTCTATCACTACAACTCGGATGTCTTTATCGAGATGACCCACCCCGGCACACGCATCAACACAGAAGAGATCGAAGTGCCTGTGGGCAACCATACCCTGGTGTGGGAAGCCAATACGCTGGTCTATTTTATGGACAAATTTCCCACGTTTCTGCTCACGGGCGCGTTTGGGGCATACAAGGCGGCCCAGGCCAAAGCCGCCAAACGCCAGGCCATCAAGCTATCAGATACAGCCTTTCGCAAGAGTCTGCAACAGATGCTGCGCGAGGGAAACCGCTTTTTTGTGAAGCAAGTCGCCAAAGAAATCGCGCAGAATGCCGCGATCACCGCAGGTCTGGCGGGTGCCAGCATGGTCTACAAATCCACCCCGGCCTATACGCCCGGCGAGTATACAGGGGCGGAGACCGTGGGCCTGCAAAGGCTGGTCATCATCGATCTGAACCCGCCCACCATCAGCGGCAACGACCCGCTGACTTTTGAAGCCACCGACCCCGGCGGCATGGCCTCGGCGCGCATGTTGAACACCATCCGCCAGGGCATCACCGTCTCCGACGACTGCGATCCAGACCCGACCCTGCAAGCCATCACGCCCCGCTTCTGGCCCTTGCTGGTTGACGCGCAGGGCAACCCGCTGCCCTCCAGCGAGATTCTCTGGCGCGCCAGCGACAACGGCGCGGCCAGCGCGGCAGGCGGCGTCAACACCGAGGAAGTCACCCAGCAGATCACCATCGTCGATACCACCGCGCCCCTGCTGCTGCCGCCCCCGCCTGTGATGATGTATGCAGAAGATGGCGGCGCGGAGGCTCCGCTGGGCCTGCCCCAGGTCTTCGACATCGTAGACCTGCGTCCCACCATCAACTACGACGCGCCCACCGCCAGCGGCGAAGGTACACGCTGGCCCACCTTCCCCCTGGGCATCCACTATGTGAACTGGACCGCCACCGACCAGTCGCAGAACACATCCGAGGCCGGGCAGCAACTGGTCAACATCAAAGCACCGGGCACCAACACCGTGCCCACCGCCGAAGCGCAGACCGGCGGCAACGCCATCGCCGCCATCGCCGACGAACCCACCAGGATCACCATTCGCGGCAACGATGCCGACGTAGACCCCGGTTCGGGGATGCGCGACCCCATCTGGTTCACCATCGACGAACAGCCGCCCCACGGCTTTTTCATTGCGCCGCTCTACCCCTATTTCGTAGATGATTTCCGGCTCACCGCCCGCTATAGCCCCACGATTGCCGATTGGGAAGGCGAGGAATTCGCCTGGAACGTGGCCCAGGATCCTAGCGGCATGTCCGACTACATGAAGAGCCTGTGCCAGGCGAACCCCAATCGCAGGGACCTGCCCGTAGACTTTGTCAACGGGGTGGAATATGTGGCAGTAGACGACAATAACTACACTTTTATCTACGACAGGTGGTATACAGGCTGCAATCCCAGCGGCGACCCGCGAACCGACACGCGCATCTCGGTGTGGGATCCCCAGGGGAATTATGTGGGCCAACAAGACGTGGGTCAGGGTCCCGGCCCCATCCACAGCGTGAAATTTGACATTGCCCAAGGCTACGTCCTGGCCGTCTCCAGCGACACATCCACTACGGGCACCAGCGTTGTTGACGTCAAACGCATCCAGAGCGACAACCCCGACGAACCGCTGGTCGACGTCGTCACCTGGGGCCTGAATAACAAGGTCAATTCGCTCGTGGTGCCCATCGAAAATGCCAATCGCACGCCCGAAGTGAAGAACGCGACCGCCGCGGTCTGGGATTCCCGGGCCGACGTGGTCTACGTCATGGGCGAACAGAACCTGAAGGGCCTGACCGCGTTCAGCCCTGCACCCTGCGACGGCGTCGGCGGCTCACCGGGCGACCAGGCCTGCCTGGACTATGTGGGCAACCTCATCTATTCGCACGACATCCTGCAGGCTACAAAGATCGGCGACTTCCCCGGTCTGAACGAGGACGCGCCGCGCATCTGGCGCCTGGGCGACATTGCCGTCGATAGCCGCGGCTATGTCTATGTGTCCGCCAACTCCACTGACAGCGGCAACAGCAACAGGTATCGCATCTATCGCTTCGAGCCTGCCGAGCGCAACGACGACGGCACCGTCACCCTGGGCGCAATGGAAGGCTGGATGGGACGCTGTGACAGCGGCCCCAACTGCAACTACATCGAAGGGCGCAGCATCGGCTATTCCTGCACCGACGACACCTGCACCGTCAGCGAACCCACCGGCGAACTGCCCGGCCAGTTCAACAGCATTCAGGCCCTGGCCATGGACCCCAACGACGTGCTCTATGTGGCCGATGGCGGCAATCGGCGCGTCCAACGCTTTAGCCCCGACGGCCTCTTTGCCGGGGAAGCGCGTTCCCAGGACGCCTGCGAAGACTGCTCCGGCTTCGTGCTGGGCGATTTCGGCTACCCCGGCAATATCACGGTCAACTCCAGCAAGTTCTACATTCTGGACCGGCAGGAAGGGCTGGTGCACATCTTCGAGGCCAGCGTGGTCAACCAGATCGACGACGCGTCGGCCTGGGTAGAATATCAGTCCAAGAGCAACTACACGGGGGCCGACTATTTCACATTCCGCGCTACCGACGGCTTCCACGATAGCGAAGGCGAGCTGGTGCAAAGCGACCCGGCGCGCATCGATATCAACGTGGCGCGCAACTTCCGCCCGCCCATCGCCGCCGCAGATCTCTTCGCCGAAACCGAAGAAGATACGCCGGTGGCGACCACGCTGGAAGGCTATGACCTGGACGGCGACCTGGATACGCTCACCTACTCGGTGACCACGCCGCCGCTGCACGGCACACTCAGCGGCAACGCGCCCAATCTCACCTATACGCCCTTTACCGACTTCAGCGGGCCGGATCGCTTCGCCTTCACGCTCAGCGACGGCAACGAAACCGCCGAACCGGCCATCTTCAACCTCAGCGTGACGCCCGTCAACGACACGCCCATCATCACGCCTACCGCGACCACAATCCGCGCCGGTCTGGGCCATGCGGTGTCGCTCGACTTCCCCATCTTCGATCCCGACCCCGAAGATGAGTTGCGCGCGAGTGTCTTCTGGGGCGACGGCTCCTCGCAAGCCAACGGCACGCTGAACATGGACGGCAGCATCACCGGCCCGGTGGTGACGCCGCTCATCAACGGCGAGGCCAACCTGGTTTCCTATCACAACTATGCAAACGCGGGAACCTACTCGGTCAGAGTCGACATTGCGGACAAGATGGACGCAGTCGGCTCCGCAGAGTTCCAGATCAGCGTAGAACCCATGGCCGACCTGGTGCTGGCGCGCGATTCTGCGCCCGTCGTGCCCCAGGGCCAGGGCCAGCACACCTACCAACTTCAGGTCAACAACCCGACTTCGGGCGGCATCGGCATCGCGGCGGCAGATGTGCGCGTCACCGAAACGCTCACCGCCGGCCTGACCTACATGGGCGCCATCCCCACCAGCGGCACCTGTCAGATTGACGGCCCAGCGCTCGATTGCAATCTGGGCAGCATTAGCCCAGATCAGAGCGTAGAGATCGCGGTGCAGATTGCCCTCAACGGCGCGGCCCTGGGCACGGTCATCGACATCGCAGCCGCGGCCAGCTCGCCCACGCCCGACCCGCTGCCCGAAAACAACCGCGGGCCATTCGCGCTGGCGGTTGTACCCGTGGGTGATTTCTATGCAGACAGCGTGCGCGATGGCGTGGATGCCAACCCGGGTGACGGAGTCTGCGCGACCGCAGAGGGCCTATGCACCCTGCGCGCCGCCGTCATGGAAGCCAACGCCCAGGCCGGCAACCAGACCATCGTGCTGGGCAGCGGCGTCTTCGTGCTGGAGGAGAGTGCATCCACCAGTGGCAACAGCGCAGCCGATGACAACCAGGGTGATCTGGATATCAATGAAAGTCTGGTCATTCTGGGCAGCGGCGCAGAGGCGACAACCGTCCACGGCAACGACCTGGACACGGTATTCGCCGTGCACAACGGCCAGGTACGCCTGGAGAATCTCACCATCAGCGGCGGCAATGCCAACGCCGCCAACGGCGGCCAGGAAGGTGGCGGGCTGCTGGTCACTGGCGGCGAAGTGACGCTGCGCCAGGTCTCCATCACAGGCAACACGGCCACCAACGGCGGCGGCATCATGCACACCGGCGGCACACTGCGCGTCATCGAAAGCGCCATCACCGGTAACGTGGCAACCGGCAGCGGCGGCGGTGTCATGAATCGCGCCGAGCTGCGCCTGGAAAATGTCACCCTCGCCGGCAATCAGGCTAACGACGGCGGCGGCCTCATCACCGCGGGCGGCAACGCGCAGCTTGTGCATACCACCATTGTGGGCAATTCTGCCACCAACGCGGGCGGCGGCATTAACTCCACCGGCGGCGCGGCCACGCTTGCCAACTCTATCCTGGCGGGCAACGATGCGCCCATCGGCCCCGACTGCGCGCCCGAACTGAACTCCGGCGGCTATAACCTCATCGGCACGCTGGAATCGTGCACGCTCACGGGCGATACGGGTGGCAATCTCATCGGCATGACGCCGGGGCTGGATCGATTGACAGAGACCGAGGCGCAGACCTACGCTTATCCCCTCTACCCCGATAGCCCGGCTATCGAACGCGTCGCACCGGGCCGTTGCGCCACCAACGATCAGCGGGGCGTGGCGCGCAGCGGCGAAGCGGGCTGTGACATGGGCGCATATGAAACAGGTGCGACCAGCACAAATCTCTTTGTGCCCACAATAAATCGGTAATCCGGGGAATGGATGACTAAAAAATTGGGTGATTGGTGTGCGAGATACGGGCGGCTTGCCCGATACTCAATCACCAATCACCCAATTGCTGTCTAGGTGTTGCTGTCTAGTGTGACTGTTTACTGCCTGGCGGGTTGTTGCTTAACGAGGCGGGTGCATAGGCATAACGACGTGCAGAAATTCATCTTCGCCCATCCCCAGCGGGCGGATGGTGCCGGGGCGTGTGCTCTGCGTGGTTTCAATGACCACCTGCGGCTGATCAATCTGGCTCAACACGTCAATGAGATATTTGGCGTTGAAAGCAATATCCAGATCCACGCCTTCTACCGACGCCTGCAATTCATTGACACTATCGCCCATTTCGGTGCTGGTCGCGGTGAGCTTGACCACGCCGTGTTCATCGTCGCCACCGGGTTCAATCGACATGCGGATGATATTGGCGTTGTCGCGGGCAAAGAGCAGCGCAACGCGCACCGCCTTGAGCAGGCCCGCCGTATCCGCCACCGTGCGCGTAGTATGATTTTTGGGAATAATCGCCCGATAGTCGGGGAATTTAGCGTCGATCAACTGGCTGACCAACTCGACCCGATGAAATGCGCCCCGGGCTTCGCTTTTGCCCCAGATCTGAAACAGAATCTGGTTGCGGGCCTGGGTCACAATCACCTGCACGGGGTGTTCGTCATCGGCGTCGGCGCTGATGCGGGCCAATTCGCCCAGGCTGCGCGCCGGCACAATCACGGTCATAGTGTCATCCACAAAGGGCGTATCCAATGCCACGCTGCGCACACTGAGCCGATAGCCGTCGGTGGCAGCCATCGCCAGCCGTTGCGGCGTAAACGCCACTTCCACCCCGGTCAGCGTAGGGCGGCTCTCATCGGTCGAGGCGGCAAACGCGACCTGGTCGATCATCTTGCGCAGACCGTCGGTCTCCAGCTCGATGCGCGTACCTTCCAGGGTCTCGGCGTTCTCGTCGATCTCGTCGCCGGTGCCCGCCGTGGGGATAATGGGAAAATCCGCCGCGTCGATGCCTTTCATATTCGCATCGAAATTGGCACATTTCAGGTGCAGGGTCATGGTCCGCACCGCCAGTTCCATGTCGATGCGTTCCGGCGGCAGGCTGTTGACAAATTCGCTCAACAGACGCGCCGGCACCGTGATGGCGCCCTCGTCTTCGACCTTGGCCCCAATCCAGCAGTTGACGCCAATTTCCAGATTGGTCGCGGCAAGACGCAATTCATTGTTCTTGGCTTCGATCAGGATATTGCCCAAAACCGGCAGCGTGCTGCGCGATGAAACGGCGCGGCTGACGATGGACAATCCCTTGGCTAGGTTCTCTTGAAGGCAGCTTACCCGCACCGGGGCCTCCCCTTATATGTGTGAGCGCATATGTGTGAGCACGCTGTGCGCAGTTGCACGAATGATTGCACAAAGTATAGCATAAATTGAATGTAGACCGTAAACACCTGACACCAATATTAAGACGCGCAGCACCCCACGCGCGCCGAGGCCATCGCCCGACTGTTCTGGTCAACCAAGGACTAACTTTGGGGCACTATTTCACCAAAAACTGCCCAGACAGGGAACCGTTTGCGCGACTTCGTCCGTTCTAGGGTGTATAAGATAGTGTATATAATACAGATAGAATGTTTTGACAACCTTTTCGACAACCGATGCGCCGCTTGCGCGCACCTCGTCAGACTTTATATGCGGACCTTACGCCTGGAACGATCAGAGGTAGTCTCGACTACGGGGACCCTCAGCGCTCACATTACAGGTACCGATCACGTTACAGATGATCACGTCACAGATAACGACACTAGGAGGACAGTGTCTTGAATTCCATCAAACACGAAGAACAACGTCGCAGTTGGTTCGACCGCTTGCGCCGCACCTTGCCGGGCAACACTACAGGCAAAGACAACGGCAATGATAACGGCAATGACGCCAGCAAAGAATCCGACCGCGATATGGGCAAAGATGCCGGCAAAGATACGGTACTGCCCCCAGAGCCTGCCGCCGAACAGGGCGCAGCTCTGGAACCGCGGGCCGCAGATGCAATGCTGGACGCACAAGCGTCTACAGAGGCAGCCGCAGACCCGACCCAGGATGAGCGCGCCGCCGAGGCCCTGCTCGTCGCCCAGGCAAAACAGGATCCCGCGGCCTTTGGCGTGCTCTACGAACGCTATATAGACCGCATTTATTCTTATATCTACCACCGGGTGGGCAGTGCGCAGGATGCTGAAGATCTGACCGCCCGCACCTTTTATCGGGCGCTGGACAAGCTCGACACCTACGAGGACCGGGGCTTGCCCTTTTCGGCCTGGCTCTTTCGCATTGCCCATAATCTGATGGCAAACTGGCACCGCGACCGCAGCAAACGCAGTTTCCTGTCACTGGATCGGCTGTGGTTCTATGGCAATAGCCGCCATTCGCCCGAAGCCGTATTGGAAGAAGAAGAAAAGCAAGCGGCGCTCTGGTCGGCCATCGAACGGCTGCCCGAAGACCGCAAGAGTCTGCTGCTTCTGAAATTTGGCAGCCAGCTTTCCAATCTGGAGATCGGCGAATTGATGGACAAGAGCGAAAGCGCTATCAAATCGCTCTATTTTCGTACCCTGGCGACCCTGCGCGAAGATCTGGAAAAGCGGGGCTGGGGCAAGGAAATGATGCGGCGGCCGGAGATCGTGGATACCCCCACTGCCGAACCGGATCGGGCTGCGCTGCGCAGCCGGGAGAGTGGCGAGGTCTATGCGCCGGAAGCGGTGGCGTTTGCCGAAACTGAGGGGGCAAAATGATACCCGAAATCGAACGCACTTTCCAACGTATATTCGGCTGGGGCACGCCGCCTCCTACAACCGGCATAGATTTTGGCAACGGGGCAAAGCTGGGTGCGGAAGATGTGCTGGAGACCCATTTTCAACGCCTGGCGCGCACGCGTCCTGCTGCCGCAGAGACCCAAGCCCACCCCACGCAGGACAAACACACAGCCGTCGCGCCCAACCGGCAATCTGCCCTGCAAAGCCGGAGCCATGCGCTGAATCGCGCACCGCGCCGCCCGCAACCCGCGCCCCGTATGCGCAGCGTGCCCGTGCAGGTCGGCGATACGCTGTTCACCGCGATCACAGTCCTTGCCCCCCAGCTCGCGCCGCTCACCGCATTGGCAGAAGACGTGGCCTGTGCCTTGCCGCTGGTGCAGCCCGCACAATCGTTCCGCGCGTCGCTGCACAGTGCGCTGGAACAAACGCACCGCCAGCACGCCGCCCAACGTGTGCTGGGCACGCGCGCCCATGCCCGCGCGCACAGGATCGCCTGGCCGCTGTGGCTACGCCTGCTGCTTTCGGCACTGTTCCTGATCGGCATGATCGCGGGCGGGGCTTGGCTGCGCCAACAACGCCGGGGCACGACTGCGCCCGTCTAGACACGCCCCCGTGCGTGCATGGCCTCCAAAGCCCCCCGATTTGACAGAATTTTGACAGGTCATTGCGCGTGAGTTAAGGTAGACTGGCTACGTATTACACAATGTAAGGCTGGCTGGAATACCCCTCCCCCATCAGGCGATATGTAATCTGTCGCAAGGTTCTGCAGTAAAAAAACTGACAGACTACCGGATGCATGGCTAACGCAAGGAATGCAATTTCATGACACAAACCCTGACCACCGAAGAGCGCCGCAAACAACGCGGCTCTGTGCGCGCGCTGGCAAATGTGTCCTCTGCGCGCGGGGAGACAGCCGAAGCCGCGCCCGCCTTCGCGCCACTCGATGGCAGCAGCATACAGCGCTTGCTGGGCGATCCAATGAACGCACCCCAACCTTTATTGCCCGACGATGTCCGCCAATTGGCGAACACAGTGGGCAATCGCGCCACCCAGGATATATTGTCCCGACGCAGCCCCCAACAATCCACCAGCCACGCCAAAAACCCATCGCCACGATCCGCCCCCAACGGCACGCCGGGCACGCGTATCCAGCGCAGCCCGCTTGCGCGCATCACAGGCGGCATCGTCCAGCGCGGTCCGCTGGATTGGTATCGGCGGCGCAAAAACAAAAACAAAAACAAAAACCGTTTAGGAGATGATGCGATTGTGCCCAATTCCATGCAGCAGTTGGGCGCCCATTCTGCCAACGAAGTGTTCAAGGTAAAGACCAACCAGAATATCGGTTCATCCAAGACCAATGAGGGATTTTTCAAACCCGATAATGATGAAGACTGGGGCATGGACGACGGGTTGGGCCAGAGCGATCGGGCGGTGGCTTCCAGCATCCTGAACAAGTATCTGGGATTCAACAACATTGCCGAAAATGTCTACGCCGACCTCAATGGACAGCGCGGAGCGATTTCGGCCAAAGTTCCCGGTATGCCCCTCATGGAGACGCTCACTGATGATCGTGGGGCGATGAGCGGTTTTCGCTACAATTCGCCCAATCTGGAAAATCCGAACACCCAAAAGGGCTTGATGGATCTGCAACTCTTTGACCTCATCAAAGGTGAAGGCGACCGCCACGGCGGCAATATTTATGTGGATCCTGCCAGCGGACAAGTCCACGGCATCGATGAAGATTTCTCCTTTGGTCACGATATGGGCGTGTATAAGCGCGAAAGAGACGCCGCGCCCGGTTCTTCAGATCCCGATATGAAATATTCGACCATGCCAATGCTGTTCGATGAAGGGACCGCCAAACGCATTTTGGGCAAAAAGGCCAAGAATCTGCCCAAAATGCTCAAGGGACACCTGACCGACGACGAGATCAAGACCGCGCAGGAGCGTCTGCGCTATGTAAAGGCACATCTGCGCGATCAGAAGAAACAAGGTCGACTGGTTAAAAAGTGGGACAAGGACACGTACAACCAGGTGATGAGCCAGGACGGCAAGAAGGGTATGTATGACCGGCGCAACCAACAACAGCTCTACTACTACTACAGTTATCTGCGCCGGCAGGAAGGATTACGCGACACCGCGAATCCCAACGACGATGAGGTTCCCGAAGCAATAGGCCCCGAAGGCTCGATGTGGGAAGAAAATGCCCTGTTCGGTTAGTGCAGGAATCCTATACAACAGTCGGGGAAAACTATGTCCACTATCAGTGTGCGCTTGCACCAGGTGCGCCCTACCACCGCCGAAGTGACTATTCGCGATCACAAATTATTGATCGACCGCCCCGAAAGCAAAGGCGGTGGCAACTGGGGCGCGATGGGCGGCGAATTGCTGCTGGCATCGCTGGGCGGCTGTTTTATGAGCAATCTGTTCGAGGTCGTGCGCTCGCGCGAAGCCCCCGTCCAGAAGATTCAGACCACCGTCACCGGCACGCTCGAAGGCACGCCCCCGCGCTTTACCGCAATTGAACTCCACGTCACCGCCGACTACCCCGACGAAGCCGAGTTTCAAAAATTCGTCACCATCTCCGAACGCGCTTGCATCGTCGCCAACACGCTCAAACCCGCCGTGGCAATCACCATCCAAATCGAAAAACGCTAGATATCAGACCGGCCATGTGTCGGTCCGATATCTAGCGTCTGGTAATATGCCAGTCAAAAATCGGTTCTAAACACCCACCTAATATTAAGTGATGCGTTATGTGAAAGTCCGGAATAGGTTGCAAAATCTATGCACGAGCCGTGTAGGTCACCGCTCCTGCGGTGACATTCTCTGCGGCCTGTGTCACCGCAGGAGCGGTGACCTACTTAACCGTCAAATAACGCCTTACTTAATATACCGTCCGGTCGCGCAGGGTATCAATATACTGATCCGCCTGCGAGCGTTCCAGCGGTGCATGGTCGTCGTCATCGTCGCGCCCGCCGGGGGTAGAGAGCCGGGCCGGACCCACGCCCGGCACATCGAGCATGGCCTGGGCATCACTTTGCGCCAGCTTGAGCACGCCGTCGGCCATCGCCGAAGCCGCCAGCTCGCGCTGCTTCACGGCACTGTTGCCCAGCAGATTCTTGGTCTGGGTGATAATGCCCAGAAAATCATGGGTTGGCTTGGCGCCCGCGCCCAGAATCAACCCCGTGATAATCACATCCCAGAAGGGTGGCACAACCTCCAAAAAGGAGGGGGCCAGGGGGCGCAGATAGTCGAACAGGCGCATGCCCGTGTAGTTGGCAATGAGGATGCCAATCACCATGCCCAATACCAGGCTGGTACCGCTTTTGAATTGTACATATTGGGCCGATTTCAGATCGGCGGCGCGCCAGCCGCGCATGTTCAACAGCAGCCAATCCACATAGTTCCACACAATCTCGATGGAACGTTCCAGGGCAATCGACGCTGCGCCCAAGGGCAGCAACACAGGCCAGATGCTGTCACTGCGATCGAGATCCTGCGTCAGGGGTGCGGCCCACGCGCTGAGCGTTGTGACCAGCAGCCCGACCCACGCCAACGCCATCCCTGCCACCAGCCGCAACCCGGCCCGACCCCACACACGCGTTTTCGCTTGCGATTTTCGCCAATACATGGATATGCTCTCCCTTATCAAGAGGACTGGATCAAGAGGACTGGGCCAAAGTGGTCAACAGCCGCACGCCATAGCCCGTCGCGCCTTTGGGGCGCAGAGGATCTTTGCCGCTTTCAACCCAATCCATATAGGCGATATCCAGGTGTGCCCACGGATAGCCTTCGGTAAAATGTTCGATAAATTTGGCGCTGGCAGATACGCCCGCCGACCGCGATGCACTGTTCTTCACCTCTGCCATATCACTCTTGATGGTATCTTTATACTCATCATACATGGGCATGGGCCACAAGCGTTCGCCGCTGGCGTGCGCAGCGGCCAACAGGCTATCCTGCAATTGGCTGTCATTGCTGAACAGCCCCGCGGCCTGTTCCCCCAAAGCCACCCCAATCGCGCCGGTGAGCGTTGCCAGGTCGATTACCGCCGTGGGATTATAGCGCGCCACAAAGGCCAGCGCATCGGCCAAAACCAGACGCCCCTCGGCATCGGTACTTCCGATTTCAGCAGTCTTGCCGGTCATACCCGTGAGGATATCGCCGGGGCGGAACGCGTCGCCGTCGGGCATGTTTTCCACACAGACGGCAATCCCAATCACACGCCGTTTCACGCCCAGCCGGGCAATGGCTTCCATCGCGCCCACCACCGCGGCCGCGCCGCTCATATCGGCCTTCATCTGCCACATGCCGGGATTGGATTTGAGGCTGATGCCCCCGGTATCAAAGGTGATGCCCTTGCCCACCCAGACCAGCGGCGGCGCATCGGCAAGACCTTCGGGCGCGTGCTCCAGAATGATAAAGCGGGCTTCGCGCCGACTGCCCCGGCTCACAGCCAGTAGAATCTGCATCCCCAGATTATCCATTTCGGCTTCGTCCAGCGCGGTATAGGTCAGCCCCGTCGCCTCGGCCAGCGCTTCGGCGCGTCGGGCAAATTCCACGGGATAGAGGATGTTGCCGGGTTCGCTGACAAGGTTGCGCGCGGTAAAAACGCCCTTGGCAATGGCTAGGCCCATCTGCACACCTACATCCACCGCCGCGGTC
>JBBDIO010000187.1:0-19791 GCA_040880365.1 Litorilinea sp.
GGGAATCGGCTTGCCAAAGTTGGCTTCCAACTGTTCATCCAGGTCGAAAAAGGGGCGTTGCAGCTGGGCGGCGAGGCTGCGTCCAATAGTGGTTTTGCCGGTGCCCATGAATCCGGTGATGACAATGTTGCGGTCGTGCGGAAAAGTTGTGGATGACATAGTTAATCCATCGTTGCTGGACTATTTGGTGTTGGGAATGGATGCGTGCTGGATGCAATCACTCGGCCTGCGCGGTGTCTTCGACGGTGTCCACAGGTGTTGCATCGGGTGTGTGGGCAAATAGCTGGAAATTTCCTGCGTTGACATGCTGGGCCTGGTGTAGCAGCACGCCATTCATCAGCTCGATGGCGACGCGTGATTCCAGCGTGACCCCGGCGCGCACACCAACACAGGGATCATGCCGCCCTTTTTCCAGCAGGAAGTCGATTTCTTCCAGATTTTTGCGCACCGACTGCTGGGGCTTCACGATGGTGGAGGTGGGCTTGAAACTGACGCGACAGACGAGCGGCATTCCGGTGGTGATACCGCCGATCAGCCCGCCATGACTGTTGGAAAGATAGCCCGTGCTGCGAATGGGATCGTTGTTCTGGCTGCCCAGGCGCGCGGCCACTGCCACGCCGTCGCCGATTTCACAGCCCTGTACCGCGTTGAGGCCACCCAGCGTGCCCATCAGGCGCACTTTCAGGCTTTGGTAGAGGGGATCGCCCACCAGCGCGGGCACATTCACCGCCACGACTTCGACCACGGCGCCCAGGGAATCACCCTGGATGCGGGTCGCCTTGATCAGGTCCGCAGCTTCGCGGGCAAACTCGGCATCTATGGTGGGAATCTCGGCGTCGTCCAGCGCTGCCTGCCACTGCGCGATTCGCGCGGGCGAAACGGTCGTGCCGGGATGCTGCGCCAGGTGCGCTTGCAGCTGTTGCGCAAGGGTGGTCTGGGCCTGCAAGGGGCCGACCTGCACAATCGACGACAGGAGCACGGTGCCAAAATGCTGGTGGAGAAAGGTGCGGGCAATGGAACCGCCGATCACATCGCTGATGGTGGAGCGATAGCTGGAGCGTCCGCCGCCGCGCACATCGACAAAGCCCTGGGATTTGTAGTGCTTTACCAGGTCGGTATGTCCGGGGCGCACTTCGCCGGTGGCCCCCGAAAACTGGCGATAGTCGCCCGACCGTTTGGCCGTGGATAAGACCAGGGCTGCAATTGGCTCGCCGGTGGTGTAGCCTGCCTCATAGCCGGCAGTGCGGGCGGCCTGACCTGCGGCTGCGCCACCAATCACTGTGCTGATTTCACTGGCGAATTCGTCTGCGGTGGCTGTGCCAAAGAGCGCGGCGGCGTCATCCTGGTAGATGCCGGAGAGCAGCACCACGCTATCGGCCTCGCGGCGGGGCGTGCCGTGTTTGTTGCTCCCCGGACGGCGGCGATCCAAATAGGACTGGATGGCGGCGCGTTCCAGATAGAGACCGGGGGGACAGCCAAAGACGATGGTGGTGATGCCGGGGCCGTGAGATTCACCTGCGCCCGCAACACCAAAGATAGGTCCGCCTAAAATTTCCATGCGATAACTCGATTGTTTCTGTCCGGTGCGAAATGCCCACGTTTGTGCCTGTACAATGGCCCAAGTATAGCCCAGAAAAGTGGGCAAAGCTATTTTATTGGCCCAGGATAGTTGCCTGCGCGGCGCGGATAAACGCTATGACGGCGGCGTGATCTTTGAGACCCGGCGCACGCTCTACGCCGCTTGCCACATCTACGCCCCAGGGCTGGATATGCTGAATGGCGTGGGAGACGTTGGCGGGGGTCAGGCCGCCTGCCAGCAGCAGATGGGGGAAGGCGCGGGCGAGCGCGTGGGCCAGCGTCTGGTCGGCAAGTTTGCCGATGCCGCCATAGGCTGTAGGGTCATAGGCATCGACCATGAGGCCCGGTCCGGCATGGTGCGTCGTTGTGTGGAAGCGGCGTCCCCGCGCGAGTGCGGGCGCAATGGGGTCAGACGCGTCCGCCTGCCCTCGCGCGGGGGCGGCCGCGCCCAGGGCTTTGAACGCGCAGGGCGCCAGTGCGTGGACTTGATCCGGGCTTTCGTCGCCATGTAATTGGGCATAGCGCAGGCCGGTTTGTGCGAGAATTGCCTGGATCTCGGTGACGGTGTAGTTGACGAAGACACCGACACCGGGCGTCGTATGGCCGGCGGCTGCCAGTGTGCTCAGAATATCGGCTACGGTCGCCGGTTCCACGTAGCGCGGCGATTTGGGATAAAAGATGAAGCCCAGGAAATCGGCTCCAGCCTGGACGGCACACAGGGCATCTTCAGCATTGGTAAGCCCACAGATTTTAACGCGTACAGGCATGGTGCTTAGGTCCGTCCGGCCGCGACAAAGGCCGCGACGCGTTCGGCGCGTGCGCCTTGTGGCAGCTTGCAGAACGTTTCGCCCACCAGAATGGCATCACAGCCCATTTCGGCCATGCGTTGCACATCCGCCTCGTCGCGAATCCCACTTTCGCCCACCAGCACTTTGCCTGCGGGCATGTGCGCCTTGAGCCGGGCGGTGGTCTCGATGTCCACAGCGAAGGTGCGCAGGTTGCGATTGTTGACGCCGATGATATGCACATCCAATGCCAGCGCCCGTTCCAGCTCGCGTTCGTCGTGGACCTCGACGACGGCCTGCATACCCAGGTCATAGGTGAGCCGATAGAGGTCTTTCAGATCACGGTCGCCCAGCACACCCACAATGAGCAGGATGGCGTCGGCGCCTGCCATGCGCGCTTCGTGGATTTGGTAGGGATGGTAGATGAACTCTTTGCGCAGGACGGGGATCGACAGATTCTTGACGCGCAAGCGTTCTTTGATGGCGGTGAGATATTCCAGACGTCCTTGAAAAAAGCGGCCGTCGGTGAGACACGAGATGGCCGCGGCCCCGTTTTGGGCATAAGTTTCGGCGATTAGCTCGGGATCCCAGTCTTTGGCGATGAGGCCGCGCGAGGGGCTGGCGCGCTTTATCTCGGCGATCAGGCTTGCGCCGGGGTGCGCGGTGAGCGCGGCCGCGAAATCCAGCGGTTTAGGGACCAGCGCGGCAAAGGCTTTCACCTGGTCCAGGGGCATGGCGTCCATGTGGCGCGGTACTTCTTCGCGCTTCCACGCCATGATGAGATCCAGCACTTCGCCTTTGTGTTTGGCAATATCCAGTTTTGAATGACTCATATTCGTGTATCCTGTTGCGATATCCGGGGGTAGTCCGGGATCTGGTTGGGCAAATAGGGTGGCGGGCTAGGTGCTGGGCCGGGTGCTGGGCCTATTGTTTGGCGGTCAGGCGTTGGGAGAGTTCCACATATTGCTGGAGCGTGCGCGCGGCCGCGCCGCTATCCAGGCTTTCGGTGGCGCGTGCCAGGCCTTGTTTGAGATCGCCGGTTGCGGTGCTCAGGGCCGCCGCCGCATTGAGCAATACCACATCGCGCTTGGGGCCGGTGAGTTTGCCACTCAAAACATCGCGCGCGATCTGGGCATTGGTCGCAGCATCGCCGCCTTGCAAGTCTTCCAGCGTGGCGCGGGCAAAGCCCAGCTCCGCCGGGTCGAAGTCGAAGGTCGTGATCTCGCCTGCGGCCAGATGGCTGATGCGGCTGGGGCCGGTGGTGGTCAGTTCGTCCAGCCCGGAACCATTTTCATAGAAGCCGTGGACCACATAGGCTGCCTGACTGCCCATTTTACCCAGCGTTTCGGCCATCGTGGCGGTCAGGTTGACATCATAGACGCCGATGAGCTGGTGCGTTGTGGGCGCGGGGTTGGTCAAGGGTCCCAGGAGATTGAAGATGGTGCGCGCGGCAATCTCGCGGCGGGGGCCGATGGCGTGGCGCATGGCAGGGTGATAGGCGGGGGCAAAGAGAAAGACGATGCCCACTTCTTCGATGCAGGTGGCAGCCTGCTCTGGATTGAGGGCAAGCGCGACGTCCAGGGCTTCCAATACGTCGGCGCTGCCGGCCCGCCGATTGGAGCGGTTGCCGTGTTTGGCGACTTTGGCGCCCGCGCCCGCCACGACAAACGCGGCAATGGTGCTGATGTTGAACTTGAACGTCCCGTCGCCGCCGGTTCCTACAATATCAAAGAGGGGCGCGCCGTGCAGATTGGGCTGGACCCGCACCGCGTTGCGACGCATAGCCCCTGCACAGCCGGTAATTTCTGCTACGGATTCGCCTTTCATGCGCAGGCCCGCCAGAAATGCACCGATCTGGGCCTGGGTGGCTTCACCTTCCATGATTTCACTCATGGCGGCGTCGGCTTCGTCTATGCTCAGGCTATCGCCGCCGAATAACTGGTGGATAGCGTGTTGGATGGCGATTTGCGACACGATGTTTCTCCTTCGGCTTTCGCTTACGGTTTCTGATTGCCCGCGGTATATGGGGCAGTGGGCTGGGCTGGGACCGGGTCTCGTGGGCGCACTCTCATTGCGCGCCTACATATTTAGTCGGGCGAGAGTTGCTCGATGACATGGGCCTGCCATGCTGCCACGGTCGCGGGGGCTTTTTCGACGATTGCGTGCAGGGCAAAGGCCGACGCTGCGCTCGCCAACGCGGCTTCCACGGCCTGGGCGATATACGCGAGATTCTGGGAAATTTCGCGACGCGTACTTGGCGTACTTGCCTGCTGCAAACTACTGTGCACGCCATTCAGCAGATAGGCCAACGCCTGGAGCGGCAACAAGCGACTGTAGACCGCGATCCGGTCGGCAAGTTCAGATTGATCTACCAGCCCCAGGTAGGTATCGAGTAAGGCGCCTGTGTCGATTGCTTGTGGCTGGGGCGGCAAATGGAACAGCAGGCGCGCCATATCCAATGCGGGATCGCCCAGGCCGTACATCTCCCAATCCAGCAGCAGCGGGTAGCCACGGGTGTGGATCAGGCAGTTTTCGGGTAACAGGTCGCCGTGGACGGGTGTGGGCGGCGCGCCCTGCCAGAGCGTATGCGCCGCGCCAACCGCGTCGTCGGCGTGGGTAGCCAGCTGTTGTACGGCGTCGGCCATATCCAATGCGCCGGCACGCTGGGTGTGGCGCTGGGCATTGTGCAGCGCGCCCGTCTCGATGCGCCAATAGGTTTCGAGATTGACCGGGTGGGGGCAGACGCGGCGTACCGTATCCACGCCGGCCCCATGCACCGTTGCGATGGTTTGCGCCAGCGCCATCAGGGTTGCCGCATCGCCCAAATCGGGTGGCGTGCCTTCTTCCCAGGCATAGACGAGAATCTGGCGGGCCAGGCCGTGGGGATAGCGGTCGAACCACAGGGGAGCAGGGGCCAACCCCTGGGGCGCGAACGCAGATTGTCCATCGAATTGGCGGCGGCCCCGCGCTTGTCCCGCTTCGAGAAACAGTTTAACGATTGCCTGCTGCGTGCCCGCACGGACCAGCCACAACAGATTGTCGTGACCCTGCCAGGCGCGCTCGACTGTTATCGCCTGTCCCTGAAACTCGCTGGTGGGCGCGCTTTGCAGATAGGCGATGATACTGGTGGTAAGCTCCGCACCCGCACGGATATCGGCATCCGCGTCCACCCCAGCACCAACATCTGCGCTGGCGGGTGACTCGGACTCTGGATTGGGCGATGCATCGACCGCGGACATAGGGTGTGCTGGCAGTTTCTCTGGCTGATTATCTGGGTCGGGCTAGGCGACGGGCGACGGAATTTCTATTTGCAGAAAATTGAGCAGCAGCTCGCGACCGTGGTCGGTGAGAATGCTCTCTGGATGAAATTGTACCCCAAAAATGGGCAACTCCACATGCCGCACGCCCATGAGTTCACCTTCGGCGGTGTGGGCCGTGGCAACCAGCTCGGCGGGCAGCGGCTCTTCTACAATCAGCGAATGGTAGCGCGTCGCGGTGAAGGGGGATGGCAGACCGGCAAAGACGCCTTCGCCGTCGTGGTGAACGTCGCTGACTTTGCCGTGCATGAGCCGCGGCGCGCGGATCACGTTGCCGCCAAAGACGTGCCCAATACACTGCTGGCCCAGACAGACGCCCAGGATCGGCGTGGTCTTGCCCAGATGGCGGATCACATCGTTGCTAATGCCGCTGTCGTTTTCGGGCGTACCCGGCCCGGGGCTGATGATGATGTGGGAGGGGCGCAGATCGGCCAGTTCCTCCACATCGATCTCATCGTTGCGCCATACGCGAATGGTGGACGCGCCATTTTCTTCGGCGGCCAGACCCGGGATGCGGCCCTGGGCGATCAACTCCCCGATAAATTGCACCAGATTATAGGTAAAGCTGTCGTAATTATCGATAACCGCAATCATGATGGTTTTCCTTGTGCTGTAGCAGGCGGGTTGTACCCGGTTTCGTTGGGGAGGCCGAACCGGTCACAGCCGCGAGATGGTCATAGTGTGATGGTGGGTTCAGGCTTCTGCGGTGCGCTTGCGCCGGCGTTCGGCGCCGCGACTCAGCTTGTTCCACACGCCGGTAAGCCCCATGGCTTTCTTGGCTTCCAGCAGCGTCGCCTGGGCTTCCTGGCGGGCGCGCAGCGTGCCTTCGTAGAGCAACTCATCGACAAGGCCGGTTTGCTGTTCATAGTGGTCCCGGCGTTCGCGCATGGGATCCAGAAAGTTGTTCAGGGCACGCGCCAGCTTTTCCTTGACTTCCACATCGCCCACGCGCCCCGCGCGATAGCGTTCTTTCAGGTCATCCACTTCGGCCTTGTTAGGGTTAAACGCATCGTGATAGATGAAGACGGGGTTGCCATCGACGCGACCCGGCACATCGGCGCTGACCCGGTTGGGATCGGTATACATGCTCATCACGCGGCGGCGCACAGTGGCTTCGTCGTCGCTCAGGAAAATGGCATTGTCCAGGCTTTTGCTCATTTTGGCCTGTCCATCGGTGCCGACCAGCGCGCCGCCTACCACATGCGCTTCGGGAATGGGGAAGACTTCGCCATAGGCATTGTTAAAACGGCGCGCGATCTGGCGGGTCAGTTCGACATGGCTTTCGTTATCCTTGCCCACGGGGACCAAATTGGCGCGCGGCAGCAGAATATCGGCGGACTGGAGCACAGGATAGCCCAGCAGGATATAGGGGATCTGGTCCATGCCGGCGGCGGTTGCCATATCCTTGATGGTGGGCAACTGCTGCAAGCGTTCCACCGTGATGAGGCTGCCGATGAGCAGTTGCAACTCGTAGGTCTCGTGGAGCGCCGATTGCAGACAGAAGGTGACGCGGTCGGGCGCAATCCCGATTGCCAGATGATCCATGACAATGGCGCGGGCATTGTCGGCAATGTTCAGAATGCTTTCCTTGTCGGGGCGCGTGGTCAGCATATGCAGGTCGGCGATGAGAAAGAAACATTCGTACTCATCTTGCATGGCCAATCGATATTGATGGCTGCCGAGATAGTGGCCCAGATGCAGCTTGCCGGTGGGGCGATCTCCGGTCAGGATGCGTTTGCGTGAATTCGTGTTCTCCATGACTTTCATTTCCTCAACTTGTGAAAAGGCAACTTGCTGATGCGCATAGTAATTACTGGTGATGACGGATTTTGGCGAAAAATGATGCCATTGAGTTCTGGTGTCGGCTCCGCAGCCTATTCTGGGGCAGCCAGATTGACTGCTACGAACGTGCACACGCGCTAGATCGTAAGCCCGCGTTCGGCGTGTTCGACCGCCACCGCCAGGGCACGCGCCTTGTTCATGCTCTCGTTGAACTCGGCAGTGGGGTCGCTATCGGCGACAATGCCGCCCCCGGCCTGCAAATAACATTGGTTGCCCTTCATAACGATGGTGCGAATGGTGATACACGAGTCGATGGAGCCATCGTAGGATAGCCACGCCACTGCGCCGCCATAGGGACCGCGGCGCGTTCCTTCCAACTCTTCGATGATTTCCATGGCGCGCACTTTGGGCGCGCCGCTCAACGTGCCGGCAGGGAAGGTGGCGCGCAGCAGGCTGAATGCGTCGTGCTGGGGCATGATTTTGCCGCGTACGTCGCTCACAATATGCATGACATGGCTATAGCGTTCCACGGTCATCATGGTGGGGACGGTGACTGTGCCATATTCACACACGCGGCCCAGGTCGTTGCGGCCCAGGTCTACCAGCATGACATGCTCGGCGCGCTCCTTGGGGTCGGCGAGTAGCTCGGCAGCCAGGGCATCGTCTTCGGCGGCCGATTTCCCACGCCAGCGCGTGCCTGCGATGGGGTGCAGATAGGCCATGCCATCTTCGAGGCGTACGTGCATTTCGGGGCTGGAGCCGATGATCCGCACCGGCTCGCTAGGGATGCCGGCTACACCTGTGAAGTCGAGATAATACATATAGGGCGAAGGATTCAACATGCGCAGGGCGCGATAGATTGTGAACGGATCGGCGTCGGTGGGGCGCGCGAGCCGTTGGCTCAAAACGACCTGGAAAATATCACCCGCGGCGATGTATTCCTTGGCGCGGTTCACGTTCTGCTCGAAGTCGCTTTGGGCGAGGTTGCTTTCCCACTGGGCCGAATTGGACAGGATCGGCGTGGCGGGCGGTGTCAGTGGCTTTGCCAGATCCTGAATTATCTTGTCGATGCGGGCGACGGCATCGGCATAGGCGGCGCGCAGATCGGCCTCGACGCGCATGTTGGCGATCACAATCAGGCGATGGCGTACATGGTCGAAGACCACCAGATTATCGCTGAACAACAGCACCATGTCGGGTACATCGACCTGGCGTGCGGCGGTGTTGGGCAGGCGTTCTACAAAGCGCACCAGATCATAGCCGAAATAGCCAACGGCTCCGCCGGTGAAGTGGGGCAAACCTGCCAGTGCGACGGGCTGGCGATCGGCCATGATGCCTTTGACGATTTCCAATGGATCGCCGGTGGCTTCTTCGAGCACGGCCCCGCCCGCGCCGCCGATGACGACCTGGTCGTCGTGGGCGACTGCCGAGAGCGGCGCGTGGACACCGATGAAACTATAGCGTCCTACAATTTCGCCTCGTTCTACTGATTCCAGCAAAAAGCTGGGTCCCATGCCGTTCTGGCGCAGTTTGAGAAAGACGGAAACCGGCGTTTCCAGATCGGCAGGCAATTCGCGGCTGACTGCGATGAGATTCCCCGGCTGGGTCGCCAGGTTGCGGACTTCTTCCAGACTGGGTCGATAGACTGATGACATAAATTTTCCATCCTTTGGCTGTGCGCCAGTTTACAGTGAATCTGGATGCTGTGGCGGGTTTGAACCGCACGTTCTGCTGTGTGAACTGGATCAACGCGGGACTGGCGACAGACAACAAAAAACCTCGTCCCCGGAACGCCGAAACAAGTTCGACAATCCTGGGACGAGGTTGGATTTCCCCCGCGGTGCCACCCAAGTTAAGCTGGTATCGTGTGCGCTTTGCGAACTACTGGGGCGTCTACTAAACACCCAGACAATTCTTGCGCGGCTCGGAAAACAAAAATCCCTGCATGAATACAGGGACGACAGCCAGCTTCACTCTACCGGGAACGGGCAAAAGCCGATTCCCGACGCCCGTTAACGGCGGCGACACCGGAACAACCTACTTGGCGGAAGGGCGGTAGCGGTTACTTACGCTGATTTACTGAGTTTGCCCCTGCGGTTCAGTGTTCAACTCCCCAGCCCATTCCTCGTTGCCACGGTTGTTTCCTTTTCAGCAGTCGGAAACTCTCTGGAACCTGACACAATGAGTACTCTTCTGGATCACAGTCTTTATGAATATGTTGGAGCTACTATACAGTGTCACGCGATGCTTGTCAAGCCCGAATTTTTCAGAAAATTGTCCGGCAAAGGGTGATCAGTTGAGGTCTCGGTGTGGCTGCTTAATGTTTGTTGGGGTGTTTGTAGACTTGTTCGTTGCGGTGACTATTCCGCGGTATCGACCTGGCGCGTGCGCTGGGGCTGGGCGGTGGGCGGCAATTCCCAGAGCAGATCGGCGAGAATGCGCTGTGCATCTGTATTACTTTGGGTGGCGATGTAGACGGTTTCCTCAACGGTGCGCTCTCGGGGATTCTGGTTGCCGGCGGGGATGGTGAGCAGGTAGGTCACTGCGACCGCCGGCGCGCGATCCGGACCAAAGGCAAGCGTGCCCCAGTTGACTGCCTGAATCAGAGCGGGCGTGAAGAACACGTACCACATGCCGATATCTTCTTCGGGCCAATGTCCGGCTTTCAGAACGGTGCGGTCGCGGATGAGGCACAGGACGGCGTGTTCGCCGGTGGCAAAGGTACGATAGAAGCCGGGGAGTTGGGTGAAGCGTTTGAACTTCCCCTCTACCAGGCAGAGACCCGTCACATAGACCGGAATTCTGTCGGCGGCAGGGAGGCGGTCGGGGATGGGATCGGGCGCGGTCTGAGCTGTGAATTCCACAAACTGACGGCTACGTGCCCGTCGCAGAGACCAGACAAAAGCAATAGTCCCGCTGGTGAACAGCGCCGCAGTGAACCAGCGTCCCGGCAAAAGCCCGATCAACGCCATCGTGATCAATGCGACCAGGAGAAACACGATGAAGCGCCGCAAGGGTGCGCCAAAGAACAGAAACTGGTCCAGAATATAGGCGGGGCGTCGCCAATCGGCGTGGGTAGGATCGGGGGGAAAAATCGTGCGTTGTTGGGCCGGGGCGACGGGGTGGCGGGAAGCAGACGAGGCCCCGTTCAGATAGTGCGGAGCCTCGTATTTGCCATTTTGGTTGCCGGGTGTAAGCTGATTCGTCACGCGCGCGGTATCCGGTATATCTGTGAAATTTGATAGCGACGATGGCTAGCGTAGATGATTAGGCTGGGGCTGGCAGTGTTCCGCCCAGCTCCATGCCGCTATCGCTGCGCTTGTCCTTGCTGCGTGACTGTTCCGACGGCTTGCTGTCGGCGGCAGACTTGGGTTCACCCGGTGCACGGTCGGAGCCTTCGAAGGGGTTATCGCCGCGCATCAGAGCCTCGAATTGGTGTGATTCCAGCGTTTCAACCTCGAGCAAAGCCTCGGCCACGCGTTCAACCTTGTCCCAGCTTTCGCGCAGGATACGGTGGCAGCGTTGATGGGCCTCGTCTACAAAGACGCGCACTTCTTCATCAATTTCCTGGGCGACTTTGTCGCTGTAGTTGCGACGTTCGCTGATTTCGCGCCCCAGAAATACCATGTCGTCGCGTTCACCATAGCGGACTGGGCCGAGCTTGTCGCTCATGCCCCACTGGGTCACCATCGAGCGCACCATGCCGGTGACGCGCTCCAGGTCGTTGCTGGCGCCGGTGGTGATATCTTTGAAGCGGATTTCTTCGGCGACGCGGCCACCCAATAGCGCGACCAGCATTTCGCGGAAACGCTCGCGTGTGAACAGGTTGGTTTCTTCGTTGGGCAGGCTCATGGTATAGCCGCCGGCCATGCCGCGGGGCACGATAGTCACTTTGTGGACAGGATCGTGGTTGGGCAGCAAGTGCATGGCGACGGCATGGCCCGCTTCGTGGAACGCGACAATCTGTTTTTCGTGGGGTGTGATCAGACGGCTGCGCCGTTCCGGGCCGGCGATGACGCGCTCGATGGCTTCCTGCAATTCTTCCATGCCAATCGAGCGGCGATTGCGGCGGGCAGCGAGAATGGCAGCCTCGTTCACCAGATTTTCCAGGTCGGCCCCGGCAAAGCCCGGCGTCTGTTTGGCAATGACTTCTAGATTGACGTCGGCCGCCAGGGGCTTGCCTTTAACGTGTACGTCGAGGATGGCGTGGCGACCTTTGAGGTCGGGCGCATCCATCGTGACACGGCGATCAAAGCGACCCGGACGCAGCAATGCCGGGTCCAGAATGTCGGGGCGGTTGGTGGCGGCAATGAGGATCACATTGGTATCGGTGTCGAACCCGTCCATCTCTACCAGCATCTGGTTGAGCGTCTGTTCGCGTTCATCGTGCGAGCCACCCATGCCCGCGCCACGGTGACGGCCCACCGCATCGATTTCATCTACAAAGATGATGCAGGGCGCATTCTTTTTGGCCTGTTCGAAAAGATCGCGCACACGACTTGCACCTACACCGACAAACATTTCGACAAATTCGGAGCCGGAAATGCTGAAGAATGGGACACCCGCTTCACCGCTGACGGCTTTCGCCATAAGCGTTTTACCCGTGCCGGGGGGGCCTACCAATAGCACACCTTTGGGAATGCGCGCACCCAGATTGGCGAACTTTTCAGGCTCTTTCAAGAACTCCACGACTTCCTCAAGTTCCTGCTTGGCTTCATCGTTGCCCGCCACGTCGGTAAACATGACGGTGGGGCGGTCGCCGGTGAACATGCGCGCGCGACTCTTGCCAAAGCTGAAGGCCTGGTTGCCCGCGCCCTGTGCCTGGCGCATGATAAAGATGAAGAACACGGCTAGCAAAAGCAAGGGGAGTAGCGCAATCACGATCCCGCCCCAGCTTTCCCACAGGCGTGGCGGTTCGAGCACAATGTCCACGTTCATGAGCTGTTGTGGCGTGATTCCCAAATTGTTAAAGGTCTCTACCAGGCCAGTATCCAGCTCTTTGCGTGAATTGAATTGCTCACCCGTCTGGCGGTTGATGGCGGTGACGCGATCATCCTTGACGCTGATGCGCCCGATTTGTCCCAGCCGCACCATATCTGCCAAATCGGCGATTGCTACTGTGGTTCCCGGTCCATCGGAGGAACGGGCAAACGTTGTATAGAGGAATGCCCCCAGGGCCACCAGCAGCAGAGCGTAGACAACTCCACTGCGAACTCGTTTTGAATTCATTTTATTTCCTGTAGTTCCGTAAGGATTCCAGACTACGTTCAGTCTCGTATTGCAATTTGTTTTGCGATTGAGACAACAATGCTTGTGTACCGTACCATTCAGAACCAGTCAGATGGGCACGTATAGGGAAACAGTTGCGGTTGTCGACTCGACAGCAAGGCGGCGGCACTGCAGAGATGCCAACCAGCGGTTTTGCTTGCCCGCCGATAGCCCGCGTTCGGGCAGTTTATATCTCCACTTTACAATGGTTTGCGCACTCATTTGTCAACACGCATTCTGTCAGGAGAATACACGCCGCCTTATCCTGAACGCTTTATCGTGAGAATAGCATAGGGCATCCGCTACGTCAAACATATGAGCTAAATCACGCCCCCGCGCACAGCCCTTGATCCTGGTGAAACCATAATGCGTGAATATTGACTCTGTTCTGCTATTATTTTTGGCAAACGCGCTATCTACTATGACGCAAACTTTCCAAAAGTGTAACGATTTCTGCGAAAATTCGCAGTAGGATGGATTCCATGCGGCTTTGCGCTTTTGTCCGTGTGTTTTTCTTTGTGCAGCCCTGCTTGCAGATTCGGCAGTGATGCTATATATGCCCGAATATGCCTGTTAGTTGATGGACCAGCCTTAGGCGGCCTGGAGTGTGAAAATTGTAAGTTCGGGGCGACAGTTGAGGCGAATGCGCACCGGCCAGACGCCCAGGCCACGATTCGTATAGACGTGGCGATTGTCAATCGTGTGATGGCCGATGGGATAGCGCACACCATAGCGGGGCAAGACTGGTGCCCAGGAGCGCAGCCCGCCGGCAGAAGATGAAAGTTGGGGCAGGCGCACTTGCCCGCCGTGGGTGTGGCCACTGAGTTGCAGACTGACCGGCGCATCCTGTTCGAGCACGCGATCAAAGAAATCGGGTTCGTGGACCAGCAGAATTGTGGTGTCGTCGGGGCGTGCACCGGCCAGGGCCGCGTTCAGATCGGGGCGTCCACCCCAGATATTGTCGCTGCCCGCCAGCCAGAGATTGGAATCCAGGCGAATACCCGCATTTTCCAGCAGGGTCACGGAGGACTCGGCCAGGCTTTGGGCGACGGTCGTGGTGCTGGTCCAGTGGTCATGATTGCCCCAAACTGCATAGGCTGGCATATCCAGTTTGCGCAGAGGATCGATCAAGCCGGTGGCATAGGTCACATCCCGGCCCACAAAGTCGCCGGTGAGAAAAAGCCAGTCGGGAGCCAGGGAATTCACCATGTCAATGGCCGAGTCCAGGTGCGCTACGGACATGTAGGGGCTAAGGTGAATGTCGGACAATTGGGCAAGCCGGCGGCCAATCAGATGCGGTGCAAGATTGGCAATGGGAATATCGATCTGGGTGACATCCAGCCAGCGCGGTTCGACACGCAGAGCATAGCCGGCGGCGCTCAGGGAAGCCAGCAATGCACCCCCGGCAACTTTCAGCAGGGTGCGGCGTGTGAAGCGAGCAGGTGGCGGCGCGCTCATTTGCACAGACTGCGGCGCGGGCGCATGGGGCGGTGGGTTTTGTGACAGTTGAGATAGCTTCAGTTTCGGCATAGTTAATGTGTAACGAATATTGATGCCTGATGGTTCGGTTTTGGCATATTTGGGGCAAGCGTTTGGGTATATGTGTCGTCGCTATACAAATTATCATCTTGCGGCAGGGAGCTATCCGGCGTCAAGTCTGCGCAGGCAGGAGCGGGTAGTGCAGGTAAAGGCAAGGGTCACAGGTGAGGCCAATTACCAGATGACCCGCCTGTGACCCTTGCGATCACGTACTATGTTACGTGGTTTTCAAACAAATCTCCCGGCCGTTGACGCCAGCCTGGAAGATAAGTCAAGAAAGTCGTGGGTTAGTCGAGCGCGCCCACATCCTGCAACAGGTTTAATGTGCCCTGGAGGTCGGCGAGGTCGCTCAGATCGAGACCGGCAGGGACAGGAATCTCGGACAGGGGGATAAGATGATCCGGTACAGTGAGATCGGCATCGATGAGCGCATATTCGGAAGTTTCATCGAGGAAATATTGTTGTGCGACAGGCGACAGAAGATAGCGGACAAATTCGTCGGCTGCGGCTGTGTTGGCCGATGTGTTGACGATGCCGACGCCGGCAATGTTAATCATGGAGCCGGCATTGGGGTTGGTGAAGTAGTGGTTCCGCGCCCCAAACTCTTCGCCTTCTTCCTGGAGGAAGCGGTAGAGATAGTAGTGGTTGAGCAGGCCTACCGAAACTTCGCCAGATGCAACCGCAGCCAGAATTGATGTGTTGTTGTTATAGACCTGGACGTCGTTGGCAATCATGCCTTCCAACCACTCCTGGGCGCGGTCTTCGCCTTCGAGCACCCGCAGTGCGGTTACAAATGCCTGGAAGCTGCCATTGGTAGGCGCCCAACCCACACGTCCCGACCACTGGGAATCCAACAGCCCCCAGATGTCGGCGGGCAGGTCGGCTGGCTCGAGTTCGGCGGTGTTATAGGCTAGCACGCGGGCGCGACCGCTGATGCCAACCCAGTTGTCATCCTGGCTGCGCAAATCTGCCGGCACGCTTTCCAGCACATCGGCGGGCAGCTCTGCCAGGCGACCGGCTGCGGCCAATTCGCCCAATGCGCCTGCATCCTGGGCAAAGAAGATATCGGCGGGCGAGTTTTCGCCCTCTTCGAGAATGGTGACGGCCATCTCGGCGGTGCCGCCATAGCGCACTTCTACGGGGATGCCGGTATCGGTGGAAAACTGTTCCAGCAGCGGACCAACGAGATTTTCATTGCGCCCCGAATAGATGACCAGTGGCGCGGTGTCGCCACTTTCTGATGCGCTGGCAGCAGATTCATCGGTCGTCTGGGCAGCAGGCGCCGTCGAGGGTGCCACTGGTTGGCACGCGGCAATAACCAGGGACAGAATCAAGAGCAGGCCTGGGACGATTATAGACTTCCTGTTTACGAAGAAATGCATTGGGTAATGTTTCCTTGTGGCTATGTGTTTCTGAAAATTTTTCTACAGTATGCCGATTGTCGTGTAGCGCTTGGGTATACACCGGCCGTGTGTGTACTGCATCGTCCTGCGCAAGGTGCGCGGACAATACAGGGACGAACGGTAACATAGCCGCGAGCCGGTTTCAAGGGGGGAAAGCCGATATGTGCCGGGAAATTCTGATCGGTATGGACGAAGCGTTGAGCTAACGCAACTTGAGCTGTTGGTTAACCGGGCTTAAGTAGGGTCGGGTGGAGGAAGGGTTGGGCGGCTGCGTTGGCGCAGAGATTCATAGAGCATCACGGCGGTGGCGGTGGCCAGGTTGAGGCTGTCCATCGCGCCATGCATGGGCATCTGAACCTGGACATGCGCGGTGGCGAGCCAAGGGTCGCTGAGTCCGTGAGCTTCGCTGCCTAGTAGAATTGCCAGCGGGCCGCGCAGGTCAGCATCCCAATAGGTGACGGTGGCGTCGGGCGTCGTGGCGACAGTGCGCACCGCGTGCGCGTTGAGAAACTCGCGTGTCGCCGTGGCAGAAGCAGCGGCAACCGGCACGGTGAAAGTCGCGCCCAGCGCGGCGCGGATGGTATTGGGGTTGTGGAGGTCGGTTGCATCGTCGTGTGTGTTCTCTACCAGGATGACGGCATCGACGCCGACCGCGTCGGCTGTGCGCAGAATTGCGCCCAGGTTGCCGGGCTTTTCCGCGCCTTCGATTACCAGGAGCAAGGGCGTGGCAGTGAGGTGCAGTTCCGTCAGGCGGCGGCTGAAATAGGGTACGACCAGTAAAATGCCACCGCTTTCGCCGCGATAGGCAAGCTTGGCAAAGACGGCTGGTGTGGTATTGAACACACTGGCCGGTTGGATACCGCTGGCGTAGATCTGGTGCAACACCGGCGCAAAATTTTCGCCCAGCAAATCGGCGCAGAGAAAGGCCTCGACGGGGACGATCCCGGCGGCGAGCGCGCGGGTTGCTTCGCGCCACCCTTCGACGACCGTGACGCGCCGCTGATCGCGCGCGGCCCGCTTGTTGAGCTTGATTACATCCTTGATGCGCTGGTTTTGGAGACTGGCAAGAAGCAGTGGGGCGGAGTGAGTGGGCATAGGCGAAGCTACACAGGCTGGTTCGCTGCGAAAAACCGCGGCGAACCAGAGGCGCGTTACTGGTTGACCCAGCGCGCCCAGGTGCCACTGGGCAAGGCGCGCTCGTCGGCGTCGATAACCGTCATTTCACCGGCCTCAACGCGCCCGATACCCGGCTTGAGCACGCTCTGGAGTTGATTGTGCATCACCAGCGGCGTGAAGCCGGGGGTATGACAGCTGTAGAGCATGAACAGGGCATTTTGGGCCAGGACATCTTTGCACAGAGTCAACAGTTCGATGATTTCGCTTTCGATCTTGAACACTTCGCCTTTGGGGCCGCGGCCAAATGTCGGCGGGTCCAGGATGATCCCATGATAGCGGCTGCCGCGCCGCACTTCGCGCTTGAGAAACTTGACGGCATCATCCACCAGCCAGCGGATGGGGCGGTCGTCGAGGTGGGAGATTTTGGCGTTGGTGCGTGCCCAATCGACCACGCCTTTGGCCGCATCCACATGCACAACATGGGCGCCCGCCTGGCTGACCGCCAGTGTGCTGCCCCCGGTATAGGCAAAGAGATTCAGCACATGCAGGTTGCTGTCGTTGGTGGCCTGCATCCGTGTGCGGATGGTATCGCGCAGCCACTGCCAGTTGTGTGCCTGTTCGGGAAACAAGCCCAGATGCCCAAAATCGGTGAGCTTGATCTGAAAGGCCAGGCTATCGAAGAGGACTTCGAATTCGCGTGAGACTTTGCCGCGCCACGTCCAGGTTCCCCCACCCGAATCATCGCGTTGATAGACCGCATCGGCCTGGTTCCAGACAGACTTGGCGCGCGCGGAGGGCCAGATTGCCTGGGGCGCGGGGCGGATGATGGTATAGGGACCGATGCGTTCCAGGCGTTGCATGTTGCCGGAATCCAGCAAGGTGTAATCGCCTGCAATGCGTTTGGGTTGGGCCGTAGCCGGCTGGGTCATTGTGCTCATGGGCCAAGTGTAGCACAGAGGCGACAGGGCACAAAGGTTTTGACCTGATTGGTTTCAGGGCGGGAATTTGACAGCCCGACAGGGGTCTACTAAACTTAGAATTTACTAGACTGGAAGAAATATGTGGGCGATGAGCGCTGTGCCCAAGTCAAAAATACCTGAACCTTCTTCGGTTTCCAGGCCCTTTGCAAGTGTCTTTTGCGCATATGTACGCGTTACATATGTCGCGGGTGTACCTGTTGAGGTCAGGCTAAATTCAAGCAAATAATTGGGTCGTGAAAGCTGCTTCACGGCCTTTTTGTGTTGATGTACCTGGAGCCGATTTTGAGAGAGAGCCAGGTGGCATATATCCGCCGTGGGCGATCCCCACGGCATCTTTTTTGGGCTATACCCAGGCCCGCCCATCTGCACAGGCAGGATGTACAGTGCGGTGCAGATGGCAAGGAACTGGGTGCATGTTGTATGCGATCTATGTAGTGCAGTGCGTTTGACGCAGGAAATGAGTTCCAGAATCTCACCTATGGAGAGAAGCAGGAGGTACACATGACCGGACGACTTGGTATTTACCAGCGCTTGCTGGGATATTTGAAACCCTATCGTAAGGCAATAGTCTGGGCCTATGGCGCCATGTTGCTGGCGACCGTAATGAACCTGTTTGTGCCGCAGATTATTAAGGTTGCTATCGATGAAGGATTGGCTACTGGACAATCGACCGCGCTGGTATCGGCGGGCGGGCTGATTCTCCTGATCGCCGTGATGCGGATGGGCATGGCCTTTGCCCATCGCTATTACGGTGAATGGCTGACCCATCGCGTGGCTCTGGATTTGCGCAATGCTTTTTACAGTGCGGTACAGAGTTTGCCGTTTGCGTTTCACGATCAGGCGCAGACGGGGGACCTCATGAGCCGCGCGACCAGCGACATTACCGAAACAGAACGCTTTGCGGGGATTGGTCTGTTGGAGCTGGTGGCAACGTCGCTGTTGCTGATTGGTGTGCTGGTTGCCATGTTCCTGGAAAACACTATGCTGGCGCTGATTGTGCTCGGACCGATGGTTGTGCTGGTGATTATTGCCATCTATTTCGGCAATATCATTCGCCCCATGTTCAAGCAGATTCAGGAACAAATGGGCATTCTGGCGTCGGCTATGCAAGAGAGCATGACCGGCATTGGCGTGGTGAAGGCCTTTGCGCGCGAGCCACATGAGCTGGAAAAATTTGAAATTGAAAACCAGAAATGGTTTCAGAAACGCTATGCGGCGATTAAGGTCTGGGCCAATTTCTGGCCGTCTTTTACGTTCATATTAATGATTGCGGTTTTGCTTTTGCTCTGGTTCGGTGGGCCGATGGCAATGCGGGAAGAAATTAGCGTCGGCTCCCTCTTCGCGATGATTTCCTATGTGCTGATGCTCAATGCGCCGGTATCGCATCTGGGGTTCCTGGTCAATATGGTGGCGACTGCGGGCGCCAGTGCAACTCGTGTGTTTGAGATCATGGATACGCCCAACACCGTACAGGAACCGGCGTCACCCGTGGTGTTGGAAGATGTGCGGGGCGAGGTGCGCTTCGAGGATGTGGACTTTTCCTATGCGGGCGCACGGGCAACATTAACCGACATCAGCTTTGTAGCAGAACCCGGGCAGGTCATCGCCCTGATTGGGCCTACGGGATCGGGCAAATCGACCATTACCAATCTGATTCCGCGCTTTTACGATCCCACTGACGGGCGCGTGCTAATTGACGGCCACGACGTGCGGACGCTTTCGCTGCGTGCGTTGCGCAGTCAGATTGGGATTGTGTTGCAGGCGCCGTTTCTGTTTAATAATACGATTGCCGAAAATATTGCGTATGGGGTGCCCGATGCGCCCAAGGAGCAGATTGTGGCGGCGGCGAAAATTGCCGCGGCCGACGATTTCATTACGACTTTTCCTGCGGGCTATGACACCATGGTGGGCGAGCGTGGCGTGACCCTGAGTGGTGGACAGAAGCAGCGGATTGCCATTGCGCGCGCGGTGCTCAGCAACCCGCGTATTTTGATTCTGGATGATTCGACCAGCAGTGTGGATA
>JBBDIO010000188.1:0-4374 GCA_040880365.1 Litorilinea sp.
ATTTTACCGTTCCTGGGGAAGCATCATATACCTTGTTTACATAGCGATCAAACCATTTAGTAAAGGAATTCTGATTACACATGAATGCACTCGAACCGCGTCCCGAACTCTACAATGTTCCTTTCACCACCGACGCTTTTAATGAAATGCCCTATCGCCAGCTGGGACGCACCGGCCTGCGCGCCTCGGTGATTGGGCTGGGCACCTGGAAATTTGGCTACCCCGAAACCGGCGACGGCGCGCGCGTGGATGAAGCCGAAGCCATGCAGATTCTGGATCGGGCCATCGAGGTGGGCGTCACGTTCTGGGATACCGCCAATCGCTACAACGCGGCGTCGGGCAATTCCGAGCGCGTGCTGGGCAAGTGGTTCGCGGCCAACCCGGATCAACGGCGCAATGTTGTCCTCGCCACCAAAATTTTTGGCGGCATGGACGGCACCACTCCCAACCACAGCCGTTTGGGCCGCCTGAATATCATCGAATCGGTCTATGCCTGTCTGGAACGTCTCCAGATCGATTGCATAGACCTGCTCTATTTCCATCGCTTCGATGCCACCACGCCCGTGGAAGAAAGTCTCTGCGCCATCGAAGACCTGGTGCGCCAGGACACGATACGCTATTTGGGCGTATCCAATTTTTCGCCCGATCAACTGACGCTCTATCAGGCAGCCGAGCAATCGCTTTCCTGTCGTGTGCGGATTGCCGCTGTGCAAAACCGCTATGACATATTGCGCACCGAAGATGCCGAACACGCCGGTGCATTGGACTATTGCGCCACCAATGGGCTGGCTCTGGTGCCCTATAGCCCTCTGGCCATGGGGCTGCTGACCGACCGCTATCTGGATCCGGAAGCGGTTGGCCCCGGCGATCGGCTCTATGACGAGGGGCTGCTGGACAAAATGGCCCCCGAAGCCTTGTTGGCGCGCATCCGCAGACTGGCAGAACTCGCGCGCAGCTGGGATCTGACCCTCAGCCAGCTGGCATTGGCCTATACGCTCACCCTGCCCGGCATGGGGCCGATGATTCCTTCCTCGTCGTCGGTTTCCCAGCTCGAAGCCAATGCCGCGGCCGGGCGCGTGACGCTCGAAGCCACCCAAATCGAGGCCGTGCGCGCCGAGCTGACGCGCGCCTAGTGCGGGCAGGTCGGCGCGCGATGGCAGGGCAAGCGGGTGGTTTGGCATGGACCCACTACAGCAGATTTACGCTGGCAGATTTAACGTGTGCGAAGCGGGGCGATGTGATTGCGGTCTACTGTACATAGGCTTTGTGGGCGCGTGATTGGCGCTGGGTATGCCTTCGTCTATAATTTAATGCGTTGCCTGTTTCACCGTTCAGGTCTGACAGTTCCACCTGTCGTTTCCATCTACACTTTCCACCCATAGTTCGAGTTAAATCAAATAGAAGTTACGCAGTTGAGATGCTTCACCTTCCCGGAAGCTACCAGCTTCCGGGAAGGTATACAGGTGTGAACTGCGTAACTCCTATCAAAACAACTTTCCGCGTCGATTCCAAAATAGAAAGCAAAAATAATGCGTACCAGCAAGATGCTCCAGAAGTTTCGTGGCGGGGGCTTTGCCCGCGTCTGCGCCCTTGGTCACTACCTGCCGTTTTATGTGCGATATGCGGCCCACTTCGGCTTTGACGGGATCTGGTTCGATCTGGAACACCGGGCCATGGACGGCCGCGAGGTACAGTCGATCCTCGCCATGTGTCGCCAGCATAATATCGACTGTATGGTGCGCCCGCCCACCCGCGAGCACACGCAGCTCTATCGCTATCTGGAAGACGGCGCGGCGGGCTTTCTGGTGCCGCTGGTTTCCGACCCGCAGACTGCCGCCGATCTGGTGCAGGCCATCAAGTATCCGCCCCTGGGCAATCGGGGACTGGATGGCGCGGGCATTGACGGCGACTTTGGGATCGATGTCTGGTTTCCAGAGAGCACGTATATCGAAGACGCCAATCGGGAGACCTTTATCCTGACCCAGGTGGAGACCCTGGAGGCAGTCGCCAACGCCGAGGAAATCGCGGCGATTCCGGGCGTCGATGGGCTGTTTATCGGGCCGGCAGACCTGAATCTGCGCATCGCGAGCGGCAAGGCCGGGCACGGGATGACGATGGAGAAAGCCATTGAGACCGTCGCGGCGGCCGCGGCGCAACATGGCAAGGTGTGGGGCATTACCGCGGGGTCGCTGGCCGATATTCAGCGCTTCCGGGAAATGGGGGCGCAGATTGTGCCCTGGGGCGGCGATTTTGCCCTGCGGTCGGTGTTGGAGGCGTGCAGCCAGGATCTGGATCAGGTGCCGGGTGCCTAGATGCCGGCACGCTCGCCGGCTGGAAAGCATATTATGAAAATTGCCATTTTGCACGGCCCCCGCGACCTGCGAATCGAAGAACAAGCGCTGGATACCACAAACTTGCAGCCCGATGAAATCTGGGTCGAGACGCGGATTTCGGCCTTGAAAATCGGCACGGACCGGGGCAACTATGAAGGCGCAGAGCGGGTGCCGGGCGCGCCCGACTATCCGCGCTGGGTGGGAGATAGCAATCTGGGCATTGTGCGGGGTGTGGGCCGCGCGGTGACCGGAGTCGCGGTGGGAGAGCGCATTGTGACGCGGCAGCCGCACCAGTCGCACTATGTCATGCGCGAGTCGGCCAGCTGGGTACGCGTGCCGCCGGGCGTCGCCGACGAAGATGCCGTCTATGCGCATCTGTATGCGCTGAGCGCACACTGCTATCACAAGGCGCAATTCCGCCCCGGCGAGACCGTCGCGGTGGTAGGGCTGGGCACATTGGGGCTGGGCGCGGTCGCGGTTGGCCCACTCTTTGGCGCGCGCGTGATTGCCATCGGCAACAATGAATTCCGGCTCGATCTGGCGCGCCGCATGGGCGCGCACGCCACGGTGCTCTACGACGATGCCGACTTGCAGCCCAAGCTTGCCGATTTCGCCGAGGGCATGGGCATTGACCTGGTGATCCTGACGGCGAATCCGTGGTCGGCCTATCGGACGGCGGTGGAAAGTGTGCGGCCCAATGGCCGGGTTTCGATTGTGAGCCTGCTGGGCCGCGGCGAGGCGGACCTGGATTTCAACCCGCTTTCGATGCAGAACTTCTATACCAAGGGAATTTCTCTCATTGCGGTCTCGGGGCCGGCGGGTTATTTATACCCCGCCGACAGTGCCGATCCGCGTCTGGCGGTGGACCGCTATACCGCCGACCGCAGCGCGGCGCACCTGTTGTCGCTGATGGACGCGACAGACGGCCCGCCACGTCTGGAACCCAAGCGCTTGATTACCCACCGCTTTCACTATTCGCAGATGGTCGAAGCCTATGAGATGGCCTATGCGCGAGAAAAATCCATGTTGGGTGTCGTCTTTACGTGGGAAGATGCATAGCGCGATGGCTACACTTGAGATGGTCAACAGTGGCATTCTCTATGTCAACCCCGACCCGGCGCACTATCATGTCTTTGCCTCCCATTCGCATCCGGTACAGATAAGCGAGAACGAGTTTATTGCCACGTATAGTCGCGGCGATGCCATGTATGCCGCGAATCAGAATATCGCGCTGGCGCGCTCACGCGATGGCGGTGTAACATGGCAGACCGCGGGCTATCTTTATGATCGGGCGGCGGATGACCGCCCCTATTCCTATCATGACGGCTTTTTGTCGCGGCTGGCCGACGGGACGCTGGTTGTCTTTGCTTTTCGCGCCGACCGCAGCCTGGCAGATCGGGAAATGTTTAGCCCCTCTGGCGGGCTGATTGAAAATGTACCAATCCTGTTCACTTCGCGCGACGATGGTCACACATGGGAAGGCCCGCAGCCGCTAGCGCTGCCTGTGGGTCCCGATGGGCCGATTGTGGCGACGGCGGCAAGCACCATTGTCGAGCTGGCCGATGGGCGGTGGCTGGCGACGTTTGATCAATGGCATGACTATGAGGATGACCGCCCCTACACGCCCGTCATGCTGGCGATGACTTCGGCAGATCGGGGCAAGTCGTGGAGCGCGTTGCAGACGATGGCCGATGGCGCGGCGATTGGCAAGGGCTTCTGGCACGGCAAGACCATCCGCTTGCACGACGATCGCCTGTTCACTATGTACTGGGCCGCGGATATGACACAGCCGGCGCAAGGCCCGGTCAATTTGCCGATTCACTGCGCCCTCACCGACGCCCGCGCCCAGACGTGGCCTATGCCGCAAGCCACGAATTTGCCCGGCCAGACAAACTGGCCTGCGCAATTGCCGGATGGCCGGTTGGCGGCCATCTATACGGCGCGCGATGGCGTGCGCCCGGGCCTGCGCGTGGCGCTGTCCACGGATGGCGGCACGGGTGGCGGCATGACCTGGGACCTGGAAAATCAGCTGGAGGTGTGG
>JBBDIO010000188.1:4474-6447 GCA_040880365.1 Litorilinea sp.
TGGCGGCACGGGTGGCGGCATGACCTGGGACCTGGAAAATCAGCTGGAGGTGTGGGATGCAACCGGCTGGACCCATTTGGGCATCCATTCGCCGGATAAGTATCCGCGCAGCCACGATACGATTGCATTTGGCGCGCCAACCCTGATAACCACCTTGGAGGGCGACCTCTACGCCAGTTGGTGGTGTACGTTTGCCAGCCTAACGCATATTCGATGGGCGCATTTGCGGGTGGTTTGACGCCCCCGTAAACAACCCCATGCCGCCCCCATGCCAACAGATCGCCTGCCTGCCAGAAACATAAATGTCAGGCAAAAGAAGAGGAAGCCACAGATGACGCGCTATCCGCAGGCAATTCTGGTCTCGTGTGAAATCCCCTGGGACGAAAATGAACAGTTCATGGAAGATGTGTTTCGCCGCGAGGTGCAGATGGTGCTGGAGAATTTTAACCATCTGTATGTGTTTGGCACGGCGGGGGAAGGGTATGCCATCGACACGCCGCGCTTTCAGGATATCGTCCGTGTGTTCTATGAAGAGACTCGCGGCCCCGATATATACCCTATGGTGGGTGTCATTGCGCTTTCGACGGCCAATTGCATTGAACGGCTGGCCTTTGCCTATGAGACGGGCTTTCGCGTGTTTCAGATTTCCATGCCGGCGTGGGGCGCGCTCAACGACCGCGAGGTGATGAACTTCTTCCAGGATGTCTGTGGCACATTTCCCGGTGCTCAATTCTTGCACTACAACCTGCCGCGCGCCAAGCGCGTGCTGGAAGGGACCGACTACCGGCGTCTGATTGATGCCGTGCCCAACCTGGTGGCAACCAAGAACACAGGCGGGGGTCTCGAACGGGCTTCGGGGCTGATGCAACAGGCCGGGGAGTTGCAACACTTCTTCAGCGAATCGAACTTCCCCCACGGCTGCATGTATGGCGAATGTTCCTTGCTGGCGTCGTTTGGGCCGATGACGCCGCACAAGTCCAAAGCACTGTTTGAAGCGGGGCGTAGCGGTGATTTGGTGAACATGTTTGGGCTGCAAAAGGAATTCCACGGGCTGCTATACAGTGTGCTCGGCCCCCTGTTGGCCGAAGGTCGCATCGACGGCGCATATGACAAGCTGTTGGTGCGGCTGGGGGGGCTGGAGGAGATGCCGTTGCGCCTGCTGTCGCCGTATGAGGGGTTTACCGAGGAGCAATATCAGGCGTGCAAACAGGTGGTGCTCGAACAGTATGCAGAGTGGCTGCCGTGAGCACGTTGGACTTTCGGCCGCGCGTCCCCGTCTTTGATGCCAACGTGCGCGTGGGAGACTGCCACGACTTGCCCGCGCCGTGCCGGGATCGGGCGGGCCTGCTGGCAGAAATGGATCGCCACGGCGTCGGGCGGGCCGTGGTCTATCACGCGTATACGGAAGCGATCAGTCCTGTCGATGGCAACCGGTACCTGGAGAGCTGGGTGCAGGATGAAGATCGGCTTACGCCCCAGTGGTCGATCATGCCGGGCGCCACTTCTTTGGCGCAAATTCAGGCGTTGTATGCGAACGGGCGCGTGCAGTCGGTGCGGCTGCACAACACGCGCGACGCGGGGTTGCCTTTTCGGGGCTGGGCCTATGACGAGCTGCTGGATTGGCTGGGAACGCGCAGGATTCCGCTGTGGATCGAGATGCCTGGGCAGGATGTGGACGCGCTGATTACGACCTTGCGCAATCATCCCGCATTGGTGACCGTGCTCGTGGGCGCTCACTATGTGGACCATCTTTCGATTCGCCCCCTCCTGCGCCACCTCCCCAATCTGAGCCTCGAATTGAGTCGCTATGAACCGATTGGCGAGGTGGAAGCCCTGCGCGACGAGTTTGGGGCCGGGCGGTTGGTCTATGGATCATGGTATTGGCGCTATGCTATGGGGCCGATGCTCTTTTATCTGCATCATACCGACCTGACCGATGACGAACTGGCGCTTGTGTGTGCCGGGAATCTGGT
>JBBDIO010000188.1:6457-15220 GCA_040880365.1 Litorilinea sp.
AGGGGTACGCGATGATTGACGGCCAGGTTGTCATCGACTTTCACGGCCATGTAGGACGGTGGGATCGCTATGGGATGGATGATAGTCCGGCCAGATTGCTACATGCCATGGACCGGGTCGGCATCGACCGTGCCTGCCTCTTCCAGATTTTTCACGTGGACGGCACGACGGGCAATGACCTGACGGCCCGGCATGTGGCACAGCACCCGGATCGGTTTATGGGGTTTGCCTATGTGTCGCCGCTCATGCCCGAACGCATGGTGCCCGAACTCATCCGCGCCATTGACGAACTGGGTTTCGTTGCCATCAAGCTCTATCCGCCCTATACCCCCTGGACGATTCGTGACTCGGTGTGGATGCCCATTTATGAGTTTGCCGACGCGCGTGGGTTGTCGATCATTTTTCATACCGGCCCAGAGCCGCAATCGTTGCCCCGCTATGTGGGGGAAGTTGCGCCCCGCTATCCACGCGCAAATTTCGTGGTGGGTCACGCGGGGAATACGCCGGTTGAACGCCGACAGGCGATTGACGCGGCACAGGCCAATCCAAATGTTTATCTGGAGACCTGTTCCACGTTTCGCAATCCGGGCGTGATTGAGCAATTGGTAGACGAGGCGGGCGCGGATCGGGTGCTATACGGTTCGGATATGCCACTCATGGATCCACGCCCGCAATTGGGCAAGATTGTCACGGCGCAGATTTCGGCGGCAGCCAAGCGCGCCATTTTGGGCGAGAATGCGCGGCGTTTGCTGGGCCTGGGCGGCAATTGATACTTCTGCGCCTCGACGGAGGGTTTTGCATCGCTTGAAGGTGGAAAAGCCCTGCATTCCATACCCGAAATTGGCGCAATCGTTTGTAACCCACACCTGTGTGGAGGACAAGTGGAATGAATTTTCGTGTTTTGATCGTTGACGATGACGAGAAAATCACAAAGATGCTGCGACGAGGACTGATACTCGAAGGGCACACGGTAGAAGTGGCCCGTGATGGTGAACTGGCCCTGCGGTCTTTGGCACATACCACCTATGACTTGGTTATTCTGGATCTGATTATGCCGGGTCCTGATGGCATTGAAGTATGTCGCCGTCTGCGCGCAACAGGTGATGACGTTCCCATCCTGATCCTCACTGCCCGTGATGAAATTGGAGATCGTGTATTAGGGTTAGATGCTGGGGCAGATGATTACCTCGTCAAACCTTTTTCATATGAAGAACTCCTGGCACGCGTACGTGCATTGCTCCGCCGCCGTCGCCCGCATGAAAGCAGCGTAGTCTTGCGCTACAGCGACCTGACGCTTGATATGGCTACCTGGGAAGCCCGTCGTGGCGACTGCCTTTTAGAATCGCTTTCGCCGACCGAGTTCGAACTGCTGGCATACTTCCTGCGCCATCCCCGACAAGTGCTGCGCCGTGAGCAGCTTCTGGAGAGTATTTGGGGATATGATTACGATGGCAATGCCAATGTGCTGGAGCTATATGTCGGTTACTTGCGACGCAGGTTAGAGGTAAATGGGGCGCCCAGATTGATACAAACAATTCGTGGAGTTGGCTATGTTCTCCGCGAAGAATAGCGCGCGCGGGGGCTATTCGAGCCTTCGGGCGCGTATACGACGTGTCTCTATCGGCGAACGACTCACCCTGCAATATATAGCAGTCGTGGGTTTCACGCTGATTGTGTACGGTGTCCTGGTAAATGTCTTTATGATCCAAAGCGTCTGGGACATGATTGACCGTGACCTGGCGGCAGAAGCGCAAGCCTTGTACCCGCTGCTCGACCTCGCACAGGATGCGCCCCTGAAGGCACAAAACTTTGTACTGCCAGATACCAGCCAGGTCATTTCACCGGATACGATGGTGCAGGTCATAGACTTAAACGGGCAAGTTCTGATGCGCTCGGCAAATATGCAAACACGCGTGGCGTTGTCTGATGACATGGTGGAACAGATATTGACCGGCCAAAGTGTTTACGATGTTTTGGACCGGGATGAACTGTGGTTGCGTACGTATATGCTGCCGCTGGTCGCAGATGGACAAATTATTGGGTTGTTATGGATGGCACGTTCTATGGAAACGCTGGGAGTCGCGCTCGATCAATTGCAGGTGCTTTTGTATGGTGTCGGCATCGTGGCGCTCCTGGTGGGTGGGGTGTCGGGTTGGATACTGGTCCGCAGGTCGCTGCGCCCCGTGGACACGCTGACCCGCGCCGCGCGCGCGATTGGTCAGGCGCAAGACTTTAGCCAACGGGTGCCCTATGTCGGCTCGCCAGATGAAGTGGGACGATTGGCGTTTACGTTCAACGAGATGCTGGCCCAGCTTGAAGCCGCGTATACGCAGACCAAAAGTGTATTGGCCGCACAGCGCCAGCTTGTAGCCGATGCTGCTCACGAACTGCGAACACCGCTTACCAGTTTGCATGGGAATGTGGGCATTATGCAACATATGATTGCGCAAAATCCACCCACTTCTGCAGATTTTGATGAAATCCTTGCTGATATGGATGAAGAATTCATGCGCCTAAACCGTCTGGTCAATAATCTGCTCATTTTGGCGCGCGCAGATGCAGGCCAGCAAATTATCAGAACGCCAGTCGATCTGAGTGAGATTGCCAAATCAGCTTTTACCCAGATACAGGCTCAAGCCACTACCGTTGCGTTATGTCTGGAGAGTGAAGACTTGGTGCTGGTTTCGGGCAGTGCCGATCATCTCTCGCAGTTGATCCTTATTTTGCTACATAACGCCGTGGCCTACACCCCCGCGCATGGTAGGGTCACACTCTCATTGTCTTGTAGCCGTGGGCTAGTTCTGCTTCGCGTGAGCGATACGGGCATCGGCATGGGCCACGACGAGTTGCCGCGCATCTTCGATCGCTTCTATCGAGGCACGCGCGCGCGTATGCTTAGCCATGAAGGCACCGGCCTGGGACTCGCGATTGCCGCATGGATCGTGAATGAACACCACGGAGAACTGGCGGTTTCAAGCACATTGAATCAAGGAAGCACATTCACGGTCACATTTCCTGCCTTAAACCCACAGCCTTAAATCCCACAGCCTTAAATCCCACAGCCTTAAATCCCACAGTGGAGTTCGTCTCCTGATTGGCTTCGGATATGCGATATTCACGGCATTCTCATAGCTTGCGCACAGGATCACCACAGGTTATAACGCTAATCTTGTAACACCAAAACCAGAAAGGTGATCGAATGTTCAAATCTATAGTTTCTACCCTGCGAACCCGCGAATGGTCGCGACAACCCACACCACAGCCTGACTGGTTTTCACCAGTCAGGGCGCTGAACAAATCCATAATCTTCCCTTACCGCTATGCCCAATTGACGAACAGACTTACCCCCTTTTTGCACGATGTTACAAATGTGCTTGACGTGGGTGCTTCCGACGGACAACTGGCGCACCAACTGACAGACTCCACTGGATGCCATATAACTGGAATTGACGTATGTCTGCAACCATATTCATATATTGAGGTGCGTCGCTATAATGGGCGAAATTTTCCCTTCGACGATAACGCGTTCGACTGTGTGCTAATGGTGGATATGCTGCATCACACGACAGATATTGAGCAGGTACTCGCTGAAGCCCGCCGCGTGGCTCGGCGTTTTATCCTGATTAAGGATCACTATTGGGATAGCCAGTTTGATGTACGGGCGTTGAGTATGGCGGATTTTGTGGGCAACGCACCCTATGGCATCCCGCTGCCCTACAACTATTTGCGCTTAACTGAATGGGAGCATCTATTCCACGATCACAATTTGGGGGAAGTCAGTCGCGCGACCTTCAGATATAACAGCCTGGATTTGCTCAAACATATCATAGTGAAACTGGAGGTAAGCTAGAAACAAACCCGCCATCTAAACCAGCCATTTGTAGTATCGAGGGAGCCATAAATTCTTCTCGATAGCCATCGGGGATGCAGCCAAGTCAGAAATGATGTGAAAAATACTGAATGTCCACAGAAAGCTAAATAACGCGTTTGTTAAACAACTGTATTGACCCCACATTGTGGCAGTGGATGAATCAAACTTTATCGTCACCCCGCTGGATGATTCTTGTAATCCGCAGCCGATTATAACGCTGGAGCATGATGGGGTATACGTTGAAGACTACGTTGCCAATCGTTAAACCAATCGCCCAAGAGTGCCAATCAATTCTCAGGGCATAGACTGCCGTGAATATCCCCATGAACAGCAGCACCAGATGACCACGCTCGGAACTCCGCGTCTTGTCCAGGAACGCCTGTGCCGCTCCACGATTCTGAAGGAAGCGGTAAGCAGGATCGGTTCGTCGTATCAAGCGGTTGACAAGATCCCCATTGGGGACGAACCGTTTGAACGTGCGGATGCCGAGAAATTCGTATAGGCGACCGTCTTGCTCAACCAGCCACGGGGTGAAATACCAAGCAGGCAATGTATATGGCAAGAGGCTAAGGAGAAACCAAAGCAGAAAATTGGGAAGCGAAGGAGCGACATTCGTGTCTGGATAGCTAAACGGCCTGAGCGGCCCAGATACTGCGCCCCAGAAGTGAAGCATCGGTGTCAGCCACAGCAGCGACATGACAATAATTGGAATATTGTTGCCCCAATAGAGCACACGACCAACGCTAGACATAGATCATTTCTGGTTTCTTCTTCGTGCCGCTGGGCATCGCACAGCAGGGCTGTGCTATCGCCCCCTGTGGGGCCTGTGGCCTGCACTGTGGGTTCCCCACTCAAACAGGGGGTAGGCTTCGTCCCACACGTCCTTAGCGTATATTTACGCGCAAAATGGGAGGTACCATCATCAATATAGCATAGCGCCTCGCTTTCTCCCGCCTTCTTCAGCACGGCCAAAGCCACGGCGCGCATGGCGATTGCCAGCCCGATTTTCCGCCCCCGGACAGGTATGCTATGCTGTAACGATTCCCAAGGTATTTAACGTAGCACAAGCGCCGCTCGTCCTACGCACTTTATTTCCGACTGCGTAAGTTCTGTATTTCTCAAACGGACTGGTCTGTTCTGAAGGGACTGACTTATGTCAGAATCCGGCTCCTCGCCCAAAAAACAGGGAGGAGGCAACAACCGGAGAGCCACTACATCGCTTCCAGCGATTGCACCCAATGTTGCATCTCCCGAATTGGAACCGCTCGCCAGGTCCGCCCCGGATTGGCGGAGCGCGGTTCAGCGCGCCCAACAGACACCCGCCGCGTTGAAATCCGGCGATGTTCTTGCCCTCCAGCGCACCATCGGCAACCAGGCGACGATTCAGCTATTGGCGCAAACGCGCGCACGCCCCCCTTCTTCGCCGTCTGCCATTGCCGCCCCCATTACACCGCCCGTCTCATCGCCCAACATCATCCAACGTACTGGCAGCGGCGGGAAAAAAAAGCGCAAGGACGACTCTCAACACCCCAACCCCAATGCCACCATCGTAGCGTCGGGATGGGATCGGAATGTCTCGCTGCGCGAGGCCACGCTGAGCAACAAGAGCCAACCACCGCAATTTGTGCCCAATCCCAAAAAGAAAATCGGTAGCAAAATCTCTTCGGGCACCAGGATTCTCGCCACAGCTATGCTCGACCCCGAAAAAAAGTGGCGATTGGCTCTGCATCCGACCACCAACGCGCTCGGCTTTGTGCGCCTAGAGAAAGTCAAGCTGGACGAGGGGTTGAAGGGGTTCGCCGGCAATTTTAGCGGTGTGCCCGATGAAGCACCGGCAACCGAAGAAAGCGGCACATATCAAAAATGGGCCGGTCGCGCCGGCAGCGGCATCCAGGGTATAGCCGACGCCAATAAACACGTCACGGCACCTGTCACTGGCGCTTTTTCGCCCCTGCTAGACCTCCGCTATCAGAAGGAACGCAAAGACAAGGAAGGCGCGATTGCCTCGGATCAGTGGGGTGTGACCAGGCCGGCAGGCCCCAACGATGACGGCAAGCTGGAAGCGGAGCTGACCGATTTCGGCAAAGGCGTGACCGGGGCAACGACCGGGATCGGCGTGACCAACGCCGGGCTGGGCGCGCTATCGGGCATTGTTTCCTTTGCCAAAGAAGTCCAGGTGATCCACAAGGCGCGCAAAGAAGGCGATTGGGAAACGTTCACCAAGCAAATGTTTTCGACGGTCCTGGACACCGGCGCCGCGGGGGCCAGCGATCTCCTCGGTGGCATCGCGTCTGGTGTAGCAGGTTTTGGCAAGGCCGCCGGCTCGAGCGGTGTTGTGACCCACGCCAGCCAGGTGGCCGCGGTTTTCGGCAGCATTGCGCATGGGTTGCGCGGCATTGTCAGCCTGAGCAAACTGATCACCGACTCGATTTCGGTCCACAAGAAGCGCAAACGCGGCGAAGCCGGCAAGGGCGATGTCGCTACCCTCGGCAGCGATGTGCTGCAACTCATCAAATCGCAGCTGGCGATGCACGCCAGCATAATCAATACGCTCAGGCTCTTTTTGGGGGCCTTCGAGGCGACCAAAGCCGCGGTCAGCCTCTTTGGCCCCATCGCGTCGTTCATCACCATCGCCGTCTCCTTAATCAGCATCCTGATCGAATCCATCGATCTTGCCCGCCGCGCCTATCACCTGGTCATGAGCAATCTGGCCGCCCGCAAGATCAAGAAAGATGAAGAATATCAACAACTCCTGGTCGATTTGCCGAGCCTGGCCCAGGCCATTGACGTTCCCCAACTGGCATCCGATCCCAGCCAATACCACTTGCTCGATGATGAAATCTCCCAACGGCGTGCGGAATTGAGCGGCGAAATGGAAGAGCGCGACCGGCTTTCCAGCAAACGCAGGCACAAGGGCAAGCTCAAGCCAAAAGAACAAGATCGACTCAAACAGTTGAGCCGTCTCAAGAATATTGCCAATGTCTCCGCCGATGACCGCGAATCGGAAATCGATACTCTACACGAGCGGGAAGGCGAGGTCGCAGAAAAAGACGAGCTGCGAGAACGGCGCAAAGCGTATCGAGCACAGCGCCTGGAAGCGATCAAACGCCAGCGGCTGGGGCAACGCGCCGGCTCCGGCGTCGGCCAGGCCACGCAACAGGCAAACGTGGCCCAGCAGCTGGCCGATCCCCAAACCCTGCCCAATGCTGGGAATGTCGCCAGCGACGCCAGCGACGGGGGGCAAAGCCAGGCGGTTACCTTTACCGCCGAGGATCGCAGCCGGCTGAAAGCAGTGAAGCACGCGCGCTTCGGCACGCGCGACAAGCGCAGGCTCCAGGCGCTGGAAGAATACCAGGCGCTGGAAAAGCTGCGCGAATTTTTGACGATGCAGGAATTGATCACCGTCAACAACAAGCGTTTCAATCGCCAGCTTACGCCGGTCGTTGTCAAATTCGGCAATATCTCCGCCGACATTCTGAGCATCGTCGGTGCGATCACATCTGCGATCATCACCGTCACCGGCGCAGCAGCCTATGGCGCAGGCGCGGCGGCGGGCATGGGCGTCAGCATCATCACTGGGGTCACATCGGCCTCGATCAAATTGGGCGGCGCGGGCACAATCGCCGGGGCCAAGGGTTGGCGCACATTGAAGCAAGCAGGACGCAACCGGGAGTGGAAAGGTTTTAACAAAGAGAAATCCAGCGAGTTGAAGAAGGAACGGCGTTTCCGCCATACCGCCACCTTGCTCAAGATGGCCGGGTCCCTGCCCGCCTACGACAACAGCGATAGCGAGGTCAAAGGCCAATACAAGCGCATGGAAACATTCCTGGAGGTAGCCGGAGTCGATTTGGGCGACTTCTATAAGCACAATGGCAATATCGGACAGCAAGTCAAGATGCTGATGGAGGCGCTTGCCCAGCGCAATGCCAACCTGGGTTAGTCCCTCTGCGGTTAGTCTCTCTGTGCAAGCGCCCACGCGCGACCCGGCCACACAACACACCTTGCTGTAACCGAGATGGCTGCAACCGAGATGGCTGTAACCGAGATGCAATCGCTTGCTACAGTTGATACAGGAGCCATATGCCCGGCGGCAAACAGAAAATCCAGGTAGAATTGACAGAAGAGACGCTCATCTTCACACCCCCTGCCGGCGATAAGCTCACCCTCGCCTGCCGCTCGCTTACGCTGGAAACAGAAGAGCAAGCAGCAGCGCAGAGAGCAACAGCAAGCCAACAGACGCGGGCGAGCTGCCGTCTGTTGGCAATCGCAGGACCCGACACCTACGCCCGCATCGATGCCGAAGCGTGTTTTTACCTGTCGCCCCGGCTGCGTGTCCCCCAAAACCCGCCCGCCTTTGCCCCCCGACCGGTAGAAATCGAATTGCGCTTGCACCCCGATTTATTCGACATCCTGCCCGCCGCCGCCGTGTCCGATGCGCGCACGTTGCGGCATTTTTTGGTGGAACAAAATCGCCGCGAGCCGGAAGACCCCTTCTTTTCCACCGCAGGCTGGCTGGCGCTCGCGGTCACCCAAACCATCAACGGCCACACGACGGGCTTTCGCACGCTCTGGGATCGGATCACCCCTTCGGCATTGGATCCCAGCTCGATCTTTAGCCCCCAGGTCTTGCACACAATGCTCGACTTTCTCAACCTGCGCGGCGATGAGACCCCAACCGCTACCGATACACTGATCCGCAAAGATACCGGCAAAGATGCCGGCGAAAATGTGGAGCAAGTAGCGGATATGCAGGTCGCCCTGAACCGGCTCGCGACCCAGTTGGAAACGCTGGAAACGGAACTGGCGCAGAACGCCCCGGATCGCGCACGCCCGGCACCCGCAAGGCCGGAAACCCAAAGCGAAACCAGCGGCGAAACCAGCGTCGCGGCGCA
>JBBDIO010000188.1:15320-19514 GCA_040880365.1 Litorilinea sp.
CCGCAAGGCCGGAAACCCAAAGCGAAACCAGCGGCGAAACCAGCGTCGCGGCGCACTTTGTCCGCTATTTTCACGAAGCCGACTGGGGCTTTGAAAGCAATGCAGAAGACGATACGTTCCGGCTGCAATTTCAAGGAACGGTGCACGCCTGGCAGTGCTTTGCCCTGGCCCGCGAAGAGGAAGCCCATGCGCTCTTCTATTCGGTCGTGCCCCAATCTGTGCCCGCCGCGCAACGCCCCCCAATGGCCGAATTGCTCACACGGGCCAACTACGCGCTGGTCAGCGGCAATTTCGAAATGGATTGGGAAGACGGCGAAGTGCGTTTCAAGACGAGCCTGGACGCGCAGGGCCAGCAACTCACCACAGGCTGGTTGCACAATCTGGTTTATGCCAACCTGCAAACCATGAACACCTACCTGCCTGCCATTCTGGCAGTCGCCAATGACGGCATAACGCCCCAAGCCGCGCTTGAAAGCGTAGAAAATTAAACAGACAACAAAAGAGCGGTCTATGTTCTTAGCGGGTCAGGCTCGATCCCAGGCCCAGGTTGCGCAGGTGATCGGCCAGTTGCGCGAGCTGCGCGTCGGTGGCGGTGTGATAGGGGGGGCGGCGCCAGCGTTGGGCCAGGCCGGTCAGTTCGTAGATGGCGTGAATCGCCGCGTCGAAACCGCCCTCCATCCCCGTAATAAATTCGAAAAACGGAATATCATAATCGCGCACAACCCGATGGGCGGCGGCCCAATCCTGGGCTTGAACGGCCTGCCAATAGTGCCGGGTAATCTCTGGCGCAAAGGGAGCCAGGGTCGAAAGCCAGGCGTGGCATCCGTAGTGTACCTGGTCGAAGTGGTTCTGCTTTTGCCCGCCAGAGATCACAGCCCACTGGTCTGCGACCTGTAGACACAGCTTGCGGGCAAAGACGCCTCCCAAATCGTCCTTGACCGCGATGACGCCCGGCGTCGCGTCGCGCAGGCGTCGCACCACCTCTAGCCCCAGCGCGGGCGCGCGCCGAAAGACATTGGTCACCACCATCACGGGCATCTCCTGGGCTGCGGCGGCGTAATGCGCGACAAATGTATCGGCGGTGCACGAAGCGGCCCAGTCGGGCGGCAACACCATGAGCACATCGGCCCCGGCTTCGCGGGCATAGCGGGCAAACGCCACGGTCTGGCCCGTCCACCAGACCCCATCGGCGGCCACCACGACCGCCCGCCCCGCAGTATGCTCGACCACGGCGCGGGTCACATCGGCAATCTCCTGTTCCGTCAGCAGAGAGTAAAGGCTATTGCCATAGGTGAGCATGATGGTTGTGCTGCCGGCGGCAATCCCGCGGTCGATTAGCCCGCGCAGGCTGGCATAATCGATTGCGCCGTCGCGCAGAAAGGGCGTGTGGAGCGAGGTCACCGGCCCACGCAGCATGGCCCGGATTTCTTCTGGAGCGCGCATTGGTATAAACCACCTTCTGGTTGGGGTTGTCGATTCGTCTGTCCGGCTACTTTAATTCAGGCCACTCTAATTCAGTCTACCTGAATGCGGTAGGAGCGGCGCGCGATGTTCTCATGATCGGACGCGCGCGCGCCCTCCAGCGCGTGTTCGGTGATGGGCAGATAGTAGTGGGTTTCGGCGTTCATCTTGATAAAGCCTTCGGCATAGGCGGTGCCCCCGGCCAACCCAAACGCGCCGTCGCTGGTTTCAATGCGTTTGCGCGCATAGAGACCGCCATAGCCCTGGCTATCCAGGCTGTCTATGCTCGCGAGTTTCTTGTCGATGACATCGGTAATATCGATAAAGAGATCGTTGTAATAGCCGCCTTCCGATTGCCAGACGCTGCGGGGGATGGCGGCCGCGCCTGTGCCAAAGAAGAAGACCTGGGCGACGCGGTGCGGGGGGTTGCGATCCCCTGGGTCTACGCTCGCGGCATTCTGAATGGCGTGTAGCACGATCTGTCCGGCCACGGCATGGGCATTGGTCATGCCATCGCCTTCGCGGGGAAAATGGGTCAGGATTACATCCGGGCGCACCTCGCGCAACATGCGCGCCAGTTGGCGCACGATTTCGGGGGTCACCAGGAGAATCGCGTCATCTGCACCAAAGAAATAGAGTTCATCGACGCCGAGGATGTGGCAGGCGCGCCGCACTTCTTCGGCCTTGATGTCGGAACGTTCGGCCATCAGGGCCAGCAGTTCTTCGGCATCGGGTACTTGTTCGCGATGGGACATCTCGTCGCTAATCACTTTATCATGCACGCGCGCGCCATGCGTAAGCACGACACACGCGACGCGGTCGCCGCGGGCTACGTGGTGGGCCATCGTGCCGCCACTCTGATCAAAAATGTCGGCAGGATGCGCGCCGATGGAGAGAATACACAAGGGTTGATGAGTGGACATCAGCAGATCTCTTTCCGGTGGTTGTTCGCATGGTTGTTCGGGTGGTTGTTTAGGTGCAGATAACGCCGGGCGCGCCTAGATCTCGATCACCAGCTCGCCGTTTTCCACGGTGACCGCGTAGGTTGTGACCTTGACCGCGGGATCGAACAGGCTGCTGCCGGTTTTGATATTGAATTCCCAGCCGTGCCAGGGACAGCGGAGGATCTCGCCTTCCATGCCGGGAATGTATTCGCCCGGCTGCGAAGGCAATAATGTGCCGCCGACATCACCCAGGCAAACGGGGGCCTGGTTGTGGGGACAGAGATTGTGCAGGGCATAGTATTCGTCGTTGATATTGAAGATGCCCAGCGTGCGGCCTGCCACGCGCACCAGAGACTGTTTGCCGGGGGGAAACGCTTCGACGCGGCCAATGCTATGTTTGCCCATGCAGATACCTCCTGGCGCAAGCCTACAGGCGCAACACGCGCGCCGCGTTATCCTGGAAAATGGCTTTTTTGTAGTGCTGGGGCAGCCGCGCCAGGACGTGGTTGGCATCGAAATCCCAGTGGGGATAGTCACTCGCATAGAGGAGCGTCTTTTCGGCCTGGATCATTTCAAAAATATACAGCAACCAGGTCGGATCGGGCGGCTCTTCCAGGGGTTGCGTCGTTAGTGTGCAGTGATCGAGGACATATTCGCTGGGCAGCCGTTTGAGCCAGGGCGCGTCGGCGCGCAGGGTTTTATAGTTCTTATCCATGCGCCATAGCAGTTGGGGCAGCCAACTCACCCCGCCTTCGATGCAGATGAACTGCAAATCGGGGAATTTTTCGAAGACGCCTTCGGCGACCAGGCTGATGAGCTGAATTTGAAAGAGGGTCGAAAGGCCGGTGTGGTATTCAAAAAAGGTGCGTGGATAGCCCATTGCGGTCACGGCATGGGCGATGCCGACCCCGGCATTGGCCGGATGCACGCCAATCGGCAAGTGGTGGCGGGCCGCGGCTGCGTAGATGGGATGGTAATACTTCTGCCCATAGGGCCGGGTAGACGTCGCCCCCATGATGACCATGACCATATCAGGCCGCGCGCCCAGCCGGTCGATTTCGGCGGCCGCGGCGTGTGGGTCATTGGAGTTGATGGTGATTGCGCCCCGAAAGTGCTGGGCGTAGGGTTCCAGCCAGTGTTCGATGGTATAGGAGTTAAAGGCCTGAACCACCGCGTTGGCATAGTCCTCATTGGGGTGCATATTCCAGCCATACATTTCGCCGGTCAGAATTGCCAGATCCACCTTGTTTTCCAGAATCAACTGGCGGTGCAGGAATTCCGGGTCGGAGCCGACCATGCCGCCGCCGGGGGGAATGGCATCTTTGCGGCGGTGGCCGGCGGGCGACAGATAGCCCAGGCCGCCGATGTGCGAAGCTGAGTTCACGATTTTGCTACGCCAGGGTTCGGGCAGATAGGGCTGGAGCGCGGCCATATCCGGCGCGGCATGGTGGACGTCACAGTCGATGATCCGGTAGGTTTCCCGGCCCCGGCTGGCTATCTCCCCCACGGTTAAAGACTCGGCAACAGCGTTCATGGTTGATCTCCTTGCTACCTGCGTGACAGTATTTGCGCTCGCATTACTCGACGTAGCTGACAGTGACCGCCGTCACGCGCGGCGAACCACAGCCATTGACCGCGCCCAACGCCAGACGATACTGGACCCATCCCCCCGCGCCTGCCTGTAACGCCGCTGATTGCGCTGTACTTGATTGCGCGGCTGTATACCAGCTTTCTTCACCTGCGGGGCCTGTCCACGCCGCGCCCTGGAGTTCCGCTTGCGTCGCGGCCC
>JBBDIO010000189.1:0-19480 GCA_040880365.1 Litorilinea sp.
TATGAGGAATGGCGCAAGCAGAATCCTGGAAGCTAGTTCCTGGGTCTGTTCTGCGTCTGCGCTGTGTCTGCGCTGTGTCTGTTCTGTGCCCGTCCCCTGTCGCGTGGATAGGGGACGGGCGTTTTTCTATTGTGCTATCGAGATGAAGTGCCAGTGCTGAACCGCTAGAGAAGGAAATACCAGATGCTGATTGGGTATGTGAGCAACGAACGCTATGTCGCGCTGATAGACGTGGGCGTAGAGTTTCAGGATGGGGACGGCAATACGGTTACTATTGTGAAATCGTCGCCCCGCGGTGCAATTTTTGCCGATGTCGCCCCCGGCGAGTACAAGGTGACGCTGCATAAAGCGGGCTTTGGCCCCAAGATTGTGAATCTGACGGTGGCGGCAGAACACGCGCCCTATCAGTTCCGCCTGTTGTCCGACCGGATTGTGGGCTATATGTGGCCCAAGTGGGTCAAATCGGGCGACCGGGGCGAATTTCGTGTCCATGCCACCGAACCCTATCGCCTGAGCTTTTGGCGTTATGGGCTGGAAAAGGAATTTATCAAACTCATCAGCTGGATTGATGAACACGGGCCGGGTGCCAATATGCAAATCACGCCCGATGGCGATTATGTGCAGACCGGCGTGCAGTGGAACCAGCGCGGCTATGGCGCGCCCAGCCAGTCTTCGCTGCTGGAAGCGCCCGAACGGTCGGGGCTTTACTATGTGCATGTGGAAGGCGAAAGCGGCGAGTTCTTCTCTTTTCCGTGGATTGTCGCCCCCAAAGAGCCGACCGCCCGCATCGCGGTGCTGGCTTCGACCAATACCTGGAACGCCTATAACAATTTCGGCGGACGCAGCAACTACATCAACGCCGATCAGTTGCCCGCTACGCCGATTGTCAATGCGCGGCTGGAGCTTTCGCGCTATTACTACGGTGGGCAGTATCCCGAATGGCGATACCCGGATGAGGCGTATTTGCCCCTCTCGTTCGAGCGTCCCGAATGGTTGAATCATATCCCCGAATTTACCGAGGTCTATGACAACATCGAAGGGCGGCAGGCGTGTCATGTTGCGCCTACCGAGTGGCGGCTGCTGGCCTGGCTGGAGCGCGAAGGCTTCGAACACGATTTCTATTCGGAATATCAGCTGCACGCGGGCGATCTGGATCTGGATGCATATGAGATTGTCATCAGCGCGGTGCACCCGGAATATTGGTCGGCCCAGATGTACCATCGCATCAAGGAATGGGTGCAGGAACGGGGCGGCAAGTTCATGTATCTGGGCGGCAATGGTCTCAACGCCGAGGTGGAGTTTATCGATGACCAGACCATGCGCGTCAACAATCAGGTGGTAGGACATCCCAGCGGCGGCGGCGTGCGCGATCCCGAAGATTCCAGCCGCACGTTTGAAAGCCGTTTCCATCGCAATGTAGAATCCGAAGCCAATCTGCTGGGTGTGGTCTTTACCGAAGCGGGTGTGATGACGGCGGCGCCCTATGCGGTGGTCGATCCGGAACACTGGGTGTTTGCAGGCACCGGCTTGAAAAAGGGCGATCTGTTTGGCATCGAAAGCCAGCACGAGCGCATCCCCGGCGGTGCATCGGGACATGAAACCGACAAGCGCAGCGCATCGTCGCCGGCAAATACCGTTTTGCTGGCAAAGGGCACCAACCCCGATGAAGGCGGTTCGGAGATGGTCATCTATGACACCGAAAGTGGCGGCAGCGTCTTTTCGGTGGGGTCGATTACCTACTGTGCCTGTTTGCTGGTGGATGAACCGCTTTCGCAGGTGACCGCGAACGTGATTAACAAGTTCCTGGGCAATTAGCTGCGGTTCGCTTGCATGTTGTGTTGGTTGTGACCTGTCCTTGCACATGCTTCATGCACTGCATGAAGCATGTGCAGTGCATGAAGCATAACAAAAAACGGCGACCTTCCAGCCTGGAAAGTCGCCGTTTTTTGTGAACGTCTATTCTTTGCGCGCATTGAATGACGATTGTCGCCGAACTGATGTGCCGGCGGGAGAAAGGCCGCGCATGGCTACCAGTGCATGGCTACCAGTGCATGACGAAGCCGCCATCCACGTTGATGGTTTGGCCTGTGACATTGTGGGCGCGGGGCGAAGCCACAAAGACAACCATGTTGGCGATATCCTGGGCTGTCTGCCAGCGATTGAGGGGGACGACTCGTTTGAGTTTATCTGCGCCCCAGGCTTCGAAATCTACGCGTTCGGATTCAGGCAGATTTTTCATCTGGCCTTCCCAGACGCCGCGGTTGAGAGGGGTATCCACCATGCCGGGGTTGATGGTGTTGACGCGCACGCCATAGGCTGCCAGGTCTTTGGCGGCGCAGATGGAGAAATTGATGAGGCCTGCTTTGGCGGCGCTGTAGGGCGGGTCGGTTTGCGAGCCAATCTGCCCGGCGACCGAGGAGATAAAGGCGATCGTGCCCTGGCGGCGTTCGCTGAAGTGCGGGGCAAAGGCGTGGGCCGAATTCACTGCCCCTACCAGGTTCACATCCAGCACGCGCGGCCAGTCGCTGGGCTGGAGATTCCAGAATGGGAATCCACCTTTGCCGGACCCCATGCCCGCGGCATAGACCAGGTGATCCACCTGTCCCATCTGCGCCACCGACTGTTGGGCCACGTCTTGCATGGCGGCGCTATCGGTGACATCGGCGATCAGCCCCAGGGCGCGCACGCCGTGCGCGGTCGCGATTTCCTGGGCGATGGCCTCGACGCGCGGCGAGATATCGCTTAATACCACATGCGCGCCTTCGGCGGCAAAGGTTTCGGCAATGGCGCGGCCGATACCGCTGGCCGCGCCGACCACAACGGCAACCTGCCCCTGTAACTGTAAGTCCATAGATACTCCTCACCCGCTGGGTAGTCTGGTTGGGATTCGATAATGGGTTCATTTTCCCATGAATTGAACCAGCGACCAATTCAATCGGGCAGGCAGTTGGCATATTGGGGAACGAGTTGGGGATGGGGCAAGCAAGATCAAAAAAAACAGAAGACCGGATTGACGCCCGGCCCTCTGTTTTTGAGTATGTGTACGGAAACAGCCGTCCCTATTCGGGGCGGTCGAGGTCCAGGACTTGCTGCACGCGTTCTTCGATGAGCGCGGCCTGAGATGCCCACGGCTCGTCGCCGTTCCAAACCAGATTCAGCTCGTTTTCGAAGATGTTGTTGGCTTCGGTGAAGCGGGTATTGCGCGGCATGGTGAAGGGTTCGATGCCGGCTTCGAGCAGGTTGGCGGTGACGCCGAACATGCGGTTGACTTCGTTCACGTCTTCGTCGGTCCACGCCGAACGATGCCCATTGGGCTGCAAGCGGCCTTCCAGCACCATCAGCACACCAGCTTCGCCGCTGGAGAAGAGTTTCATCAACTCCCAGGCTTCTTCGGGGTGGGCGGTGTTGGAATTGATCATATGCTGATTACCCGAATAGCAGGTGCCCTGCCGTCCTTCGGGGCCAACCGGCAGCGGCACTGCGTCCATTTCGAACGCGCCATCGACCTGGGTGATGAAGGAAGCGGTGTTGCCGACAGTGCTGGCATGGGTTGCGCTCAGCCCGGCGACGAAGAGACGGCCTGCCGAATTTTCGATGTAATCGGCCTGGCGAGGGGCAATGCGATCTTCCAGCAAAGAGAAGAACCAGGCTGCGATCTCTTCATGCAGGGGGGTGTTGTAGCTGATCTGGGTGCCTTCGGCATCCATGATCCAGCTATCGATGCTGTCGGGGCTGCCAAACGAGCGCGCCGTGTTGCTGTAGTAGTGCATGGCGCTCATGCTGTCGAAGCCCATGCCGAAGATGCTGCCCGGTTCGGCGGCCGAGCGGGCGAGTTCGGTCCAGTCGGCGATGGTCCAGCCTTCCTGGGGTTCGGGCAGGCCCTTTTCTTCCAGCATGGTCTTGTTGTAGTTCACGGCGATGTTGCCGCCGGGATGCACAACGCCGGGGAAGCTGAAGTTGGTGCCGTCGAGAGCGTTACCCGCCATGACGCTGGGATAGATATCATCATAGTCTTCGGGCGGATTCGAGGCCAGGAAATCATCGATTCCCATGTAGATGCCCTTGGTGAAGTTGATGAACAACCAGCGATGGTGACCGTAGAGCAGATCCTGGAGGGTGTCCGAGATGAAGCCGGTTTGGGTCTTGGTTTCGATTTCAGCGTAGATGGTCTCTTCGATAACGACCTGGACGCCGGAATCGGCCTGGTAGCGTTCGGCCATGATGGTGGGCATGACGGCTTGCCCGGATTCGGGCGCGGCCTGAACACGCAAGACCACATCGGTGGCGGCGGGGCCAGCATCCGACGTGGTAGCATCGGTTGTATCACTCGGCGCGGCGGCAGGCGCAGCACAGGCTGCCAGCACTTGTGCGCTCACTGCGCCCAGGCCGGTGACGGCGATCCCCTGCAAGAATTTTCGGCGCGTAAATGTGTTTCGTGACATTCTGTCTCCTTAAGTGATTAAAATAAAAGTGATTAAAATAGATAGCAATTTGCAGAAGTAACTTTTTACGGAAAAGTGACCTTATCCTGGTATGGGTCGTGGAATAGGTCGTTGACAACAGTGAACTACTGAATGGAGCAGCGATTTGTAACAACTGCAAAAACGAAGCAAAAGCTTGACATTACCCGGTTGTTAACATACACAAGAATAAAGTCTGGCGTGCCGGTACAGGTACTGCGTTGGGTCTCTTTGGAAGAGAAAACCGAAGAATCTGGTGCACACCTCTGTGGAAATTTCGTGTGGAGAATTGACAGGGGTGCACTTTAAGAGTGTACAACCCACCAAATTAAAACCAATCTACCACCGTAGTGGATGTCTGTCAAAAAGACTTTTTCGGGTATGGCGGTTTGGTAGGTCGAAAACAGACCGTCGCTTTGAGCAATGCGTCCAAGTAAGGTATGCTTTTTTGCAGCAGTTATACACGCACTCTCCACTCTAGAAGGCGAAATCCCATGACCAGAGACGTATTTGAAGAGTATCACCTGCGCCGCGTAATCAACGCCAGTGGTACGCTGACCACCTATGGACAATCGGCGGTTGTGCCCGCAGCTGCCGAGGCGATGGCCGCGGTTGCGGGCGAATTTTTTGAAATGGACGTGCTCTTTGCACGCGCCAGTGATGCCATTGCCCGCATTGCCCATTCGGAGGCAGGGCTGGCAACCGCCTGTGCCGCGGCGGGGCTGACAATGGCGGTTGCCGGGTGTATGACAGGCACCGACCCTGCCAAAATTGCCCAATTGCCCGACGCCACCGGCATGAAGAACGAGGTGATTATCCAGATGGGCCATGCCGTGAATTATGGCGCGCCCGTGACCCAGGGGATCCGTCTGGCCGGGGCAGAAGTCAAACTGATAGGCACGGTGAACGGCACCTCGCGCGCCTTGTTCGATGCCAGTATTGGGCCGAATACGGTCGCGGCCATGTATGTGGTTTCGCACCACACCACCCAATATGGGTTTGTGCCCTTCGCGGCGTTTGTAGAAACCGCGCACAAACATGGCGTCCCGGTGATTGTGGATGCCGCAGCGGAAGAGCATATGTTGCCCGATTTAATCGGCAAGGGGGCCGATCTGGTGATCTGTAGTGGCCACAAACACTTTCGCGCGCCCACATCGGGGGTGATGGCCGGGCGGCTCGATCTGATCCAGGCTGCCTATGCCCAAAACCGGGGCATTGGGCGGGGCATGAAGATTGGCAAGGAAGGCATTGTGGGGCTGATTGTGGCGCTGGAAGAGTGGGAACGCGGCTATCATCGGGCCGAGCAAGAGGCGGAAAAGCAGCGTGTGTTGCGCCTGGTAGAACGGCTCGCGCCGCTGGAGGGCATTACGGTGACAGCCGTCTATCCCGAACCCGATCCCTATCCGATTATGCGCGCCAAGGTGACGGTAGACCGCGCGGGATCGGGCCTTTCGGCGATGGCGCTTTCGGTGCTGCTGGGCGAAGGCGAGCCTTCGATCAAGACTCGCGCCCATCATGTGGAGGAAGGCTATTTCCTGTTGGATCCTTTCAATCTGAGTGATGCCGACGCCGATTTCATCGCCGAGCGCATCGAGCAGATTGTCAACATGCCCGCGGCCGAGAAAGCGGCGGCGATTACACGTCTGGAAAGCCTGAGCATTGCCGATTTGTTTAGCCGCCAGGGTGTCTGGCCCCATTTATAGGCCAGGCGCCCCTCGGCAATTGCAGGCGCATTCGCAAGCGAGTAAACAAACAGGTCAACAATCGGGTAGTGGGTAGGGGGCGATAGCTGCCGACTGATCCGTGAGTTTTACAGGACAGGATAGAAGCGGAGTTGTGGGGATGAAAATTCGAGAGATTCGGGCGATTGGGTTGCGGGGTGAGACACCGGAAGGCGGTTGGAGCAACGAAATTCGGCCCGATGAGTGTGTGCATACGTTGATTGTGGTGGAGACGGACGAGGGCGTAACCGGCTGGGGCAGCGTCTTTACCAATGATGAACTGGTGCAGGCTGCGCTGAAGGTGTTGGCGCCGCTCTATACCGGCGAGAATGCGCTGGAGCCGGAGCGAGTGAGCGAGAAGTTGCATCAGAATACATTCTGGCTGGGAAGGGGCGGCGCAATTACGCATACCATCAGCGGCATTGATATTGCGCTGTGGGATATTTTGGGCAAGGCCACTGGGCAGCCTGTGGGGCGGCTGTTGGGAGGACGCTATCGTGAACGGGTGCGCCCCTATGCGTCGCTGCTCATGGACGATCCCGCGCCCTTGCGCGACCATCTGCTCCAGGTCAAGGCGCAGGGATTCCGGGCCTTTAAGATGGGGTGGGGACCATTTGGGCGAGTGAACGCCCGTCTGGATCAAGAAATTGTGGCGGCGGCGCGGGATGCTGTGGGCGATGATGCGTTGCTGATGGTGGATGCGGGCGGCAGCGATGCGTTTTGGCCCAATGGCTATAAGTGGGCTTTGCGCACGGCCCAGATGCTGGCAGAGTATGACATCTATTGGTTTGAAGAGGCGTTGCATCCCGATGCACTGGAGGACTATGTGCAGTTGCGACGGGCCGCGCCGGTTCCCATTGCCGGGGGCGAGGTCTTGACGCGCCGCCAGGCGTTCCAGCCCTGGTTGCAAGCGGGCGCGTTTGATATTGTGCAGCCCGATGTGACCAAAGTCGGCGGCATTAGCGAGGAGCGGCGCATTGGCTGGATGGCCCAGGAAAATGGCGTGCGCTTTATTCCACATGGCTGGAATACGGCATTGGGGCTGGCCGCCGATCTTCATCTCGCCTCGGCTTTCCCGACCACCGACCTGGTGGAATACATTACCGGATCGCCCTATATTGACCAATTGGTCGTGGGCGGCTGGCAACTGGATGCCGAGGGGATGCTGGCAATTCCCACAGGGCCGGGGCTGGGTGTGGAGATCGATCTGGATGCAGTGGCGCGTTTTGGCGGCACGCAAGACGCGCCATAACAGGGCGCGGCCTAGCAAAAGCCCCACTCTGTATATGGGGGAATTTGATATGGGGGAATTTGCACGCACACGCCGAAATTGCCCGCTGCGCCCACAGACCGTGGGAATTCTCGCCCCCGACAATTCCCACGGTCTGTGGGTGGGGCAGCTCAGCCGGTGTAGGTTTCGTCTGGCGAAACATGTATGCAAGCTTTTGTTTTGCGATTTTGAGCTGACGCAGAAGTTGGTATAATACTCACCAATCCTAACCGGACCTGGATTGATTCGTGTTCAGGTTTTCCTCGCAATTGGGTCTTCGCGGAGGACAGCATGGCCTTTAATGTAAAAAAACGGGGCAAGATCACCTACTACTATCAGGGTGATGAACCCGTCCTCTCAAATCTGGTAGTCGAAGAGCAGCCCGACGGTGATTTGAAGCTGCATTTTGCCGGACTCACCGGCGGCTATTCGGCGAAGGGTGTATTGGGTCGCGATACGGTCGAGTATATGGACCCGGACAAAGAGATTCCACTGGTTTTTGAATGTTGGGAACAGTGGGTGCGCGAAGCGGGTATCTGCAATAGCCTGGCGGAAATCGATTTCATTGAGATCCACGCGTTTGGCTGTTTGCCCAAATCGCCCAATCCTGTGGTCGATCCTGAAGGGTACATCAACGAGGTCGAACGGCTGCGCACAGCCTATCGTCGGGCCTATGGCGGCTATTTCCGCGAACATTGCCCAGACAACGGCGTGCCGGCACGCTTTACGGTGCATGTGGTAGATGTGCCGGATCGCGCGGCGTCTTATGAATTTTACGGAGTGGCGCTCTTCCAGCGGGGTGACCGTTCCTGATTGGGCTAGTGCTTAGTTAAGTTGAAGTTTGTATTTGCCGTAGGTCACGTCTCCTGGCGTGACATGGGTCTACAGGGTTGTCACCGCAGGAGCGGTGACCTACGCAAGAATTCAAAATCCTTGTAAACAGCGCACTAGCCAGCCGTTTTGTGCCTGGCTTTTGCCTATCAACACTTTGCAGTACACTTTGCCGGGCTGATGGCCTCATCATAATTTTGTGAAGTTACCTGACTTAGCCGTGAACGGTGCCTTGGTGGCTGCGGGCGTCTATGTTTCTCCCAAGCAGTTCGGCAGCAGCCCAATTTCTTCTCACAATACTCTTCAGTCCAATTCTGGGCGGCTCCAGCGCCCTTCGCGTGTGTAGCCCGCCCGCTCATTTATAAACTTCGCATTTGTATTATCTTCTGTCGAACCTACTTCGGCGCATGAATTTCGTATTCTCGGATTCCGTCTCATTAACTTGAAAATCTAACAGGAATGTGCATGTCATCTGAACCGCAGTACGACCTTTTACTCAAGAACGGCCACACCATAGACCCGTTGAACAATATCGACGGGCGGCAGGATGTGGCGATTGCTGATGGCAAGATTGCGGCTGTTGGGCCGGATCTGGACCCTGCACGGGCGCGACGCGTGGTGGATGTGGGGGGCTATTATGTGACGCCCGGTATTATTGATATGCATGTGCATGTCTATCACACCCGCGAACCCGAAGGGTTGAGTGTGATGGCCGATTCTCACAGTTTTCGTTCGGGTGTGACCACCATGGTGGATACCGGGACTGCGGGCGCCAAGCACTTTCTCCATTTCAAACGTACTGTTATTGACCAGTCGGAAACGCGAATTCTTGCCTATATCAATATTGTCGATTTGGGCATGGTTGGCGATTTTGAGCAGGACATTCGCACGATGGACCCGGAACTGGCGGCGTCTATCGTGTTGGCCTATCCCGATATTTGTGTGGGCATCAAGACGGCGCACTATTGGACGCAGGAACCTTTCGATGAACTGCACCCGCCCTGGGCCGGTGTGGATCGGGCGGTGGCCGCGGGGGATCTGTGTCACAAGCCGGTCATGGTCGATTTCTGGCCGCGCCCCGAACGTCCCTATGACGAGTTGATTTTGCACAAGATGCGTTCGGGGGATATCCATACCCACGTGTTTGCCCAGCAATTTCCCGTGGTAGACGAAAATAACAAGCTCCAGCCGTTCATGCGCGAAGCGCGTGCGCGGGGCGTAATCTTTGACGTGGGGCATGGTGCCGGAAGTTTTTGGTATCGACTGGCCGCGCCGGCCATGGAGCAGGGCTTCATGCCCGATTCTATCAGCACGGATTTGCACGTGCGCAATGTCCACGGGGTAGTTGTGGACATGCAAACGACTATGAGCAAGCTCTTGAATCTGGGGATGCCCCTGTCCGAGGTGATTATGCGTTCGACCCAGACGCCTGCACAGGAGCTGGGGCGGCCCGAACTGGGAAATCTGGCGGTCGGCGCCGAAGCTGATGTGGCGGTTTTTGATGTGTTGAAGGGTGAATTTGGTTTGGTAGATTGTGGTCGCGCCAAGCTGATGGGTGACAAGAAGCTGGACTGTGTGATGACGTTGCGTGCCGGCAAAATTGTATTCGATCCCAATGGTCTATCTGCGCCCGAGTGGCAAAACGCGCCGGCTGATTATTGGCGTATTGGTGGCAAGGCATCGTAGGATTCTGGATTTTTAGATAACAGGAGGTTAGTTGTGGCAATTGCACAGGACCGACTCAATACGCCCCAAAAACCGGCAGGCCCAGGCTGGTTTCCGAGATTGGTGGGCGCTCAAACCCATTTTCAGGCCAAGCGGGCCGTCTGGGGCTATGTGTTTGCTTTGCCCTGGCTCATTGGGCTGGTGATCTTCTGGGGCGGGCCGATTATTGCATCGGCCTATTTCAGTTTTACCAATTATGAGATTATCGGCGACGCGCGCTGGGTTGGCCTGGCGAACTATAGCCGGGCGTTCTTCTCAGACGTACTATTCTGGCCTTCGCTGGGGCGCACCTTTTCGTTCAGCCTCATCTTTGTGCCCACGGCGATTATCGGCTCGTTGATTCTGGCGACCATGTTGAACCAGAAGCTGAAGGGCACGAATATCTATCGCACCGTATTCTTTATGCCGCATCTGTTGCCGGCGGTGGCGATTGCCGTGGTGTGGGTATTCTTGCTGCAGCCCCGTTTGGGGCCTGTGAATGTGTTCCTGCGCGATATCGGGATCAGCGACCCCCCTGGGTGGTTGGCTTCGCGTGATACCGCGCTCTATTCGATGATTATGATCAGCGTCTGGGCGGCAGTCGGTGGCAATACCATGCTCATCTTTTTGGCCGGCTTGCAGGGCGTGCCCCAGGAATTGTATGAGGCGGCTGACATTGATGGGGCCAACTGGCTCTACAAATTCCGGCATGTCACACTGCCGCTGCTCACGCCCACCATTTTCTTTAATGTGGTGCTGGGCGTCATTGCGGCGTTGAAGGTATTTACGACTGCCTGGGTTGCCACCAAAGGCGGACCATCCTATGCAACCTGGTTTTTTGCGCTCCATATCTATACCGAGGCGTTCCAGTATTTCCGCCTGGGCTATGGCAGCGCGCTGGCATGGGTGCTCGCCATCGTGCTCATGGCCTTCACCTGGTTCCAGGTTATCTACTCGCGGCGGTGGGTACACTACGAAGGCGGCTAAGGCGGGCCAACGCTGGTGGATTGCCTTGCGCGGCCTGCGTCGGGTGATCCGGATGCGTGCCCACGCCGGATGTGGGCTGCGCGGTCCCTGTCGGAATTGTTTGCTCAGGAAAGAAAAGAACTGTAGACAATGGCTCAAAACACGATTGCTCAACCACGACCGTCCATGCCCCGCATCAAGGTGGGACGCGTTGTCCTCTATACGACGATCATCTTCTTGTGCGTCGTCTTTGGATTTCCCCTCTTCTGGACGCTTTCCAGTTCGTTGAAGACGCCTGTGGAGATGTTTGCCTTTCCGCCCCCCCTTGTGCCCGATATTCCCCAATGGCAGAACTATATGGAAGTATTGGCAGTGCCCCGGATCCCTGTGTTGCGCTGGGCCTGGAATTCGACCATCACCGTGGTGCTGGGCACGATTGGCACGGTGATCACGGCGTCGTTGGTTGCCTATTCGTTTGCGCGTTTCGAATATCGGGGACGTGATGCGCTCTTTATTATCACGCTGGCGACCATGATGATGCCCGCCCAGGTTACGTTGATTCCCCAGTTTGTGCTGTTTCACCGCCTGGGCTGGATCAATACCCTGTTGCCGCTGTGGGTACCGCTTTTCTTTGGCGGCAATGCATTTGCGATTTTTCTCATGCGCCAGTTTATCATGTCGCTCCCGCGCGATCTGGATGAAGCGGCACTGATCGACGGCGCCGGATATTTCCGAATTTTCTGGAAGATTCTGGTGCCCCTGTGTAAACCAGTTTTGGCGACGCTGGCGATTATTACGATCATCGGCCAGTGGGGCGATTTCCTGGGACCGTTGATTTATCTGAATTCACCGGAAAAGTTCACCGTTTCGGTGGGGTTACAGTTCTTCAACTCGACCCCCGAAGTCGGTGGCGAACCCATGCAACATCTGTTGATGGCAGCTTGTATTCTCTCCATGATTCCCGTCGTCACGATCTTCTTCATCGGGCAGCGTTTCTTTGTCCAGGGGATCGTCATGTCGGGCATCAAGGGCTAGGATAAATTGGAGTGACCCGCGCCTGATTTCTGGTGTGGTTGGTTTCATCGCGGCTCACAAAGCTGAGAACCGCAGACAATGGCGTAGTTCCATACACAGGAGGCGAAGTTTTTATGATTGGGAAGAATGTAACGCGCAGAAGATTTCTGAAAGGTTTGGCGGTGACGGGATTGGGCGCGGCCGGCGCACAGTTGTTGGCCGCATGTGCCGCACCCGCGCCCGCCGCAGCTCCTGCAACAGATTCGACCGATGCGGCTTCTGCACCCGCCGCGACTGACGTTGCGGTGCGTGTCCAGGCCCCTGCGGGCGACGGCGCGTCCATGTCCATCGAGTTCGCCCAACGCTACCAGGACGACACCGGCGTAGAGGTCATTATTGAAGAGACTATCTACAACGAGATCGAAACCAAGACCCAGACCGGTTACATCTCGGGCACGCTTCAGGATGTGGTCTACGGCCATCACCGCTGGCTGTTCATCAACTTTGTCAAGGGGATTTACATGGAGCTGGATGACCTGTGGGCATCCGATCCCCTGCCCGACTTCGACGACATTTATCCCAGTGTATTGACGGGTAATACGCTGGATGGCAAGAATTTCTCGGTGCCCGTCCATGTACATCCCGGTGGGAACATCGCGGTCAACTACAACAAGACCTGGCTCGACGAGCGTGGCGTTGCCGAGCCGCAACCCGGCTGGACTTTTGATGATTGGACCGAGATGGCGCGCAACGCCGCCGATACGGAAACCAACATCTTCGGCATTGGCTTCGAAGGCATGAATTCCTTCCACTACTATAGCAATGTCTCGCGGGCATTCGGTGCGCCCGATTCGCGCGATGGCTGGCTGATGAACGAGGAAGGCACGCAGATTACCTACAACACCGAGCTACACGAACAGATCGGGATGTGGTATCTGGATTTGCTGGAGAACAAGGTTGCCATGCGCCAGGCAGATTATATCGAAAATAATCCTGCCAATGTGTTCCAGGCCGGGTTGGCCGCGACGTTCGCGAGCAATGCCGGTGTAGTTGCCAACAATGTGCGTATCATCGAGGATCGGTTCGAGTTGGGCGTGGTCCTGTTACCGGTCGGCCCCGAAGGCCGCTATGGCAGTTGCTATTCGGGCAATCAGTATATGCTGAACAGCGCGACCGAAAATCCTGAAGAAGCCTATGGGCTGTTGCAGTATTACAGCTCGGCCGATGCCGGCATCTTCCAGGTGGTCACCGGTGTACGTATGCCCAATGGGCACAAATCGGCGTGGACCAATGAAGATGTGAACAATGTCAGCAGTATCTATGGCATTTGCGATTCGGTGCTCACGGAGGGGATTGAACCATTCCCCATGCCGCGCAACACGCGCTTCACCGAGGCCAACAATATCTTCCAGAACGAGATTGATCTGGTCTGGGAAGGCCAGGCCGATTGGGCTTCGCAGGCGGCAGTGATTGAAGAACGCGTCCAGGAAGTGTTGGACCAGGATCGACCTGAGTAGTTTGTAGAACTGACCGAAAGGGCGGAGCGGGCCAGGCACGCTCAGTTTCGCTCCGCCCTTTTGTTGTAGTCTGTTGTATGTCCTGTGCCAGGGCAGCGCATCACGGGGGCCGGAATGGACTGGCTGCCCCGTATCCAGTAATCCATCTCGCTGTAATCAGCCGCTAGATCGAGCTACAAATGAATATCTATGAGGAAATTGGCGTGCGCCCCATGATCAATGCCCTGAGCACCTATACGCGCTTGGGGGGGTCGATCATGCCGCCGGAGGTGACCGCCGCGATGGCCGAGGCGGCGCGCACGCATATTGATTTGGTCGACCTGCAACAGCGTGTGGGCGCCGAAATTGCGCGTCTGACCCACAACGAAGCCGCGTATGTGAGCGCAGGCGCGGCCGCGGGTTTGGTTTTGGCGACCGCAGCGTGTGTGGCAGGCAAGGATCCCCGCGCCATTCGCCAATTGCCCGATACGACAGGCTTGGAGGGTTTGAAAAACGAAATCGTCGTCCACAAATCGCATCGCAATGGCTATGACCATGCTGTGCGCCAGGTGGGGGTGAAACTGGTAGAAATTGGCGACGCGCTGAGTACTGCACCCTGGGAACTGGAGGCGGCGATCAGCGAGAACACCGCGGCCGTATTCTGGTTTCAGGGGGCAATGACCGGGCGCGGGGATCTGCCGCTGGCAAAGGTTATCGAGATTGCCCATGCCGCGGATGTGCCGGTGCTGGTAGATGCGGCTGCCCAGTTGCCGCCTGCCGAAAATCTCTGGCGTTTCACCGAGATGGGCGCCGACATCGCCGTTTTTAGCGGCGGCAAGGATTTGCACGGTCCCCAATCTGCCGGTTTGGTGTTGGGGCGCAAAGATCTGATTGAAGCCTGTGCGCTGCACGGCAACCCCCACGGCGCAATTGGCCGGCCCATGAAAGTGGGCAAGGAAGAATTGGTGGGCGTGCTGGCCGCGGTGCGCTGGTATCTGGGGCTGGATCACACGGCGCGCCAGGCGCGTTTCGAGCGAATCGTGACGGAGTGGTGCACCGCGCTGAATGACATCCCCGGCGTGAACGCCGAACGTTCTTTTCCCAACGGCGCGGGGCAGCCTGTGCCGCGTGCACTGGTCACGCTGGATGTGCAGCGTCTGGGCGTTACAGGCAGCGAGGTCGCCGCCCAGATGCAGGCGGGCGAACCGTCAATTGCGATTGGACCGGCTAGCCGGGATAGTTTCTATCTCAACCCCTACACGCTGGGCGAAGGGGAAGAAGCGATTGTCCAAACGCACCTGTGCGCCTATCTCGAGCAAGTGAGTCGCGCAGTTGCGAGCGCAGATTAAATTGACCGCTGCTGTGAATACGTCCGCCCTCGACACGCCCGCCCCTGTACATCGGGTGGTGGTTGTGGGCGGTGGCTTTGCGGGGTTGAATCTGGTGAAGGGGTTGGCGCGGGCGTCGGTGGAAATTACGCTGATTGATCGGCGCAATTTCCATCTGTTCCAGCCGCTTTTGTATCAGGTGGCGACCGCGGGTCTTTCTCCTGCCGATATTGCGGCGCCGTTGCGCCAGATTCTCCGCCGCCAGAAGAATGTACAGGTCTTGTTGGGCGATGTGGTGGATATCGATGTGGTGGGGCGTCGCGTGTTGTTGGCAGATCAGCCGCCACGGGCCTATGACACGCTGGTGATTGCCACCGGCGCGTCGCATTCCTATTTCGGAAATGATCAGTGGGCCTCGGTTGCGCCGGGCTTGAAAACAGTGGAAGATGCGCTGGCGATTCGGCGGCGGGTGTTGAGCGCCTATGAATTTGCCGAGCGCGCCACCGACCCGGATCAGATTGCCGCCTGGCTGACGTTTGTGGTGGTAGGAGGTGGTCCTACCGGCGTGGAATTGGCAGGCGCGCTGGGCGAAATGGCGCAATATACACTGCGCCGGGACTTTCGCCATATCAAACCCGAATCGACGCGAGTGTTGCTGGTAGAAGGTCTGGACCGGATCCTGCCAACCTTCCCCGAAGACCTTTCGCAGCAAGCACAGACTGCACTGACGCGTTTGGGGGTGACTGTGCGCACGCAAACGCTGGTCACCCAAATCGATGGAGAGAGCGTGACCGTACAGGATCGGGAGAAGCAGAGTGAGCGCATTCCGGCGCGCACAGTGATCTGGGCGGCGGGTGTCCAGGCGTCACCGCTGGGCAAATGTTTGGAAGAGCGTGCCTCGGCCAAACTGGATCGCAGCGGGCGGGTGATGGTGCAGCCCGATTTAAGTTTGGCGCATCATCCTGAAATCCTGGTCTTGGGCGATCTGGCGCATTTTGCCCACAATCGGGAACGACCCTTGCCCGGCGTCGCGCCGGTCGCCATGCAGCAGGGCACCTATGCCGCCAACTTGGTTCGAGCGCGTTTGGCCGGACAGGGTGCAGCCCCCTTCGCCTACCGTGACCGGGGTTCTATGGCGACGATTGGCCGGGCGGCGGCGGTGGTAGATATGGGACGACTACGCTTTGGCGGGCTGCCTGCGTGGCTGGCATGGCTGTTTATCCATCTTATGTATCTGGTGGGTTTTGCCAATCGTTTGCTGGTCCTGATGCAATGGGCCTGGAACTATGTCACCTATAACCGGCGCGTGCGTCTGATTGTGGGCGCGTCTGCACCGCCTGAAAGCAATGCTGCTAATTCCGCGGAGCTGCGTTCTGCCGCTCCGAAGTAGATAGAACCGTCGTTTTCTGGCCCCAGGTTGGTTAGCAAGCAGTCAACGAGATTTTGCCAGGTATTATTGCCTGAACCATTTCAAGAAACAGATTTCAAGAACTAGATGAGGAGTTGGACCGATTATGCCCGCGAGAGATGTAGCGGCTTATGGAACTTCGGTAACGAAACCGCCGGATTTTGACGAATTTTGGCAAGAGATTCTGGCCGACGTGGCGAAAATTCCGCTGAACGCGGAAGTGATGCCCGTGCCCATGCGCTCCACGCCCGATGTGGAAGTGTTCGAGGTGCATTACGACAGTCTGGACAATGTGCGCATTGCGGGCTGGTATTGTCTGCCCCGCGAGCGCAGCGGACCTATCCCCGCCATGGTCTATTATCCCGGCTATGTGAGTGAGCCGACGCTGCCCAAACATGGTGCGCACGCCGGCTATGCTTCGTTTGGGGCCGCGCCCCGGGCCAAGCTGCGCAGCAACAGCCAGTACAATCCCGGCTATCCGGGGCTGCTCACCGACAACATCACCGACCGCTATACCTATAGCTATCGGGGTTTCTATGTGGACGCGTGGCGTGTCATCGATTTTCTGCTGGAACGCGATGAGGTGGACAGCGCACGCATTGGGATTCAGGGTGGCAGCCAGGGCGGGGCACTGACGCTGCTCGCCGCGTCTATGCGCCAGGAAGTGGCGGCGGCTTCGGCCCAGGCGCCCTATCTGGCGGGCTACATGGATGCGGCAGACCTGACCAACAGCTATCCGTATGAGGAAATGAACGAGTATCAGCGCTACTATCCCGAAGCGCGTGCGGCGATGGCCGAAACGCTGAACTATTTCGACTGCATCAACTTTGTGGACAAAATTACGTGCCCCATCATCGTCAATATCGGCTTGCAGGATGATGTATGCCCGCCGGAAACCGGCTATGCCGTGTTCGAGCGGATTGGCACGGAGGATAAGAAGCTCTATCCCTACGACAAACATGCCCACGACGGCGGCAATTATCACCACGCGGCGATTGTGGCCCAGTTCTTTGCCGAAAAATTGCAGCCTCAAACGGCCAATGGCTAGCGGATGCACCTAACGGATGCCCATAGCGGCTGCACGCGGCGCGCACAAAAGCACGCGCTGCACACAAATTTCCAACTGCACATGAGAGTGAGCTGATTAACATGTCTGTGACACTTGGTTCCCCGCCGGCAGATTTTTCTGCCTATTGGGAAAAGACCCTGGCCGAACTGGACGCACTGCCTGTCGCGCCGCAGGTGACCGCGGTGCCTATGCGCTCCAGCCCCGAATCTACACTATATGAAGTGCGCATGACCAGCACTGGCCCCTATCGCATTTTGGCCTATTACAGCGTGCCCAACGAAGGCGAAGGCCCTTTTCCTGTGGTCTATCACGCGCCGGGCTATGGCAGCGTGGTTCACATTGCGCCCTTTGCCGAACGCGCCAAATATGTGACGGTTGCGCTGCGTCACCGAGGACAACGTCTGGCGGATCAACCGTTCAAGGCCGCATTTCCGGGCCTGCTGACAACGGGTATTGAAAGCCCCGACAGCTATGTCTATCGGGGGATTGTGGCAGATTGTTGCCGGGTGATGGACTTTCTGGCGACGCGCGAAGAGGTGGCGCAGGATAAAATTGCGGTGGTGGGGAATGACCTTGCCCTCTTTACCGCGGCACTGCGGCCCCAGGTCGATGCGCTTTACTGCTCGCCCAGCCTGTTCTATGCCGCTAGCCAGCTTGCGCCCCAAACGTCGGCCTATCCGGTCGAGGAACTCAATGACTATGCCCGCTACTATCCCGAAAAGGCGCAGGCCATGTGGGATACGCTGGCCTATTTCGAGCCGGCGTATTTTGCGCCGCAGGTCAAGGCCGATACGGTCATTGTCAATGGTGAGAGCGCAGCCTTGCAACCGCTGGTGAAGGCGTTTGGCGGTTCGGTGGAGACCTATGCCTCCCAACATTCAGGTTTTCTGGATGGGGTCGTGCAGGCAACCTGGCTGGCAGAACGCTATGGCATCGGCGAAGTGCCGCTGCCGCCCCACTGGCAGAGTTAGTGAGCACACACTGATCATTTGCAACGGGTAATTGGTCATCTGCCGGACAAACATGCCCGACGAACTGGCCCGACGAACATGTCCGATGATGGCCGATTACCCGTTGCAAAATCAGTAGCAGATTACAAGGCACTGTACCCCTTGCTGTGTCCCTCTGTTCCATGACTGAATCATTTACTAGCCCTCAATCGTTTCTCGCGTAAGGACAATACACTGTGGAGCATCTACCGACAGACTATCAGCCGCCGCGCAAAATCGGTAAACTGGATGATGCAGAGCTGGCGAGCTTTCTGGCGCAGCCCTGGAATGCCCGGTTGGCAACGGTCACTCCCGAAAACCGGCCCTATCTGGTGCCCCTGTGGTATCACTATGTGCCCGAAGATGATTTGTTCTATGTGATTGGCCGCGAACGTGCCCAATATGTGCCGCATATTCGCCACAATCCACATGTTGCGCTGCACATTGCCGATGATATTCATCTGGAACACACACGGGTATTGATTGAAGGTCGTGCGGAGATTGTAGAAGGCCCGATTGCGCCCGAAACCAGCCCGCAGCTACAGGGGATGATCTATGATATGGCGCGCCGCTATATGGGCGAGCCGGGTCCCGGCTATGCAGCGCAGACCAACTCGCGCCCGCGCTATCTGATTGCCATCCACCCCGAACGCAAAACATCGTGGACCGGCGGTGAATGGGCTGCCAAGTATCGCAAGTAGCAGGAATTATCCTCCCGACACGGCCTGCACCACGTTGAGGCGGTCGCCGGCGCGCAGGGGAATGGTGGTGTCGTCCAGCTCTTTGAAATTGGTTTGATTGTAGAAGAGCAGAATATGGCGGCGGAGTTCGCCCTGCTCATCGTAGAGATGAATACGCAACCGGGGATAGGCAGCCAGGAGCGCTTCGACTGCCCCTTCCAGCGTTGTGGCCTGAACGACGACGCGCCCGTGTCCATCTGTGCAATCGCGTAACAGCCCCGGGATACGTACCTCGATAGCGATTGAATCTTCACTCATTTGCATTTCCTCATTTTGACTCCCGGTTCTCGCCCAGCCCGACGTATGTCGGGAGGCGGACATCAGCTGCACATGCCTATACTGTGTGCGCCTACCATTCCCCAGCGTATTCCACTGTGAACGGCAGAGCCTGTTCTGCATGGTAGAGGTAGTGACATTCTACCAGTTGGTGCATGTGTAAAAAATCGTGGGCGACCCAGCTTGCCAGCATATCGCCGGGGTGGAA
>JBBDIO010000190.1:0-19177 GCA_040880365.1 Litorilinea sp.
GTGCATCGCGCACGCCACATCATTGTGCCCAGCGAAAGCACCAAAAAGGATCTCATCGGCCAGCTGGGAGTCGCCAGTTCCAAAGTCTCGGTCATCTACGAAGCCGCAGACGCCCGCTTTGTGCCGCTGCCCGTAGAAGAAACGCGCCGTACCGTTTGCCGCAAATTTGGCCTGCCCGACACTTTCGTGCTCTTTGTGGGCACAATCGAACCGCGCAAGAACATCGATGGCCTGCTCCGTTCCTTTCGCAATCTCAAGGACCGTCTCCACGATAAACCCGTGGGGTTGGCAATTGCCGGTGGACCGGGATGGCTGTTCAACGAAACTCTGGCCCTTATTGAAAAGCTGGATCTGAAAGACGATGTCTACTTGTTGGGGCGCGTCTCCGACGATGACCTGCATCATCTCTACGTTGCGGCCCGCTGCCATGTCCACCCGGCCCACTATGAAGGGTTTGGCCTGCCGCCGCTGGAAGCAATGGCCTGTGGCACACCCACAATTGTGAGCAACATCAGCAGCCTGCCCGAAGTGGTCGGGGATGCCGCGCTCATGGTCGATCCCCAAAATCCCGAAGAACTGGCGATTGCCATGCAAAGACTCCTGATGGATGACGCACTGCACGCCGAACAACGCGAAGCAGGATTACGCCGCGCCCGCTGCTTCAGCTGGCGTCTCGCCGCGCACCGCACCATCGAAGTCTATCATCTGGCAGCCCATATGCCGCGCGTCAACTCGGCAACTGCCCCCACCCCTATGCCCCCCGGCGCACAGCCTGGCCTATCCCAACCGAGCACACCCGCAAAGCCTCCCACAGGTACAACTCCTGCGACGCCATCATCGCAACAGCCCAACCGGCCATGACCCGCCGCGCGCGAACACTGCGGCAAGGCTTCCCCCTATGCAAATCCTGTTTCTAACGCCGCAACTACCCTATCCGCCGCGCCAGGGCGCCACACTGCGCAACTACCATCTCATCCGCGCGCTCGCGGCGCAACACACGGTCGATCTGCTCACCTTGCTTGCGCCCGGCGAAACGCTGCACGCCGCCAGCCCACTCCACAGCCTGTGCCGCCACGTTGCCGCGGTTGCCCAGCCCAGGCGCACCGCCGCCCGCCGCGCCTGGGAGACGGTGCGCTCGCCCCTGCCCGATATGGCCCACCGGCTCGACACACCGGCTTTGCATACTCTGTTACAAACCTGGATGCAAAACACCGACTATGACATTATTCAATTTGAGGGTATAGAATTGGCACCCTATCTCGCCACGGCCCGCACTGTTTCTACAGCTACCTCCACGGCCACAGCCACAGCCACGGCCACCGCCCATGCTCCGGCGTTGGTATTCGACAATCACAACTGCGAATATCTGCTCCAAAAACGCAACGCACTAAACGACCTGCGCACACCGCAGCGGATGATCGGCGGCATTTATAGTCTGGTACAGTGGTGGAAGCTGCGGCGCTATGAACGCTGGGCCTGCCAGTCGGCCACGGCCACGCTGGCGGTCAGCCAGCCCGATGCCGACGCGCTCACCGCCCTGGCCGGGCCAGATTGCCCCGTGCATGTGATCCCGAATGGCATCGCCGCGCCCACTGTGCCCCCGACACCTTCAGCGTCGCCTGCGTCCGCGGCTACAGCAGCCGACGCCCCCATCACCCTGGTCTTCACAGGCAAGATGGACTATCGACCCAACGTGGATGCCGTCCTATGGTTTGCCCACGAGGTTCTGCCGCGTATCACACGCGCCTATCCCCAAACCGTTTTTCAGATCGTGGGCATGAATCCCCATCCCCGCATCCTGCCACTGGGTGAGCAGCGCAATATTGAGATCACCGGCATGGTCGAGGAGATTCAGCCTTACATACAAGAGGCCACCGTATTTGTTATTCCTTTACGTGTGGGCGGCGGTACGCGCTTCAAGGTTCTGGAAGCGCTGGCAGCCGCCAGGCCCGTTGTCTCCACCACGCTGGGCGTCGAAGGCATTGCCGTAATCCACGGAGAACATCTCCGTCTGGCCGATACACCGTCGGCCTTTGCCCAGGCCGTATTGGATCTCATCGCCGATCAACGCGACGATGGCGGCGCACAGGCCCGCAAGATGGGCGCAAACGCACAGCGCTTTGTCACAACCCACTACACCTGGGATTCCATCGTGCCCAGGCTAAACGCGCTCTACCAGACTCTACAGCCAGAAGCTCAGCAACCAGATTTGCGCCATCGGGATAAGTCGAAGCAAAGCGGCCAGAGTATGCCAAAGGATCAACCATGACAAAATCCTCACCAACCGTGGGCTATATCGGCAGCGGCTGGACCGAGCGGGTACAAATTCGCGCGTTCCAGTTGGGCGGACTCACGGCACAGGCCATCTGCTCGGGCAATCCTGAAAACGCACGGCGAGTGGCCGAAAAATTCGCGATCCCCGAAATTCACGAAGACTGGCGCAGCCTGATCGAATCGCCGCAAGTGGACATTGTGAGCATTGTCACCCCGCCCCATTTACACGTCGAAATTGCCGGCGCGGCATTGGCCGCAGGCAAACATGTGATCTGCGAAAAGCCCACCGCGCTCAATACGCAACAGGCCGAAGCCATGCTCGCGGCCGCCCAGGCCGCGCCCCACCAACTCGCCATCATCGACCACGAACTGCGCTTCCATCCCCATCGACAAAAGTTGCGCCGGCTACTACGCGACAACACGCTGGGCACATTGCTCCATCTCGATATCGAAGCCGCATCGGCCCACCGCCTCGACCGCCATGCCCCGTGGACCTGGCACAGCGACGCCAATGTGGGCGGCGGGATTCTGGGTGCGTTCGGCAGTCATCTGCTCGATCTGGCGCGCTGGCTGGTCGGGCGCATCGACGGACTTTCGGCAACCCTGACGACCGGGCATCTGGTGCGCGCCGACCGCCACACGGGCAATAAACGCAACGTGACCAGCGATGACCACGTTTCGTTGCAGATACGCTTTGCCTCGGGCCTGCGCGGCGCGATTACAGCCTCGGCACTGGATCCCGGTACCGGCGGCAATTCTGTGCAGATCGTGGGCACGGGCGGCGCAGCGCGCATCGACAAATCTGACCGCCTATGGGTCAAAATCGGCGAAAATTATCACGAACAAGAGTGGGAGGAAGTGACCAATCACGACACCACCCCGCGCGAACATGCGGCGTTTGCTGGAAATAATCCCTTTGCCAAAGGTAGCATCTATCTGGCCCAGGCTATCGTCACCGCACTGGACAGTGCAAATCCGCAACTGACCGACGCGGCCACCTTCTATGACGGCCTGGTTGTGCAACGTATGCTCGACGCGGCGCGGGCCAGCCACACCCAGCAGCAGTGGGTGAGCATATAGCTATGGGCGAAAATCATACTCTGCGCGAGCGCATCTCCAACTGGCTCTTTGCCATTCCGGCAGTCGCCGAATGGTGGTCGCAGCGCACCGCCAAAACCACAGGACAACTGGTTGACGTAAGCGATCCCACGCCCTTTGCCCCCGTCACCAAACCGCTGGCGCAGATGCGCATGGCCCTGGTCACCACCGGCGGCTTCCATCGCACCGATCAAACCCCGTTCGACATGGAAAACCCGCTGGGCGATCCCACCTATCGCGTGATTCCCGACGCCACGCCCCGTGCGGAGCTGACCATTACCCACAAATATTACGATCACACGGACGCCGACACTGATCACAATGTGGTTTTCCCGCTGGAACTGTTGCATGAACTGGTGGATAAGCAGGTAATCGGCGCGACGGCACCCCGCCACTTCGCGTTTATGGGCCACATCGACGGTGAATTGATTGCCACGCTGAACCAGGAAACGGCCCCCGCGGTCGCGGAGATGCTGAAACAAGATCAGATTGATGCCGTACTGCTCACCCCAGCCTGAGGACAGTGTAATCGGTCCGTGGGACTGATCGCACGCGCCATCGAGGCGCAGGGTATCTCGACTGTTGCCATATCCATCACTAAGGAGTTGACGCTCTCGGTGGGTGTGCCGCGTGCTGTATTTCTGCGCTGGCCTCTGGGGCATCCCCTGGGCGAACCCCACCAGCGCGCCCAACAGCAGACGGTGATCTATCATGCCCTGCAAACGCTCCTGGAAGCGAGCGAACCCGACACGCTCGTAGAACCCGCGCTGCGCTGGCGGCGCGAAACCTACGTGGAGCCAGACTGGTCGAAACTTGTGCAATAGCGTCGCGCCGCACTCCGCAATAATCTTCTACAGTCGCCCATGTACAGTTCCTTACATATACTCACTGGCGCGTATTCACACATGAATGCGGACATCTGCTAAAATAGAGCACAATGGATGGCAGATCTGGCATTCAAAATGCAGCAATAAAAGGGGTTTTGTGACGGACACTTCGCGCGGAAAGCCCGCGGCACCAGCCAAAGAAATGCACACAGCGTCTCGCCGGAAAAAACCAGGAATTCGCTGGACGGCAGTTGTGTTCGCCTTTGCGGGCAACCTGCTATTCTTCACAGTGACGAATGCGGCGGCGGGGTTGACAGTAGGAAGTGAAGCGGCGTTGCTTTGGGCGTCGATTCTCGGCCCGGCACTGGCAGGGATACTCACGGCGGTCGTCGCCCATCAGCGCGGCGGCATCCACGCCCTGCTGGGCAGTGCGGCTTCTATGCCTGTAATCGCCTTGTTTTTGCTGCCTGGTGCATGGCGCACAGCCATCTTTGCCGCGTGTTTTTGCACATTGGGGGCCGCGATTACCGAGATTCTTCTACGCCAGCGGACACAGGCAAAGCCGTAGGTCCGAACCGAGATATGTCTCAAGACCGAGCTTGAAACAGGGTATACTCACAGGGGCGAGCGGATAACCAGTGTATCCGCCCAAGATTCCCCGACACAGACACAAATTGCCGGCGCCATTGCGGGTGTCGGCACACCGAAAGGAAATTGATTATGCAACAGTGGAACCAACCCCCCGTCATGGAAATCGACGCCAAGAAGAGCTACAAGGCAACCATGTCCACCACCCAGGGCGATATCGTGCTGGAACTCTACCCCGAACACGCGCCCAAAACCGTCAATAATTTCGTCTTTTTGGCGCGCCAGGGCTATTATGACGGCATCAGCTTCCACCGTGTCATCTCCGACTTCATGGTGCAGGGCGGCGACCCCACCGGCACCGGACGCGGTGGTCCCGGCTACAAATTTGAAGACGAACTGCGCAGTAACCCGCTGAAGCACGGCACCGGTACGCTCTCTATGGCAAACGCCGGACCCAATACCAACGGCAGCCAGTTTTTTATCACCCATTCGCCCCAGTCTCACCTGGATGGTCGTCATACCGTCTTCGGCAAAGTAGTCGAAGGCCAGGACGTAGTAGACGCCATTCGCCAGGGCGATCAGATCACCACGCTGACCATCAGCGAAGAATAAACGACGCGCAACCGGACCAGCAGAAGCGGTATTGTCTCTGGAACACCCCTCAGGACAACCGAAGGAGGAAAGCCCAATGGTAACTGCTGTCGTTTTGATCAATGTAGACCACGGACGGATTCAGGAAGTTGCCAACGCGCTGGTTGCGCTCGACGGTGTGGCCGAAGTCTACTCCGTAGGCGGTCGCTACGATCTGGTCGCCATCATTCGCACCCGCAACAACGAAGAAATGGCCGATCTCGTGACCAGTCACCTGCTCACCATTCCCAATATCCAGAATACCGAAACCCTCATCGCGTTCAAGGCCTATTCCAATTATGACCTGGAGCGCATGTTCGCCATCGGTGATGAATAACTAAAAAAAACGTGGCCGGTACGCAATATGAACAGCGTACCGGCCACGTCTATTGTCCTACATGCGTTGCCTTACATGCACTGTTTTACATGCACGGCCCTACACGCGGGCATCCTGGCGGGCACGGCTGTGTTCGGTGCGCATACAGGCATCCATGACCACGGTCAACCCGGCGTCGCGTGCCTGCGCCGCCGCAGCAGAGTTCCCAATCCCGGCTTGCATCCAAATCGCCTTTGCGCCAATCGCAATTGCCTCATCCACATGGGGTGGAACATCTTCGGAGCGCCGAAAGAGCAGCACCAAATCGACCGCTTCCGGCACATCGTGCAAAGTTGGATAGACTTTCTCCCCCAACACGCGCCCGGAGATGGTTGGGTTCACCGGAATGATGCGATAGCCGGCGGCCTGTAAATAGGCGGGCACGCCATAGGCTGGGCGATCTTCGCCGTCGCTAAGGCCCACCACGGCGATGGTTTTGGTAGTAATTAATATTTTCTGAATATCCTGAGTTTTCGTACTCATGGTGATCGACTCTCGGTTCCTGACTATGCGTTTAGTTGGCAGCGTTTATTTGGCAGCGCGCGTCGTTCTGCGTTGGACTTGCCTACCACAACATACCCATGTGATAGGCAATCCGACAATTCGCCGCTGCTGTGTCCATGTTGACATGCGTGATCCGCGCACAAGTCAACGGTTCACGCGTGATAGCCTAACGCCACCCACATCACCATCACCATAGGCACGCCTACCATTGATGGCTATTCATAGCTATCGCCGTGCCTATGCCTATTGCAGAATCCAATCGGAATTTTCGCCCATGTTCACAGACCCAGCATCACCCGTCTTTTTGCGCATTCAGCAACTGGTTTCCCAAATCCCCGCGGGCAAAGTCGCCACCTACGGGCAAATTGCGCTCTACGTGGGCAACTGCACGCCGCGCATAGTCGGCTTCGCAATGGCCGCACTGCCCGCCGATGGTGACGTGCCCTGGCAGCGGGTCATCAATGCCCAGGGCAAGATCAGTCTGCGCGCCGACGGTTTTGGCAGCGAAGAACAACGCCTGCGCCTGGAAGCCGAAGGCGTGCGCTTCGACACTCAGAATCGGGTAAACCTGCGCATCTACGGCTGGGCCGGACCCGACCTCGCGTGGCGGTTGGAACACGGTTATGACCCTGAAGATTTGTAACGTATAGCTAGAGAGGCGGCATCCTACACTCTTAACGCACGCTATACGCAATACGCTATACGCGGCACACAGCAACCACAAGGTACACACACATGGATTTACGGTCGAGATATCCATTCTGGCTGGTTAAAAACGGGATTCCTGCTACATATCCGCCCCTGGATCGCGAACTCGAGACCGATGTGGTGGTGTTGGGAGCCGGCATTACCGGCGCATTAACGGCCTATGAACTCATGCGCCGCGAAATCGACGTAGTCGTGCTCGACAAGCGCGACGCGGCCTGGGGGAGCACCAGCGCCAGCACGGGGCTATTGCAATACGAGATCGACACCGATCTGCATGAACTGACGGATTTGATCGGCCGCGAGCGCGCAACCCGCGCCTACTGGCTGGGGGTCGAAGCGATTGAAGCACTGGCTGCAATTGTGCATGAACTGGGGGTCGATTGCCATTTCCGTCCCCGCGACAGCCTCTATGTGGCCCGGCGGCGGCAGGACGAAAAGCAGATTCGGGCCGAATTCGAGGCGCGTCGCCGCGCGGGCTTTGCCGTGCAAATGCTGGAACGCGCAACATTGATCGAACAATATGGCATGAATGCGCGCTGTGCAATTCTTTCGGAAATTGGCGCAGAAGTGGACCCCTACCTGCTGACCTATCACCTGCTGGGGCGGTGTCTTACCCGCGGCGTGCGCATCTTTGACCGCACGACCATGCAGCGGCTGATCCACCACGACGGCGAAGTGGTGGTCGAAACCGACCGTAACTATTCGATTCGCGCCAAAAAGGTGATCTTTGCAACCGGCTATGAATCGCAACTATATCTGAAACAGGATGTGGGCGATTTGAACTCCTCATTTGCCGTGGTGACGGAACCGCTGGCCGCCCAGCCCCTGGGAGATACAACGCCGCCGATTGATTATCTAATGTGGGAGGCCGCGCGCCCCTATCTGTATGTGCGCAACACTGTCGATGGCCGCCTGATTATCGGCGGGGAGGATGAACCCTTTCGCGATCCCGAAAAGCGCGACCGCTTGATCAGCAAGAAATCGGCCCGATTGCTCAAACGCTTCCAGGCTTTTTACCCGGACCACCCGCTGCCGGAGATTGCATTTTCCTGGGCCGGCACGTTTGGAGAGACCAAAGACGGGTTGGCCTATATCGGCGAAACCGAAGAGGTTCCCAATGCGTATTGGGCTATGGGCTACGGCGGCAATGGCATCACATGGAGCATGATTGCCTCGCGTATTCTGGCCGACCTCTACCAGGGCGTGCCCAATGCCGATGCGCATCTGTTTCGCCTGGATCGTTGAGGTGCGAAGCGCGAGCTTCAACGGTGCGTAACACAAAACGGGAATAAGTTCCAGAAAGGAGCGTGCGTGGAAATCCTGGTCACTCTAGCACTTGGCATTGGACTGGCCTCTGCCAGCGGGTTCCGAATCTTTGTGCCCTTCACATTTCTCAGCATGGCTGCCCTCGCGGGCATGGTCGAGCTTTCCCCCACCTGGGATTGGATCGGCACCTACCCTGCGCTGATCACCTTTTCCATCGCGACCCTGCTGGAAATCACAGCCTACTACATTCCCTGGCTCGATAATCTGCTCGATACAGTTGCCGTCCCCGCGGCCATCGTCGCCGGATCTGTCGTCACCGCTTCGGTAACGACGGAACTGTCGCCGCTCCTCACCTGGACACTGGCGATCATTGTGGGTGGCGGCGCAGCCGGGGTCGTGCAAGCCGGGACCACCGTATTGCGCAGCCTCTCGTCGGTGGGGTCGCTGGGCACGGGTAACTTTATCGTCGCGACGAGCGAGTGGGTTGCCGCCACCATTTTCGCGCTGCTTGCCATATTGCTGCCCATCTTCGCCGCGCTCAGCGCGCTGGTCATTGTCATTCTCATCCTTCGCCGCCTGCGCCGGGGACGCCGCCCACAGCATACCGCACAGCCAACGGCATAAGCAACGCGCAGCAATTTGCAGTTTTGGACGATTTGCAATTTGACGTGCGCGACTGAGTATGGTAATTTGGCAATTCTGGCATAGCAATCTTGGCTGCCTGCCACGCAGCAACGGCAATTGACGCAAGTCGCGCTACCAATCAGACGCACACCAAATATGGCAACGCAACGTATAATACCGCAAACCATATCTGCCCGCACCTCTACTCTGTCGCAAACCGACAAGTTGATTCAGGCTGCCTTGCGTTCATCTTGCCCTGCATACGCCTATCCCAACCCACGCCGCACACCCGGGCGTGGGTTTTCTTTTTCCAGCTATTACTATTTCTATTTTACCGAAGCCACGCCATCCTGCGCAGCAAGGCGGTCTCTACCTGGATAGACACAGGGAAGTCTGGACCCAACGAGGGCGTGGAATGGCGAAATTCCCGCCCTCTTTTTTTTGCCCGCATTTAAGTGTGCAGGGCAAATGTTCAAGTCGTTTCACAATCTGCAATCAGTGAAACGACACATAAAAAACCAGCACTATCTACTGCAAATAAACTGCTGAAAACAGACGTCTGTAATTAACTTCGGAAGACAAATTGAGGAGAGAAAGTCATGGCATTTCGCGGTGTACGCGGCGCAACCACAATCGAAGAGGACAATCGCGAATTGGTGTTGCGCGCCACGCGTGAGCTTCTGGCCCTGATGATCCGCCTGAATCAAATCGAATCGGCAGATGTGGGCAGCATCATATTCAGCACCACGCGCGATATCCGCTCGGTCTTTCCCGCACTGGCAGGCCGCCAGTTGGGCTGGCTCGATGTGCCGCTGCTCTGTACCCACGAAATGGACGTGCCCGGCGCGTTGCCCTTGTGCATTCGCATTCTCTTACATTGGAATACTGACAAGGCCCAGAATGATATCCAGCATGTGTATCTGCGCGAAGCCACCAGCCTGCGCCCCGACAAAACCCTGACGCTTTCGGCGCAGGATATGGAAGAACTCAACAGCTGGATAGAAGCGCAACTAGCCGAAAACCACACGCGCTAATCCCGGCCTACTCCATTGCTTTATTGTTTTGGATAACATTTTGAATCAGAGGGAGATCTGACATGACCACGGTAGCATTTCAGGGCGAACCCGGCGCCTATTCCGAAGAAGCCATTCGCCTGCATTTTGGAAAATCGGCCCAGCCGCTGCCGTGTCGCGCGTTCGAGCATATCTTCGATGCCGCGGAATCGGGCACAGCCGACTTTGCCGTTGCACCCGTAGAAAACTCTTCGGCAGGCAGTATCAACAAATCCTACGACCTGCTGTTGGAACACGATCTGAAAGTGCATGGCGAAATTCTCCTGCGCGTGCGCCATTGTCTGCTGACCACGCCGGGCAATGCCGACAAGATCAAAGAAGTGCGCAGCCACTATCAGGCACTGGCCCAATGCGAAGAGTATCTCAACCGTCACAACTATGTCGCCGTGCCCTGGTACGATACTGCGGGCAGCGCCAAAGACCTGGCCGCCACGCCCTCCACAGGCGTGGCGGTGATCGCCAGTGCGCTGGCGGCCGATCACTATGGGCTGGAGATTGTAGAAGAAGGCATCGAGGATATGCACAACAACTACACCCGCTTTTTTGTAGTGGGCAAGGGCGATGCCGCGCGCACCCCGGTTGCCAAGACCTCTGTCATCTTTGCCGTACCCAACACGCCCGGTTCACTCTATGAAGCCTTAAGCGAATTCGCCAAACGCAATATTAACCTCACCAAGCTGGAAAGCCGCCCGCGCCGCAATCGGCCCTGGCAATATGTCTTCTATCTGGATTTCGACGGCCACTGGCAAGACCCCGCGGCCGGTGAGGCCATGCTGGCTTTGCTCAGCCGTGCCGCCTTCGTCAAGCTGTTGGGCAGCTATCCCCCAGCGCCCAGCGAAAAGCCGACCAGCACCGCCGGTCAAGCCGAAATTTTGCAGATTTGAGGTTTTGAGTTTTCAAGGAGAAGAAAAATGATTGTCATCATGCAGCCGGGCGCCACTGCCGCCGATGTCGAAGAAGTGATTCAGAAAGCCCAGTCTCTGGGTGTCCAGACCCATCCCATCTATGGCGAGCAGCGCACGGTTGTGGCGTTGGTCGGCAACCTGACCCGCATCAGCCGCGACACGTTCAACGCGATGGACGGAGTGCGCGAAACGGTGCGTATCCAGGAACCCTACAAGCTCTCCAGCCGGTCGACTCGGCCCGACAACAGCATCATCACGCTGGCGAACGGTGCGCAGATCGGCAGCACAGAAGTCGTGATCATGGCCGGGCCGTGCAGCGTGGAAAGCCGCGAACAGATCATCGAAGTCGCCGAAGCGGTGAAAGCTGCCGGCGCAAAGGTGTTGCGCGGCGGAGCATTCAAGCCGCGCACAAGCCCCTATAGCTTCCAGGGATTGGGCGAGCAAGGGTTACAATATCTGGCAGAAGCGCGTGAAAAAACCGGCCTGCCGGTGATCACCGAAGTCATGACGGTGGAGGCGCTGCCGATGGTCGCCGAATACACCGACATTCTTCAGATTGGCGCGCGCAATATGCAAAACTATGGCCTGTTGCAGGCCGTGGGACAGGTGGATAAGCCTGTCATGTTGAAACGCGGGCTAAGCGGCACCGTCGAAGAGTTGCTCATGTGTGCCGAATATATCATCAGCAACGGCAACGCCAACGTGTTGGTGTGCGAGCGGGGTATCCGCACCTATGAAACCGCCACCCGCAACACCTTCGATCTCAACGCGGTGCCGGTGCTCAAACAGACCACCCACCTGCCCGTCGCCGCCGATCCTTCGCACGGTACCGGCTATCGCGAATATGTGCCCGCGATGAGCAAAGCCGCAGTCGCCGCCGGTGCCGACGCGCTGCTGCTGGAAGTCCACCCCGATCCCGATAACGCCGTGAGCGACGGTCGCCAGTCGATGGACCTGGAGACCTTTGCCCAGCTCATGCGCGACCTGAGTCGAATTGCCGGCGCCGTTGACCGCTATATTGGCGATGCCCCAATGCCGGCAAATGGCGAACCGCGCGCCGCAGCCGCCACCCACGCCGTTTGATAAGCGGCTTCCCAACTGGTTAACCCGCAGGATACGCGCCCAAAAATCGCGTACTGTCAAAAAAGTGTTATACACGCAAGCTAGCAAGATACGAGGAAAAGCTACTATGATTATAGTGATGCAGAACCATGCCACACCCAAGCAAATCGAAGATGTGGTCAAGCGCGTTGAAGAGCTGGGCAACAAAGTCCACCTGAGCCGCGGCGAAGCCCGCACCATCATCGGCATTATCGGCGCCGACGAACACCGTATTCAGGAGGGCGTCTTTGAAGCGATGGACGGCGTCGACAAGACCATGCGCGTCATGCAGCCCTACAAGGCCGCCAGCCGCGACTTCAGTGTAGGCAACACCGTCATTGATATCAACGGCGTAAAAATTGGCGGCGAAAAAGTGGTCGTCATGGCCGGTCCCTGTAGTGTGGAAAACCGCGAAATGCTCCTGGAAACGGCCCAGGCCGTTCGCGAAGCGGGCGCAACCATCCTGCGCGGCGGCGCGTTCAAGCCCCGCAGCAGCCCCTACAGCTTCCAGGGGCTAGGCGAAGAAGGGCTGGAATATCTGGCAGAAGCCCGGGAAAAGACCGGATTGCCCATCATCACCGAAGTCATGAGCACCGACGACATCGAAGTGATCGGCAAATATGCGGATATCTACCAGGTCGGTGCCCGCAACACGCAGAACTATCCCCTGCTGCGCGCGCTAGGCCATGTCAACAAGCCGGTATTTCTCAAGCGCGGCTTCAGCACTACCATCGAAGAGCTGCTCATGAGCGCCGAATACATTCTCAGCGGCGGCAATATGCAGGTCATCGTCTGCGAGCGCGGCATCCGCACCTATGAAACGGCGACGCGCTTCACATTCGATGTAAACGCCATTCCTGTTCTCAAAGAACAAAGCCATCTGCCTGTCGCCGCCGATCCGGCCCACGGCACCGGCAAAGCCAGCCTCATCGATTCCATCTCTCGCGCCGCGGTTGCTGCCGGGGCCGATGCCCTGATGCTGGAAGTGCATCCCGACCCGTCGAAGGCCATGAGCGACGGCGCGCAGAGCCTGACCTTCGACCGTTTCGCCCAGGTAATGAAGTCCTTGCGCCCAATAGCCGAAGCCGTCGGTCGCAGCCTGTAGACAAACAGCGGACGGCAAGCGACTACGCGTGAGATAATACGCGTGAGATAAGGGGTAATTGGGTATTTGCGGATTATAGGAAAATGCCCAATTACCCCATTACCGACAGGCGCAACTGCCAACGCGTACGCCGAGCTGCATCGCCGTTGTGAACTAACCATCAGCACCCACGAAAGCGACCGCCGAAAGCGCCGGACTATGGATAAACGCCTCAAAGAATGCCGCGTCGCCATCATTGGCATGGGTTTGATGGGCGCCAGTTTGGCAATGGATCTCACGCACAAAAAGCTTTGCCGCGAAGTGCGCGGGGTGGCCCGGCGCACCGAAACCGTGCTCGACGCCTTTTTCTCCCAGGCGGTAGATCTGGCAACCAATGACCTGCGCGCCGGTGTGAACGGGGCCGATCTGGTGATCCTGGCGACGCCGGTACGCACCATCGTCGCCATGCTCGAAGAGCTGGGTCCCTATCTCTGGCCCGGCGCAGTGGTCATGGATATGGGCAGCACCAAAATCGAAATCTGCGCGGCGTTGGATCGTCTGCCGCCCGAAATTCAGCCCATCGGCGGGCACCCCATGACCGGCAAGGAAACCGCAGGCTTTCACGCGGCCGAACCCAATCTCTACAACAACGCCACCTGGGTCATTTCGCCGCTGGCACGCACGCGCAAAAGTACGGTAGACCTGGCGCTGGAACTGGTGTGCGCCGTGGACGCCAATCCGGTGATCCTGGAAGCCGCGCGACACGACCGCCTGGTCGCGGCGGTGAGCCATTTGCCCTATGTGGTGGCGAGCGCGCTGGTCGATACGGTTGCCCAGCTTGGCGCAGAAGATAGTGCAGTCTGGGAACTCGCCGCCGGAGGCTTTCGCGATACCAGTCGCGTCGCCGCCAGCGACACGCGCATGTTCCTGGATATTCTCGCCACCAACCGCGCAGCAGTACTGGAACAGATCGATACCATGCAGGCCCATTTGCACCAGGTGCGCGCCTTGCTCGCCGCCAACGATGAGGCCGGTCTATTGACCAAGCTTACTCAATCCCAGGCCGCACGTGCGCCCAGGAAAACCCGGAATACCGGCTCCAGGCCGCCAGATTCCAAGAAAGAATAAACAGCATGACACATCTTAAGATTCAGGGCGGCAGCCGGCTCACCGGGCGCTGTCATGTGCCCGGCGATAAATCCATCAGCCATCGGGCCATTCTCTTTGCGGGGATTGCCGATGGTGTGAGTACCGTCACCAATTTTCTCGATGGTGGCGACTGTCGGGCGACGCTCCAAGTCATGCGCGGCCTGGGTGTGCAGATCGAAGAAATCAGCGCCACCGAACTGGTGATTCACGGACGCGGGCTGGACGGGTTGCAGGAACCCACCGCCTTTCTCGACTGCGGCAATTCGGGCACCGCGGTGCGCTTGCTAACCGGCCTGCTCGCCGGACAAAAATTCACCAGTTTTCTCACCGGCACGCCCCAAATCCGCCGCCGTCCTATGGGGCGTGTCATTCAGCCGCTGCGCACCATGGGCGCCACCATCATCGGGCGGCAGGGGGGCGATTATGTGCCCCTGGGCATCGAAGGCAGCGTCCTGCGCGGCATGGACTATGATATGCCTGTTGCCAGCGCACAGGTCAAGAGTTGTCTCCTCCTGGCAGGCCTCTATGCCCAGGGCCTCACCATCATCCGGCAACCTGGCCCGGCCCGCGACCATACCGAACGTATGCTCGCGGCTATGGGTGCGCCCATTACAATTTACGGCAATACCGTCCACAGCGAACGCCCCGATCGCCCCCTGCAACCGTTCACAATGGACGTGCCCGGCGATATCTCATCGGCGGCATTCTTGTTGGTCGCAGGCGCCATCGTGCCCAACAGCGAAATCACCATCGCAGGAGTGGGCGTCAACCCTACGCGCACCGGCATTATCGATGCCCTCATCGAGATGGGCGCCGACATTGAGTATCAGAACCAACGGGAGCAATCGGGCGAGCCAGTCGCCGACCTGGTGGTACGCAGTGGCGACCTGCGCGGCGCAACCTTTGGCGGCGAATCCATCGTCACCATGATCGACGAGCTACCCGTGCTGGCAGTCGCCGCCAGCCAGGCCCAGGGCCGCACCCTTGTGCGCGACGCCGGCGAGTTGCGCGTCAAGGAAACCGACCGCATCGCCTCGACCGTCACCGAACTGCGCAAGCTGGGCGTCGATATTGAACCCACGCCCGATGGCTTTATCGTCGAAGGCCCAACCCGGCTCATGGGCGGCGTGGTCGAAAGCCAGGGCGACCACCGGCTTGCAATGGCAAACACCGTCGCCGCACTGGTCGCCCAGGGTCCGGTCAATGTCTACGGTGCCGATGTCACCGCCGATAGTTTTCCCGGCTTCGAGTCTACGCTGCAAGCCCTGGGCGCCGATCTCGAAGTATTGGGCGAACGCGAAGAAGCCATTCACATATAACGCTATACAAATAACGCAACCAGGAACGCACTCTGGATTATGGATGCCAAAACCGAAATCGTAGGCTTGATCGGCTGGCCTGTCAGCCACAGCGTCAGCCCCGCCATGCAAAATGCAGCCTTTGCAGCCGCCAATCTCAACTGGTGTTTCGTGCCCCTGCCCGTGCCTGTGGAGCCTGCCAGTCGCGTGGGCGAAGCCATCCTGGGGCTGCGCGCGCTGGGGCTGCGCGGGGCCAATGTCACCGTGCCCCACAAACAGGCCATCATCCCCTATCTGGATCGCCTGGAACCTGCGGCCCAAGCCATCGGCGCGGTGAATGCCGTGCGCGTCGAAGCCGACGGCACGCTGGCCGGCGACAACACCGACGCTGCGGGCTTCATTGCCGATTTGCGCGACCATCAGGTCGATCCCCAGGGCAAGCACGTCTTTGTGCTGGGCGCGGGGGGATCGGCGCGCGCCGTGGTCTATGGGCTGGCCCACGCCGGCGCGGCGTCGATCACCATCTACAATCGCACCGCGGCCCGCAGCACGAGCCTGGCCCACGCCCTGGCCGATCAATTTCCTGCCTGCACCATCACCGCCAATCCCCCAGATCAGTCTGCGCTGGTCGCGGTTGCCCAAGGGGCAGACTTGATTGTAAACTGCACTTCGGTGGGCATGTCGCCCCATGTGGATCAATCTCCCTGGCCCGCGGGCGCGCATTTCCAACCCAATCAGATCGTCTATGACCTGATCTACAATCCGCGCCAGACGCGTTTGCTGCAAGCCGCGGCCGCGGCGGGCGCAACCGCTATTCACGGGCTGGGCATGTTGGTCTGGCAGGGGGCAATTGCCTTTACATTCTGGACTCACGTAGACGCACCCGTCGCGGTCATGGCGGCGGCGGTGGAAGAAGCCATCGTCGCGCGCGAAGCCTGAACCCAGGCGCACGCAACAAACGCTGTTTGCTACTGCCGTCTGCTATTGACACTATGAAGTTGAGAGGATACATCGCATGACCACACCGGTCAGTTCGCGGCCCGAAGCCACACCGTCGGCGGGGGGCATAAACTACCAGGCCTACCCCGACGAATCGGGCCATTTTGGACCCTATGGGGGCAAGTATGTGCCCGAAACACTCATGCCGGCATTGGATGAGCTGGAAGAAGCCTATTTGCAGGCGCGCAACGATTCCGATTTTATGGCCGAACTCGCGTACTATCAGCGCAGTTTTATCGGTCGCCCCACTCCAGTGACCTATGCGCGCCGGCTGACGGAACACCTGGGCGGCGCGCAGATCTATCTCAAACGCGAAGACCTGGCCCACACCGGCGCGCACAAGATCAACAATGCCCTGGGCCAGGCGTTGCTCATGAAACGCAAGATGGGCAAAACCCGTATCGTCGCCGAAACAGGCGCGGGCCAGCATGGTGTCGCCACGGCTACCGTCGCCGCGCTCATGGGCATCGAGTGTATTATCTACATGGGCACCGTGGATATGGCGCGCCAGGAGCCCAACGTCTTTCGCATGAGATTACTTGGTTCCGAAGTGCGCGGGGTAGAAAGCGGCAGCAAAACGCTCAAGGATGCCATCAACGAAGCCATCCGCGATTGGGTCACCAATGTACGCGATACCCACTATCTGCTGGGCAGCGTTCTGGGTCCGCATCCCTATCCCGCGATGGTGCGCGATTTCCAGAGCATCATCGGTTGCGAAGCCGTCTACCAGATGCGCGATCACGAAGATGGCCCTAGCCGTTTGCCCGATGTAGTGGTGGCGTGTGTGGGCGGTGGCAGCAATGCAATTGGCATCTTCCACTCGTTCCTGGAATTTGAAAACGTGCGCCTGATTGGTGTAGAGGCTGCCGGTCACGGCATCGAAAGTGGCGAACATGCCGCGCGTTTTGCCGACCCGGAAGTGGGGCGCGTCGGCGTTTTGCAGGGCGCTATGAGCTATGTGCTGCAAGACCACGACGGGCAAATTGCCCTGACCCACAGCATCAGCGCCGGGCTGGACTACGCCAGCGTTGGGCCGGAACATGCGCTCCTGCGCGACCTGGGACGCACCGAATACACCTATTGCACAGATGTTCAGGCGATGGCGGGATTCGAGCTGCTGTGTCGGCTGGAAGGCATTATTCCCGCCCTGGAAAGCTCCCACGCGATTGGACATGTCATGGAGCTTGCGCCCACGCTGCCCAAAGACCAGATCATCCTGGTCAATCTCAGCGGGCGGGGCGATAAAGATCTGGCGACCGTTATGCGCACGCTGGCCGAACGCGAATAGGCGTGCCCACTCGTGCCGGAAAGACACCCTGCCATGAGCATCATCATGCCGCGAGTAGAACCTTGTGAGGACAAATAAAATGACCGGTGAAGAACGCATACGTGCCGCATTCGCAAACCGCAAAGGCACCGCGGGCAAGCAAGCCGCGGCCTTCATGCCCTACCATGCTATGGGCTATCCCGACCGGGCCACCTCGATTCAAGTGGTCGCAGCATTGGCCGCCGCAGGCGCCGATCTCTTTGAAATCGGCATTCCCCACAGCGATCCGCTTGCCGATGGCCCTACCGTCCAGACCGCGACCTACACCGCGCTCACCCAGGGCACCACGGTCGCCGATTGTCTGGCAATGGTGCGCGAACTGCGCGACCAGGGCGTGGATCAGCCCTTTTGTGCCATGACCTATATCAATCCCCTGTTGGCCTATGGGTTGCAACGCTTTGTAGATGATGCGGCTGCCGCAGGAATCGATGGTCTGATTGTGCCCGATCTGCCGCCCGAAGAAGCGCAGACGCTGGAAGCCGCCTGTCGCGCCGCCGGGCTTGCCACTGTCTACATGCTTGCCCCCACCAGCACCGAAGCGCGCATCCGCTATATTGCGCAACACTGCACGGGCTTCATCTATCTGGTAAGCGTGACCGGCATCACCGGCGCGCGCCGCGACCTGCCGCCGGATCTCGCCGACTTTGTGACGCGCGTCCGCCGCCATACCAATCTGCCCCTGGGCGTTGGGTTTGGAATTGGCACTGGCGAACAGGCAGCCGCCGTCGCGCAATTGGTCGAAGGGGTCATTGTGGGATCGGCCCTGGTCAAGCTCGCCGGCAGCGAGGGTGGCGTGGAAGCCGTTGCTGCCCTGGGACGGGAATTGGCCGCCGGCGCACACGGTGAAAGCCTGACCCCGGCCTAGCGATTGCACTCCGCGCACTTCCTGATGCGTGGGCACGCAGCGCGCGGCTAACTGCAAAATAAAAGCGGGGACAGGCGCGCATCATCGCTTGTCCCCGCTTTGTGTGCAGAGCATCTGGGCGGCTGCGGGCGTCTAGAATCTACCGAACCCGAAATCGGTCGCGCTCATGAAAATAGGAATCATGAGCAGCGCGGCCAGAAAAATCGCGGCAATCTCCAGATAGACCCAGCCCTGGGCGGCACGCAGCCAGGCCCGCGCCCAGGTGCGGTCCGCACGATGTTTGTTCACATAGACATAGTGCACCATATACATCTCATGTGGGCGCACCGGCTCGCGCGGCTGAACATCCCACCCCGAATGTTGAAAGGGCCGGGGCAAGGCGGTCACCAGCTTGTGCGCGGCATAGCCCAGGGGCAACAGTATCAGATAAATGTAGACCGTCACAGCCAGAATCGCATCCAACCATTCCCACGGCACAGGG
>JBBDIO010000191.1:0-6996 GCA_040880365.1 Litorilinea sp.
AACCTCGCTCATTGCGTTCAGCATCTATCAGGTGGCGCCGGGCGGTCCCCTGCAATTTATGGACGATGACCCAGGGCGCACGCGCGAAGATGTGGCGCGCATGGAACGCCTCTATGGCATCGACCGCAGTATCCCCGTGCAATATCTCGCCTGGGCGGTGGGCGAAGACTGGCTGCCTGCCACGCCCGAATGGCGCAGCGGGCGCTGTCTCAACAGCTCGGAGGCGTGCGGGCGCGGCATCATCCGCCTGGATTTTGGCCGTTCCTTTGCCTATCGCGGCCAGCCTGTGATCGATCTGATCGTCGACCGCATCCCCGCCACCTTTACGCTGGCCTTTGCGGGGCTGGTGCTCAGTGTGCTAATTGGCTTCCCCCTGGGCATCATCGCCGCGCTCACCCGCGGGCGTTGGCCCGATAACGTCATTCGCCTGACTACAGTGCTGATCAATACGGTGCCCGAATGGTGGATTGGACTGGTGCTGCTCATTTTCCTGGGCGGCATCTTGGGGATAGTGCCTCTGGGCGGCATGTATCGCGTGGGCGATGGCTCCCTGACCGACCGGCTGCACCATTTGATCCTGCCCGCAATGGTCAGCGCGACCGGCGGCTGGATTGGCTTCTCGCGCATCCTGCGTTTTGAAATGCTCGATGTTTTGAACCAGGACTATGTGCGCACCGCCAAGGCCAAAGGGTTGAGCTATTACACCGTGGTCATGCGCCATGTTTTGCGCAATGCCATCATGCCCTTTGTCACCGGCCTGAGCGGAATCTTCCTGCTGATTCTTTCCGGGTCTGTGCTTTTCGAAATTGTCTTTTCCTGGCCCGGCATGGGGCGGCTGGCGATCTTTGCCATCAATTCGCGCGACTATCCGGTGATGATGGCGATATTTATGATTAGTTCGTTTCTGGGCATTCTGGGTATTCTCATGGTCGATATTCTGTATGGCATTGTGGATCCGCGTGTGCGCTATGATCGGTCGGTGCGCTAGATATGACTCAGGATGTGACCCAACGTTCGCTTTCGCTTGCCAAACACCCGCCACAGCCCGATCAGCCCATCCACCAGCAGACCTACGCCGGGGCGGTCTGGGGCAAGCTGCGGCGCGACAAGCTATCTATTCTGGCGATCTGCCTGTTGGTGTTTGTGATTTCCATCTCGCTGGGCGCGGGGTGGATTGGCGACAATGTGCTGGGCTATAGCCCCACCAGCACCAATCTGCGTATGCGCAATGAACCGCCCACCTGGGCCAACGAGGCCTGGCCGATTGTGCAGGATTTTTCGCGCGGCTGCCAGAGCGAAGCGGGGTGCAATTGGTCGTTGTGGGGCAGCGTCTTCAGCCGTTCCTGGACGGGGCTGGGCGAATGTCTGGCCGCGGGCAAGGGGCAATGTCACTGGCTGGGCACCGATGACGCCGGGCGTGACGTGTTGACCCGCGGCATCTATGGCGGGCGCATCTCGCTGCGTATCGGCATTTATGTGGCGACCATTTCCATGACGCTGGGCGTGGTGCTGGGCCTCATCAGCGGCTACTATGCAGCTACTCTCATTGATGACATCATCAACGCGGTGATCATGACCCTGGGCAGCATCCCGTTGCTCTTCCTGCTGATTATTCTCTCGCGCATCTTCATGCCCACGCCCGAAGGGCTTGCCCTGCTGATCGGCCTGTTTGGCTGGATGGGACTTTCGCGGCTGGTGCGCGGGCAGATTTTCTCTGTGCGCGAGCGTGAATATATCATCGCCAGCCAGGCAATCGGCAATTCGGCCTGGCGCATCATGTTCAAACATGTCATGCCCAACGTTTCCTCAATCATCCTTGTGTCGGCCATTTTCAATATAGCCGGCGCGATCCTCGCCGAGGCTGGTCTCAGCTATTTGGGTGTGGGAATTGGCCCGCCCAATCCCAGTTGGGGTAATATGATGCAGGGGTCGCTGGGCAATTTTACCAACGCGCCCTGGCAAGTGTTAACGCCCGGCTTCTTTATCTTTCTGACTACCTTGGGAATCTATCTGCTGGGCGATGGTCTGCGCGATGCGCTGGACCCGTGGGTGAAAGACTGATTCTGCCGATACCCACCCGGTGCCCGCACTGGATCATCCCAGCCAATTGAGGATCGGAATTACAAAAGCGGGGCAGGCGCGTGTCTGTCCCGCTTTTAGTTTATGCCTATGAATCGTATACGAAATTCTGCTTCAAGACCACAAGCTAGGCGTTCGCCTGCCCCCGGCGCGCAGCCGGGATCGCCGTCTGGCGGACTCCACCCTGCTGACAAGCGGCGGCTCATCTGGTTCGGCGTGCTGGTGGCCGTGGTGATTTTTGCCCTGGGCACAGTGGGCTTTGCCGTCTTTTTTGCCGGAACCGATGACGATCCCGACGCGCAGGGCGAACTCGCCACCAACCCGGACGCTGGGCAAAATCCTGGGCAAGGCACGGGACAAATCGCTGTGGGCGGCGAATTTGTCCACGCCGTGCCCGCCGATGCCGCCACCTTCAACCCCCTGTTTGCCACCGACACCACTGCGCAGACCGCAGTGAATCTCCTGTTCCCGCGCCTGTTGGGGCAAGACCCGATTACCGGGCTGCCCACACCTACCGAACTGGCAACGCGCTGGGAAAGCAGCGACGACGGATTGACCTATACTTTTTTTCTGCGCGAAGGCATGACCTGGCGCGATGGCGCGTCCGTCACCGCGGCCGATTTCCTCTATACTTATACCGCGCTGGCGCAGCCCACGGTGCAAAGCCCGTTTCAATCGCGTACCCAGCTGATCGAATCGATGGAGGCGTCCGGCGCCTATACGCTGGTGGTGCGCTTGCGTGCGCCCCATTGCACCGCGCTGCATACCCTCCGCCATCCGCTGTTGCCCAGCCACAGCTACGCCGCCGACTTTAGCGATCTGGCGACCAATCCGCTCAACCAAAGCCCGCAAATCAGCGCCGGCCCCTTTGTTTTTGCATCCCACACGCCCGACACCGAAATTGTGTTGACGCGCAACGTCGACTATTGGAAAGGCCCCGCCTATCTGGAAAGCTATGTGCTGCGCGTGGCTTCGGCGGCCCAGGCTGCGGAAGGGCTGACAGTGGCGAGGCAGGAGCCGGGCGCGGTGGATCTGATCGCGTTTGACGCGTATGCCGCGCATGGGATTGCCGGTGAAATTGCCGACACTGTCGCGGCTGGGGAATCGACCGGGGACGCAGTGCGCACCGTGTGGCACACCGTGTGGCAGCCCCAGCCCGGCTATGCGTTTTTGGCTGCGAATCTTGCCGATCCGCGCCAACCCCAGGCCGGGCAGGACACTGCCGGACAGGACACTGCCGGGCAGCCTGTGCCCCAGTCTCCCCATCCCATTCTGGGCGAATTGGCGGTGCGTCAGGCTTTGGCGTTGGCGATTGACACCACCGCCTTGCTCCAGATAGGCGGCGGGAATGACGAGCGCGACTACCTCCTGGACGGCTATCTCCTGCCGTCCATGCCCTGGGCCAGTGATGCACAGCTGGATGATGCACAGGCTGATGGCACACAGGCTGCTGCGCTCCCTGCCTATGATCCTGTCCAGGCTGGGGAATTGCTAGATGCCGCCGGCTGGACGCTGGATGCCAACGGGCTGCGCAGCCGTGACGGTATGCCGCTGGCTTTGCGGCTGATGACCAACGAAGACAATCCGCGGCGTGTGGCTTTGGCCCAGGCCATCGCCCAGAATCTGACACAAGTGGGCGTGCAGATACGCTTCGAGCCGTTGTCCTTTGAGGAGATGACCGGCGAGATGCTCGCCCAGCGCTTCGATCTCAGCCTGGCAGGGTGGGACAATCTCGCGCCCGATCCGGGTTTGCATCCCTTTTGGCACAGCCGCGACGATGTGCCGGAACGCGGCTTCAATTTCATCAGCTTTCAGGATCCCGCAGTCGATGGCTGGCTGGATCAGGCGCTGGTTCTGCCCGGCTGTGCCCCCGATGCGCGCGGCGCGCTCTATGCCCAGGTGCAGGCGCGTGTGCAGGAACAATTGCCCTATCTGGTGATGATTGGCGAATCTACAAGCTGGGCCATGCGCGACGAGTGGCAGAACCTCGCGCCGGGTCCCTGGCAGTTGCATTACAACGTGCAGACGTGGGGCCGCGCCGAGTAGTTGGCGTGGGGCGATGGTCGCCCGCGCGGGCAGGTAGCGTGTGAACACGAACAAGAAACAAGAATGCGAGCTGTGAGAGGCGAAACGAGAAACCGCAATGGCTAATGCCCATCCACCTTTGCACGCGCCCATAGATGACGCCGAACTAGATGCGCTAGCCGCGCAATGGGGCACGCCCGCCCATGAGCATGTGCGGCTGGAGGTGGGCGATCCCTTTCTTTCGGGTCCCAATCAGCAACTTTTGAAAGATGGCCGCCGCGCCGAAATCTGCTATATCATGCACCGGGGCGATCCCGCGCAAGGGCTATTGCTGCATATCAAGACTGTCTATCCCGCGGGCGCGTTTCGTTTGCCCACGGGGGGCGTACAGGTAGGCGAGCCGGTGATGGCGACGTTGGCGCGCGAGATCACCGAAGAAACCGGGCTGATTGTGGGCACGCAGCCCGATCAGGTGCAGGTGCAACGGTTGTTGGGTGTGGTGAGCTATGAAATGGTCCACCGCCAGCTGGCGCGCAGCTTTGCGTTTGCCACCTATCATTTCCTGGTGCAGATGCCGCCTGCCGCCGAGCTGGTTCCCCAGGATCCCGAAGAGATGATTGGCGGGTGGGAATGGGTCACCCCCGCGCAACTATCCGCGGTGGCGCAAAATCTGAGCAGCGTCGGCACGCGGCAGCCTGCCTGGGCCGATTGGGGACACTATCGCGCGGTGAGTCACCGCTTTGTTGCGAGCAAATTTGTGGCGGGCAAATTGGGTAGATAAACGCGGGCGCAAGTCGGATATACGGTGCGCCCCGCGTGAGGCAGTCTTTCAGTATTGCCAGACTGTGTATTGCCAGTTAGGCTAATCCAAGAATTAAAATATTCGTAGACAAGTTTGTTTCTCGTAGGTCACGATTCCTAGCGTGATCGCCGTTGTCATTGCAGGAGCAGTGACCTACAAATCAAGAACCTACAAGTCAAGAGACGAATACTTGTATCTTTGGAATGGCCTGGAAAGGGAGAAAAATGGCGGTTGAATTCAATCATATGATTATTTTGGCAAAAGAGAAAAAGAAAACAGCAGACTTTATAACGCAACTCTTGGATTTACCTGATGCTGTTCCTGCTGACGGAGCTGTTCCTAATTTCTTTCTATGTATTCAGTTTGATAATGATGTGATGGTTCTAATTGTTGAATTCAAAGAACATCCTATCGGTCACTATGCATTCAAAGTGATACCAGAACATTTTGAAAGGATCGTGGAAAAATTGAAAAATGGGCAAGTAGATTTTTGGGCTGACCCCAGAATGCAAAGGCCTTTTGAGTGCTATGAGGAAGGAGGAAAGAAAGGATTTTATGTAATTGACCCCTCGGGACACGGTTTAGAAGTACTTATGCTAATCCAATGAAATAACTACACGGGCTGAGCTGTCATCAAAGGTAGAATGAGAACGAACCATTTTTTGAGGTCTTTGAGCCGCTGGAAGCGTGGTTCGAGGCATTGCATCTGTTGCTGAGTGAGCCTGGCTCCAGCGAAATAGGGCTTGCAGATGAATTCGGAGAAAGAGTATATCATCTGCCATCGTATACTTTTATTCTTGGATTCGCCTTAGTATTGCCAGACTGCGCTGATATCGGTCAATTGTGGATTGGCAGGGCTGGCGTGGCCGTTTCCGATGTCGGTGCCGGTGTCGTTGTGGTTGCTGGTGAGGGTGGCGGCTGTGGCGCGCTGGGGCAATTGGTTGGCCTGGAAAAACAGTCCGCACAATTCGACCAGGTCGTCGGCTTCTGCCAGAAAGCGCCAGTCTTGCACGGTGCCCATCTCGGTATTGAGAACGCCGGGCGCGGTGCGAATCCAGCTCATCACATAAGCCGCCAGGGCTGCCGGCGATTTTCCCAGCAACAACAAGTTCAGATCGTTATCCAGTGTTTGATAACAGTGGAGCAACCAGACCTGGCGCACGTCGGGATGGTCGGGCAGATTGCGCAAAGCGGCAAAACAAGTGCGATCCATGCCGGGTTGGACGTTGATCCACACATTGGCTGCTGTGGCTGCGGTGGCGGCTACAGCAGGCCCGTGGTCGGCCCCACCGTGATCCATAGAGGTGTGTACCGAAGCGGGACTCATCTCCATTTCCAATTCCAGCAGCGTATCTACTTCGGCCCACCCGCCAAAGCTCAGCGTGGTGCGGGTCTTGCGCACACCATTGATGGTGCGCACTTCGTCGAGCATGAAATCGTTGAATTCGCCCAGATTGCGCACCATGCAGACCAGGCGCAGCGCCGCCCGTTCGCGCAGCCAGCTTACAAAGAGCGGCGCAACCCCGTGCGTGTTGATGGGCGCGCTTTTGCCAGTGCTGCGCGTATCATGCAGGCCGGGCTGTTGATTTCCCCCCGAATAAAGCGGGTCGCGCAGCATCTGATAGTCCATGCCACGCTGCACCAATTGCTCGCGCACCAGTTCTTCGTGCCCACCCGCGATCTCACAATCGACAAAAGCCAGGATCGGTTGTTCGATGGGTGCATATTGGGTGGGGAGTGCGCGACTGCTAAGCCGAATTGCCATAAAAACTGCGATTCCTTCCAGGGACGACGCCTGTCGTACCCATACTGCTGCCTGCCAGTTTCTTTATTGTACCGTCTTTCGACCGTTTTGCAACTTGGGCAAGAAAGGTCAGAACGGTCAAAAAGGTCATTTTGGAAACGCGGGCAGGCCAATGGCGGATAAAAATTGGTCTGTTATGGTAAGTTAGACGCCCTTCGCATGAAAACGTTACGATATTTTAGATATTGAAATAAAAAATTGCCGGTTGACCATGGTCAACCGGCAATTTTTTGCACGTTAAATTGTGAAATCTAACTACTGCAAGACAACTACTGCCCTACGCTTG
>JBBDIO010000191.1:7096-18835 GCA_040880365.1 Litorilinea sp.
TGCCCTACGCTTGCGGCCTAGGGACGTCCGCGCAGTTCCACCGCGTCGATTTCGTTCCAGCCCGAAACGCTGGTCGTATCGAGGAAGATGCGCACGCCATCGGTGGCAAATTCCACACCGCTCAACTCGATGGAAAGGACCGCCCAGTCAGTATCTACCGGCCCGGGTTCGCCTTCCCACACGGACACCCACTCTTCATTTTCCAGGTCATAAATCTCCACGGCGAAGATTGCGCCGGGGTTGTAGCTCTGGTGAATGTTGATTTCGGTGGGTACGATGGGGAATTCATAGGCGACTTCCAGATACTCTTCGCCGCCATCGGCATCCAGCGGCGTCCATGCGGTGGGGCGGTCGCCGGCTTCCAGCGTATTGGGCGCGCCGGTTGCCTGCTGCGGGCTATAGTCGGTCTCGCCATAGGCGCTCGACGCCGCGGCGTCAACTGCCCAGAGCGCCAGAATCCGGTTAGGATTCTCGACGCGGGCGATGAGCGCGTAGTTGGCGGGCTCGTCGCTATAGGAATTGACCACCACTTCCAGAATGCCCGGCTGCTCTGCCACTTCGCTTACGACTTCCACAGAACCGCCATTCAGGCCATATTCCATAATGGTGGATTGTCCATTGACGTCGTAGCCACTCAGGCGCACATCCAGATCGCCCACCGGCGGCCCTACCAGAATCAGGGTAACGATCTGGTTGGGTTCATTGATATCCAGACGGTGCAGATTGGTGCTATAGGCATCTACACTGCCCAGCAAGGGGGTGCCATCGGCAGGCACGGCAGGCGCCAATTCTCCGGCGCTTACTGCCAGTGCATAATCGCCCACCGTATCGTTGCTCTGGATTCCCACATAATAGGTGCCGGCAATGGGCGCCACAAAGGTGATCAGGTCTTCGGAACCGCTATCGAAGCTGTACCAAAGGGCGTCACCGGGTTGCAGCCCGACTTCGATGTCGAAATCGTTGTCTTCGGTATCCGAAGCAATCGCCACGGCAACCAGGACGCCCGCTTCGGGAATTTCGACCTGGTAAAAGACGCTGGTGGTTTCTGCATCCAGAATGCCGGTGGCGGCTTCGTCCAGGGCGATGGTCGCGATCGGGGTACCGGCTTCGCCTTCTACGGTCAGGGTAACGGCGCGGTCGGCAGACTGGATATCGCCATAGACGCGGATGTAATAGGTGCCCGGCGGGACATTTTCGGCGTCGATGAAGGGTTCGCCGAAGCTATAAGCGCTGTAATTCGGCGCGTAGAGCGTATCGACCAACTCGATTTCCAGCCCGTCGGCGTCGTCCAGCAGATCAATGCTCAACAGATCATAGGGGGTATCCAGCACGACTTCGAACAGCGTGTCTTGGGTGCCGGCAGCAATTACGCCTTCAAACGGATCACCGGGGACCAGAGAAGGAGGCGCGGGGCTGAGGAAAACGGCCAGCGAGAAGCTCGACCGGCGTTCCAGCGGCTCGGCAATGACTTCGTAGTCGCCGCCTGCGCTCCAGAATGACAACAGATTGCCCGACGCTGTATCCAGGCTGATGTAGCCCATGTCCTCGCCTTCGACCGAAACGAAGAAGGTGTCGGCTTCGCCGGTTTCCACATAAACAATCACCCGGCGCGGGGCCTCGGTGGGCGGCACGGTGAGCGTGCCATATCGGGCATCGTTGATGAGTTCTTCGGCATAGGCGCCACCGGCATACAAACGGCCCGGCTGATTCGGGTCGGCAGTCATCACACCAATTTCACCGGCGAGTACGAAGAGCAGATCGGCGTCGGCAGTCGCGCTGAATTCCAGCGTCACCATGCCCGGATCCAGCGAAAGCTCTACGCTGGTAAAGACGTCGTCATAGAGGATATTGCCGGCGTCGTCGCTAACTACCAGATCGAAGTTGGCCGCGTCTGCATCGTCTACCGCCGTGACCAGATAGACGCCGGTTTCGGGAATGCTGACGGCATAGGCAAACGTGTCGCCGGCGGCGGCACTTCCGACACCATATTCGCCCAGACCCAGAACCTGTACATCGGTTTGGGCATGGGGCGCGGCATAGAGGGCTTGCGAGGGCAACACGGTCCACAACAGCGCAAGCGCGAGTACCCACCCCCACGCCAACCGTCCGCCCGCCAACTGCCCGCGACGGGGCCGTAAACCTGTATCGGACATAAATAAATCTCCTTGTGTGTAATTTTGTGTGTAAACGGCGTAAAACGGTGTTTGCTTTGAGACTAGAAACCGATGCGTGTGCAACCACGCACAGTGAATCTATGCAGGCAGAGGCTGCCCCGGTGCGTAGGTCGCGGGTTGGGCCATTTGGATGCTGCGCCGGTGTGGACACGCGTTCTGTCGCGCCCATAAGTATACACGTTTGTATGGGAAGTGTGAAGCTAATTTGGCGTTAATCCTGGAAAATTCGGGGAGGTGTACAGTTCTGTGTATAAAAAAATAGCGAGCCATCCGGCATCAACCGTGGCTCGCTATTTTTGTTCTATATTCGCAGGGTGTGGCGGGGCCATTCGGGGGCATATGGCGCCCGGTCTATCATCGTCCACAGTCTGGCACTCCTTTCTAGTTTCTAGCTCGCGTGATGTGGTCCGGGCTTGGGCTGGCGCATTTCGGCCTGCCGGCGAATGCTTGCAATCTGACGGCGCGTCTCGGCACGGCGCATGGTTTTCAGACGGTTCTGAGTACGACCCGGCGCACAGGCGACTACCAGCCGTTGCCACACTTTGGTGAACCATGAACGGCGGAAGGTGGGCGGGGTATAGCCGACTTTTTTCAGACGCATGATATGGCGAAACAGGTGGCGCTCTTCGCTTTCGGCCAGTCGTAAAAAGCGGGCCTTGTCGTCTTCATGCCGCGCGCGGGCGGCCAGTTCCAAATACAGATGGTGGGCCTGATTGGCATTGCGCGCCATTTCCAGCCGTTCCTGGATATATTCCTGGCGCAGACGGCGCACCGATTTGATCGCCGCGGTTTGGGCTGCGGTCGCCGTGGGTGCAACATGGGCCGAGGCACGGCGGGCACTCCCCGCGCCTGTGATCCAATTGAGTGTTTGCATCGACATAGAATCCTCCATTCGTTATACAAGTCGTTATACGGTTGCCAAATTCCAGATACCGAGCTCCACATGCTACTGGAACGACTCACCGGCGTGTGCCAGTTACACAGGAACACGCACAGATGCACAAAAGGGTGCACAAGAATCTGCACGCGCAAAACTTTGTCCCACCACACACAGAAACACATGCCGGTATATGGGTGCGCGAAAAACGACGCAGGCAGATTTGCCATAGCCGGAACGCGCGGCTGCCAAATGACTGCATACAGCATCTGGGCGGCGACGCGTGCGATTTCACGAACCCGATATTCAGTTAACTTTGTGTGGACGCATTCCGCAGCGTGCCACAGCGTGCAGGCGCACACTGCTGCGGTGTTGTTGACATGACAAGTATGATTGCCTTGTAATCATGCCATAACGATGATGTCATAACGATGTAGAAAGAGGAGGTGTACGACAATGGGTATACAGATGGAGTGGAAACGCCCTGAATGCTGCAATCGAGACAGGGCGAGGTGATGATATCTACATCATCGGGCACACGCAGAGTCTGCGCGTGCTGGGCCAGGCCGGTTCGATTGGGCGGCAAGCGTTCTGCGCCATATGATACAACGATTGTGTACAGCTGCCCAGTACATCGACAACACCCGCAACAGTGTGCCCGGTACTAGAAGAACTGTCCATAAAGGCAAAGAAATCCTTTTTGCTCACGATAAAACACACAGCCATTGTGCGTATGGTCAACTGCCTGCGCATAATTTACTGTGCGCATGTTCAACTGCGGGCGCATAATTTACAGGTGCGCATAGCTAACAAAAACAGTATATATGATCCCCTTCCGAGCTGTCAACCGAGCCGCAGACCCGCGGATCCCAACGCGCAACCACGCGCGCGGGACTGGAGAGCGGCACAGGGACGCAGCACGGTCTATGGGCATTTAGCGTTAAAAGTAGCGGCTGAAATCAATATCGCCCGGCGAAAAGCCCAGATCGGTGAGATAGAGCGCGACCTCGGAGCGGTGCTGCGTGCCGTGATTCACCACATGGATCAGGATCTGCCACAGCGGTTTTTCAAACGTGTCGCCGCGTGTATTGCTATATTGAACAATTTGCGTCACTTCCCCGGCGGGCAAATCTTCCAGAAAGGCGCGCAGGGCCGCTTCTTCTTCGCGCCAGCGTGCCAGCAAAGCCGCCATATCGGCAAAGTCGGCGGGGTTGAGAAACGCGCGCGGCGAAATGCCTTCCTGACAGCGCACGCGCCAGATCCACTCGGCGCTCAGGATGTGGGTGAGCGTCTGAAAAATGCTCTCCCAGCTGAGCTGGCGCGGTTCGGTCAGTTGGGTGCGGGTGGCCTGGGCGGCGGCGTCGAATATCTTGCGATTGGCCCAATAGTTATAGTCGAACAGGGTGATGAGTTCGGACTTTTGCATGGTAGCTCTCCTGGTGGCTTCCCGGTTGCCCTCCGGGCAGACTGGCTTGCGGATTCCCTGTGGACGGAGTGTGCAGCCAAACTGCCAGCGAAAAGATAAAGATGACGGCTAATTATGGCGCACGCGCGGCGAAATTGCCAGTTGCCCATAACAAATTTTGAATGACAATCCTCAATCCTCAACCCTCAACCTTCATCCCTCCCCAGGCCGCGCAGCGCGGGGAAACGGGTGGTGAGATGGCGCAAGAGCGAGTGGGTGACGGGTGTGAACAGCCGCCGCGTACGCCACACCAGTTTGAGGATGCGTTCCAGCGGCTCATCCTGCACGCGGATGGATTGGATCAGCCCAAAATGCACTTCGTCGCCAATGGCATAGTGGGGCAAAATCGCCAGCCCTGCGCCGCTCGCCACACCGCGCTTGATGGCTTCCATCGTGTCGAATTCGGCGACCACGCGCGGCGTCACATGGTGTTGCGCCAGGACGGCATCGAGCCATTTGCGAGATTGGCTGGCAGGCTGGCGCATGATAAATGAGTGTCGGTCCAGCTCGGCCAGGGTGACCGCGGGTTTGCCCCAGAATGGATGTTCGCGACCGACGGCCACGACTTGCTCAATCGGCTCCAGGGCCAGCGCGGCGAGTTCGGGGTCGCGGCCATTTTCGATTTCTGCGGCCAGTTCGCCTTCCACAAAGCCCAAATCCAGCCGCCCCAGCCGCAGCGCGTGGAGTATTTCGCCGGTGATGCGCGTATGCAGCGAGATGGTGAGATTGGGATAGCGCGCCTGATAGTTTTGAATGGCTTCGGAAAGCACATAGACGCCGATGCCGGGCGTCGCGCCCAGCTCGATTTTGCCCGCGGCCAGCCGGGCGACATCGGTCACCGCGTTTTCGGCCTCGGCCACCAACCGTAAGATGCGTTGGGTATAGCCGTGGAGCTTTTCGCCCGCGGGGGTGAGTTGTACGCCACGTCGGTTGCGCTCGAAAAGCGTCGCGCCCAGCGTGGCTTCCAGATCGCGAATGTGCTGACTCACGCCCGACTGGGTCATGAGCAGCTGTGCGGCCGCGCCACTGAAACTGCCCGCGTCGACCGCTGTGAGAAAGATTTCCAGTTTGTTGAAATTGAGCATGGCAGGCGCTTCTGGGTGCTGGGCTTTGATGTAGTGGCTGTGGAGATAGATGCGCCGAGGGGCTGGAGTGGCTGCGCCCATCCTGTGCCGGAAAAACGCTATACCGGAAAAACTTTGTGCCGGAAAACAGGGTTGTACGATTGGCGGCCTACCTACCCACAGGGTAGCTGCCATTAGTATACACTTATGGCAGCTATAAGCGAAGCGGGGGACCTGATGCGCCCAAAGCACAGTAGACTGCATGGCAGTGAAGACAATCAATAAATATGACCATCCATATACATCCATATAAATGTATGAGATAAATGTACGAGATGGCGGCGAATCTGGCGGCGCAGGCCGGCTATGGTGATGTGGCAAACCTGGGTGGCATTATGGATTGGCAGCGGCAGGGATTGCCTGTGCGCTAAGGATTCGACCACGAGTTGCGCAGCGAAACGTTGCGCAGAATGGAGCAATTATTATGTATCTGAAATATTTCTACGACGAACATCTGGCACAGGCTTCCTATCTGGTTGGGTGTGTGAAGACCGGCGAAGCCCTGGTGGTGGATCCGGCGCGCGAAATTGAACAATATATAGAAGCCGCCGCGGCCAAAGAATTGAAAGTGACCCATGTGGCCGAAACGCACATCCACGCCGATTTTGTATCGGGTGGGCGCGAGCTGGCACACCGCACAGGCGCGACGCTCTATCTGAGTGATATGGGCGACAAAAACTGGAAATATGCCTATGCCGCCGAAACCCTGGAGAGTGGGCGCGAAGGTAAGGGGCGCGCGTATGTGCAGCTTGTCCACGATGGCGATTCGTTCCAGGTGGGCAATGTAAAAATCGACGTGCTGCATACGCCGGGGCACACGCCCGAACACGTTGCGTTGATGGTGACCGACACCGCCGCCGCCGACCGGCCCATGGGTGTCTTTACGGGTGATTTCCTCTTTGTGGGCGATGTGGGGCGACCGGATCTGTTGGAAACCGCCGCGGGCATGATGGGCACCAAAGAAAAAGGCGCACGCGACCAGTTTCAATCGGTGGCGCGCTTCAAGCAATTGCCCGACTATTTGCAGATCTGGCCCGGGCATGGCGCAGGCAGCGCATGTGGCAAGGCCCTGGGCGCGATTCCGTCTACCACGCTGGGCTATGAAAAGCTCTTTAACCCGGCGTTTCAATTTGGCGAAGAAAGCGAATTTGTAGCATGGCTCCTGGCCGATCAGCCCGAAGTCCCCCGCTATTTTGCCCAAATGAAACGGGTCAATAAAATCGGCCCTGCCCTCCTGGCCGAACTGGACACGCCCCAGGCGTTGACCCGGACGCAGCTGGATGCCCTCCTCGCGGCAGGCGAGTTTGTAGTCGATTTGCGTCCCGGCCCCGATTTTGCCGATTCGCATCTGGTGGGCGCGTTGAGCATTCCTGCCACCTCGCCCACCTTTTCCACCTATGTGGGCTGGTTTGTAGACTACGACAAAGCGACTTATCTGATTGTGTCCCAGGCCGACGAGCTGGATGCTGTGCTGCGCCCCCTGCGCGCCATCGGGGTGGATCGGATTGCCGGCTTTGCGACTGCCGCCGTCATCGGCCCGCACGAGGCCACGCTGCCCAGTCTATCGGTTCAGGAACTGGCGACACGTTTGCCCCAAAATGGCATGCAGATTCTCGACGTGCGCGGGCGGCAGGAATATCGCGAAGAACATATCCCCGGCGCCACGAATATCCCGTTGGGCTATTTGCCCCAGCATCTGGATGAACTGCCCGCCGAGACGACGCTGGTGGTGCACTGTGCCAGCAGCTATCGTTCGCGGATTGGCGCAAGTTATTTGCGGGCACACGGGGTGACCAATGTGGTCAATCTGGACGGCAGCCAGGCAGAGTGGTCCGAGGCATTGCCCACCGAATCCGGTTCATAGACACCATGGGAGAATTCCTGATCGATGGTGCATTGGGCTTTATGATTGGGTTGGCGCTGGGCTTTTTGGGGGGTGGTGGTTCGATTCTGACAGTACCGGCTCTGGTCTACATTGTGGGCCAAAGCCCCCAGGCCGCGGTCACGGCTTCGCTGGTGATTGTGGGCGCCAATGCCAGCATGGGCGCGCTGCTCCACCGCAGCCAGAATACACTCAACTGGCGGGTGGCGCTGCTCTTTGGCGGGGTGGGGATGATCACCGCCTATCTGGCGGCCGGGCTTTCGGCGCTGGTGTCGCCCCAGGTGTTGCTCAGCCTCTTTGCCCTGCTCATGATTGTGGTGGGCACGCTCATGTTTCTGCAAAAATCGCCGATTCATGCCAGCGAAGTGACCCGCGGCTGGTGGATCACCGTACTCAGCGGCGCGGGGGTGGGGGTGTTGACCGGCTTTCTGGGCGTGGGCGGCGGGTTTCTGATTGTGCCGGCGCTGGTCATGCTGGTGGGGCTGCCTATCCGCCAGGCCGTAGGCACTTCGCTCATCATCATCGCCATGAACAGTCTGGCAGGTCTCTTCGGACACTTGCAGGGGATGAGCCTGGACCTGGTGGTGGTAGGTATTTTTGTGGCGGCGGGCTTTGTGGGCGTCCACAGCGGCTCGCGGCTCACCCACATTGTGCGCCCCGAACGGATGCGCACCCTCTTTGCCGCTTTTGTGGTGATCCTGGGGTTGTTTTTGCTGGTGGATAATCTGGTTTTGTAGAATAAGCCGGTGTCGAAGAACCGCTTTAAGGTCAAATTCAATGAATCGAACGCCAGACAGCTTTTATACCATTCTCTCTACATTTTCTACTTTGACAAAGGGCGGAAGACGCGGCAATGGATTCGTTTATTTTGTACCATTTGATGACGAATTCTCTCGTAGCTATAGTTCGCATTCGTATGTGATTCCATTTTTAGATCGCTCGACCCATGAGTGTATCGTAACTCGGAAGCGAACCGGACAATGGTTTCTTCCTGGCGGAACCCTGGAATTGGGAGAAAATTGGAGAATTGCAGCCGTTCGAGAACTCCGAGAAGAAATTGGTGCTGAAATTATCCAATTACATCCTTTCGGCATGTACGTATGCGTGTCGGAAAGCAAAACACCTGCAAAACCCCATTTACCACATCCTATAGCTGTACGTGTTATTTCGTGGGCAGATGTACGTCCAATGGGCACTGAATTTCAACCCGTGCTGAATGACGATATTGTGGAAGTGCGTTGTGTTCCTGTCCAGATGGTGGACCAAACGTTTTCAAACGGGGAAAATGTCGACTTTGGTGAGTTGTATCACTTTGCTCATAAACTTCGCAAAAAGTAGAAAAATCTGCTACGTTCCAGACGCGCCATGTCCGCGGGCGTAGCCCTGCGTTCTGCGTCCATTCGCTTAAGCCGTAAAAACTCCCTTTGTGTCAGTGTTGCGTTTGACTTGCATTAGAGGAGCCTATGTTTGGGAATCTCTGATACCAAGTTCAACGTCTTATCTCTGTACAGTGACCACATGGTTTTTTGGATGAATTGTAGAAGCGAATTTGAAGAAATCCCCGAATGTCGATAGGCTTGAAGAAATTCATCTGACAGGAAACTAGGAAACGCAGAGAGAAGCGAAACATACGATGAGATTTGATCGATTTACCGAAAAGGCCCAGGAAGCTGCAATGCGGGCCTATGAAATTTTGCAGCGCTACAAGCATACACAGGTTGATACCGAGCATGTCTTTTTGGCGCTGTTGGAACAAGAGGACGGCGCCGTCCCTCAACTGTTGACGAATCTGAGCGCGCCGGTCGATGCTATCCGCCGCAAGCTGGAAGCCATTCTGGAGAATGCGCCCAAATCGGGCAGTTCGGTCTATGGCGCGGCGCCCACCGCCCAGGTATTTATCACGCCGCGCCTCAAGCGCGTGATGGATGTGGCGATGGACGAAGCCAAGAAGCTCAGCGACGAATATATCAGCACCGAGCATCTTTTTCTGGGCATTACCAACGAGCGCAATACGCCCAGCGCCAACATTCTGCGCGAATCGAATATCACACGCGAGCAGGTGCAACTGGCGATTCAGGAGTTGCGCAACGGTCAGCGGGTGACCGAACCCAATGCCGAAAGCAAATATCGGGTGTTGGAAAAATATGGCCGCGACCTGACCGACGCGGCCCGCGAGGGCAAGCTCGATCCCGTGATTGGGCGCGATGCCGAGATCCTGCGCGTGTTGCAGGTGCTCTGCCGTCGCACCAAGAACAATCCCGTCCTCATCGGCGAAGCCGGTGTGGGCAAGACCGCGATTGTCGAAGGTCTGGCGCAGCAGATTGTAGACAGTGACGTGCCCGAACCGCTGATGGGCAAGCGCGTGATTTCGCTGGATTTGGGCGCCATGCTGGCGGGAACCCGTTTCCGCGGCGAATTTGAAGAACGTTTCAAAGCCGCGATGGACGAGGTGCAGCGCAGCGAAGGCGAGATTATTCTCTTTATCGACGAATTGCACACAGTGGTGGGCGCGGGCAATGCTGCGGGCGCAATGGATGCCAGCAACATGCTCAAACCGGCATTGGCGCGTGGCGAACTCCAGTGCATCGGCGCCACGACGCTGGACGAGTATCGCCAGCAGATCGAAAAAGATTCTGCACTGGAACGTCGCTTTGCGCCGGTCTATGTGGATGAACCCGACATGGATGACAGCATCGCGATTTTGCGTGGGCTGCGCCGCCGCTATGAAGAACACCACGGCGTGACCTTTGACGATGAAGCGCTGGTGCAGGCAGTGAAGCTCAGCCACCGCTATGTGGCGGGCCGGCGTTTGCCCGACAAGGCCATTGATCTGATCGATGAGGCCGCGGCCAAATTGCGGGTTGCCATGTATTCTATGCCCGCAGGGTTGAAGACCAAAAAGAGCGAGCTGGATAAGCTGATTGCCGATGAAGAGGGCGCGTGGACGGCGCGTGATTATGAAAACGCGGCCAAATATAAGACCGAACGCGTGCGCCTGGAAGATCAATATACCGAAATGGTAGAGGCGTGGCGCGCCGAAACCAATCTGGATGAAGTGGTGGAGGCCGATGATATCGCCCAGGTGGTAAGCACCTGGACCGGTGTGCCCCTCACCAGCCTGTTGCAGACCGAATCGGAAAAGCTGTTGCGCATGGAAGATGTGTTGCGCGAGCGGATTATCGGACAGGCACGCGCCATCGAAGCGGTGAGCGATGCCATTCGCCGGGCGCGCAGTGGTCTCAAAGACCCACGCCGCCCGATTGGTACGTTTCTCTTCCTGGGGCCGACGGGTGTGGGCAAGACCGAGCTTTCCAAGGCATTGGCGAGTTTCATCTTCGACGATGACGACGCGCTGTTGCGTGTGGATATGAGCGAATATCGGGAACCCCACACGGTGAGCCGTCTCTTTGGAGCGCCTCCCGGCTATGTGGGCTATGACCAGGGTGGACAGTTGACCGAACAAGTGCGACGGCGTCCCTACCAGGTCATCCTCTTTGACGAGGTGGAAAAGGCCCACCCCGAAGTGTGGAATTCCCTGCTCCAGATTATGGACGACGGGCGTTTGACCGACGGGCAGGGGCGCACGGTCGATTTCCGCAATACGGTGATCATCATGACCAGCAACGTGGGCGCCGAAGTGGTGAAGCGCGGCCCGCTGGGCTTCGCAACGCCCGAATTTGACGAGAGCAAATATTCGGAATCTGAATATAGCAATCAGTTGAAGCGGCTGTTCCGTCCCGAATTCCTGAACCGCATCGACGAGACAATTGTCTTTGAGACGCTGAGCCATAGCCAGATCGAGCAAATTGTGCATCTGCTCATGGCCGATATTGGCAAGCGCATGGAAGAGCTGGGCTTTACCGTCGAGTTGACCGAAGCCGCCGCCCAGCACATCGGCGAGGTGGGCTACGATGCCAACTATGGGGCACGCCCCCTGCGCCGCCTGTTGCAAAAGCGCGTGGAAAACGAGCTGAGCAAGCGTCTGCTCAAGGGCGAATATGCCACGGGCGATCATGTGATCGTAGACTACGATCCCGAGGCCGAAGGTGAGAACAAGCTCATCTTCACCTGTGTGGAACAAGCGCCGATTGCCGTGGAATTGCCGGTGCAGTCGGATAAAGACAAGTAAGCGCGCTAGCCGGTAGTTGGATACGCGGAATATCTGTTGCCCAGACGCAATCAGGTATTCTGTAGAAGATAAAGACGACGCCCGCCAC
>JBBDIO010000192.1:0-6923 GCA_040880365.1 Litorilinea sp.
GGGGGGTCTATGGGGGGGCGGTAAATTGGGCTGGGTCGTGGGTTGGGGTGTCACGATGGAGTCCCTGGCTGTGAGGTATGCGCGTGCAGGCATGATATGTAGATTTGTTTGAGTTGGCGACCCACCACCGGGATATCATGCGTTGCCGTGACATAGGCGCGCCCGGCCCGGCCCATCGCCGCCCAACGTTCCGGGCTGTGCACAATTTCTGCCACTGCATTGGCCAGAGCCGCCACGTCATTTTCTGCTACCAGCAGACCGCTTGCGCCCGCATGCACCACAGAAGGGATGTCGGCATGGCGGGTGGAAAGGACAGGCAGACCGCTGGCTTGGGCTTCGAGGAGAACGGTGGGCGAGCCTTCGGTTTCGCCGGTTGTCGGGTCGCTCCGGCTTGCCAGAACAAAAACATGGGCAGCCGCCATCTGCGCCGCGACCTGCGCCGGGGCCAGCCAGCCCAGAAAGTGGACACGGTCGGATAGGCCGAGTTCGTGGGCCAAATGCTCTAGCCTGGCCCGTTGTGGCCCATCGCCCACAATGTTGAGATGCGGCGGCGGAACAGGGCCGGCAGGCACTTGCGCCAATGCACGCAACAACAGGTCGATTCCCTTTTTGGGAAGCAGACGCCCCACAGTTAACAGAAGCGCGGGTTCTGTGGGCGGCGGGGGGGTGTGTTCTCGATACTCGAACAGGTCTACATCAATCGGCAAGGGAAGAATGGTGATTTTTGGCGATGGACAGCCCAGCTCAACCAGCCATTTTTGCATAGTAGGGCCAAGCACGAGAAAGCGTCGCCCGATTTGCCATAGCAGATCAAAGCGCGCTGCCCATTTGGGATCGCGAGCGAATACGGACAGGTCTTTTCCATAAAAAGAGGTGAGCAGGGGCACTTGATGGCGTTGGGCGATGGGCGCAAAGAGCGCACCCAGTTGGCCGAAGTGGGCGTGGAGCAGGGTGATTTTCTGGCGGCGGATGGCGGTTTCCAGGTAGGGGCTGCGCTGGAAATAGCGCAGAAGGCCGCGCTCGGCCCAACCGGCCCACGCGCCCAGAGCCGTGACCGGCGAGAAATGGCTTTGGACCGGAAACAGTGTTGCGTTCTGTTGGGCATAGCGGTCGAGAATTACCGGGGGGACATCGGGCACACCCAGGAGCTGATTGTAGATAAATGTTTCTGAGCGCGGCAGAAATTCATCTTTGATGTGACCGACCTTCAGTGCGCGATGCGTCATTGGTGCAATGGAGGGGCTGGCTGGGGGATCTCACCAGAATCTATGCGTCCATGCCTTTGCAAGATGGTGCGATAGGCTGCCAGCAACTTCGCGCCGGCGTGGCGCCATGTGTAGGATTCCACGCGCTTGCGTCCGCTTTGGCCCAGGCTTCGACACAATTCTGCATCGGTATATAACCGTTCAATCGCGGCGGCCAATGCGTCTACCTCACGGATGGGCACCTGGAGACCTTCCATATTGGGACGGGCAATCGCGCCTGTATTGTAGGTGTAGATAATGGGCAGGGCCGTCGCCATCGCCTCATAGGTGACCAGCGCGCTGCCCTCTTCGATGCTGGGCAGGACAAAGGCCGATGCTTGTTGATAGAGTGACCGGGTGTCGTGCGTATGGCCCAGAAAGCGTATGGATTTGTGATTGAGGTAGTCTGTGACAAATTCGCGGGCATCGGGCGACACGCGACCGGCCATCCAGAGTTCCGCTTTGGGCAGATTGAGTTGGTCCCAGGCTTGCAGCAGATAGGGCACGCCTTTGCGCAAATTCACCTGACCCACAAAGAGCAGAATAAATCGATCGCGGGGAGGTGTGGCGTTCGGGGGGATGAAATGCTCGATATCTACGCCATAGGGGACCAGATGCAGGCGGCTTTGGTCTACGCCTTCCGCTAGAAAGCTATCGTGAACAAACACCGAAGGCACGATAAAGTGATCGGCAATGGCGTATTCCGCAAGTCCGCGCCTGAGACCGAGGGGACGCACCGCTGTATGCTCTCGAAAGCCCCAACGGTCATATTCTTCCTGTACCAGGCGTTGGGCATTGTTGTCGTGGGAATTGGGCCGTTCGAGGCAGGTAATTGCGCCCTGTTGTCTGGCCCGGCGCAGAGAGTAGAGGCATTGGTGCGACCAACCGTGGAAGATGTCGCACTCGCCGATGTAGCGCGATGCCGCCCAATCGAAAATCGAATCGCGCACTGGATGATTGTCGCGCGCCAGACGTGCAACTACACGCATCCAGGGAAACGATTGGACTTGCCGGTCGGGTAAATCATGATCACCGCTGTACGCGACAATCGCCTTTTTCAGAGATCCCGATTGGGCAATGGCACGGATGAATTGATAGGCAATGGAGCCAATGCCGGAGCCGCCGAGCTTTGCCGCTTGCGTGTAGATAATCTGCATAGAATAATCTGCATCGTGTGGATTCACTGCGACGCAAAGAGCAAATGCGGCGCTTCGCCAAACGTTTCCTGGCTCAGATAGTTAATCACAGTTTCTCTATCGGGCCACGACATGACCACATCGCGGTGATAACCGATATATTTGACGCCAAGCCCTGCATCGTAAAGTGTGTTAATCATTTGCACAAAGGGCTGCATGTCGCGGGCAAAGAAGGGGTGAACTTCCATAAAGAGCTTGAGCGGCCTGTGTGCCGCCAGGGTCTGGCTCGCCCCTTGAATGATCTCGGTTTCGTAGCCTTCTACATCCATCCGCAGGAAATTGACACTGCCGATCTCATGCTCTTCGACGAAGCGATCCAGGGTTTTTGTCGGCACTGTGATGGTTTCATATGTGCCTTGCTGCGCAGATACGGCGCGGTCGGATTTCAGGTTCTCATGCGCCAAACTGGCCCAATTGCGCTTTTCTGTAACCTGCATGGTCGCCTCGCCTGCATGACTGCTCAGGGCGACACATTCTGTCACGACATTATCCAGATGGTTCAATTCCAGATTTTTGCGAAGGATGGCGATCGTCGAGGCGACCGGCTCGATGGCATAGATTTTGCCCTGCGGACCGATCTTGCTGGCCGCCAGCAAGACGTAATAACCGATATTGGCGCCAATGTCGATGACGGTCATCCCCGGCGTTAGTTCCTCTTTGACCCACTGGGTGGCAATGGGTTCGTGCACGCCGCGATAGAAGAGGGTCTTGGAAAGTCCCTGGTCGGTTAGGTCCAGGTACATGGGCAGCCCCAGGGCTTCGATGTGATGGCGATGCAAGGTTTCGTTGCCGGCCCGACTGCGAATGCGTGCCAGCCTGATCTTGGCGCGCAAAATTTTCAGGCTTTGCTGCATCCCCACTTCCTGCCAGAGATTGCCAAAATTGCGGACTTTCTTGGTTAGCGCTGTGATCATCTATAAATTCCTTGGTGGGCTGCGTAATAGGGGCAGCGCTTTATCTGGATGCAGTCCCCGGAAATCGCTCCTTCATCATTCCGCGCGCCATTTGCCAAACCATGTGCAGCTGCTCTTTTTCCATAATGGCGAGCAAGCCGCCAAACAACAGTGTGATCAACACCATTTTGCCCAGTAATACCGCAAAGACATTGAGCACGGACCAGAACGGATTGAGCAGCAAGACACTGGAGGCGGTCAGGGCAAAGCCAACGGTGGGCCAGAGCCAGAGGCGGCGCATGGAAAAATCTACATAGGCCCTTGCCTGGCGAAACAGGAGTACTGCACCGGCCAATGCCATCAGATTTGCTGCCAGCGCCACGCCCGCAATCCCCATCCACATGCTCAGCAAAATGACTGCCGGTATAAAAATAATCGCCTGGATGATGCGCACGCGCAACAGTTTTCCCGGTTGACCAACCGCTAATACGAGATTGGCCGCAGCCAGCCCGATTGGGTCCAGGGCAGTATAAATGATCATCAACTGGAAAGTGAGCTGCATGGGTCGCCACTTTTCGCCCAGCAACAGTATAAACTCGGGCGCGACCAACATCAAAATGAGTGACAACCAGAAGCCGACGCGGATAATGATACTGGTTGAACGGAAGAATGCTTTGGATAGCGGCTCTCTGGCATTTTGCAGATGGGCAAACACGGGAAAGAAGACAGCCAGCAGGGGGTTAGCAACCATGCGCCGGGGATAGTTGGCGAATTCGTAGGCGCGCGAATAGTAGCCCAGGGATGTTTTTCCCAGCGCGGTGCCGATCCAGAAATCGTCGAAGCGGTTTAGCAAGAAGATCAAATTCAGGTTGCCCCAGTTTTTTAGACCAAAACTCCAAAACCAGCGGGCAATGTTCCAATCCCAGACCAATGTGGGCCGAAAGCGTTTTGAGGCCAGCCAGAAAACGATGACGCGGGCAATTTGACCGCTAATCGGCTCGAACACTAAACTCCAGACACCCCAGCCCTGCCAGGCAAGCAAAGGCGCGACGATGGTCATGGTGATGGAACTGATTACATTGGCGAAGGCCAGCGGACGAAAGTTCAGCTCCTTATTGAGCATCGTTTCCTGCACGGCAGCCAGCCCCGCGATTAAGTCGGCAGCCAGAAAGGTGATTAACACTGGGGCCAGCAAGGGCATATCGGGGTAGAAGGGCGCGATGAGGGGGACGAGTGCCACGCCCAGCAGAATACTGAACAACAACAGCCCCATGCGCATGGTGAAGTAGGTGGAAAAAACGGTATTGTCTGCATTCTGGTAGTGCACAAAGGCCCGGTCCAGACCTGGCATGCGCGTGAGACCTACCAGGTGGAGAAAGAAGAGCGCTTGTGTGGCCACGCCGAAGTGGTCGGGCAACAAGAAATAGAGCAGTAAAATAGTGCGAAGTAGCCCGAATGAAAGGGTGAGCGCGGAAGCCGCAACGCTGTAGAGCGTGCCGCGGGTGGCGCGGCCTGCAACACTGCTGACGGGATTGGAATTGTCACCCGTGGGCGGAATGGGACTAGACACTATGGATTTGAGCCGGTTGTGAGACTATGGGGATTCATAATCGTAGTTCACCGCTATCAATATTTTTGATGCATGCAGTATAGTCTCCAGTGCTGTGAAGTCTGCGCCACGTTTGGGCAAATACGCCTGGAACGTCAATTATAGAGCATCACGTCTACACAGATGAACTACAGAGCTGAACTACACAGCTGAACGGGGATGCATAGGTGAGATGCGGATTCCGATTGGACGAGTAAAAGATGAAATTCGACAACGTTAAAGGAGTGTTATGATTCTGAATCCTGAACAACTTACCCATCAGGACTGTTATAAACTGCTGATCGGTTCGGTGGTGCCGCGCCCCATTGCCTGGGTAAGCAGTATGGACCTGGCGGGCAATCTGAATGTGGCGCCGTTTTCCTATTTCACAATTGCCAGCAACCAGCCCATGACGCTGATTTTCTGTGTAGGCCCCGTGGCGGAAGGGGATCGTCAGAAGGATACACTGCGCAATATTCACGCCTTGTCCGAATTTGTGATCAACCTCACCAATGAAGAGACGGCACAAGCCATGAACCGCACGGCGACCGCCTTGCCCGCCGAACAGTCGGAATTTGAGTGGGCCGGATTGACGCCCGCAGATTCGGAAGCGATCCGCGTGCCGCGGGTGGCAGAAGCGCCCATTGCTTTTGAGTGTAAGCTGCGGCAAGTGGTGGTGATCAGCGAGGAGCCGGGCGGCGGTTCGGTGGTGTTTGGGGATGTGCAGCGTGTCCATGTGCGCGATGATCTCTATGCCGGGGGGCGTATCAGTCTGGAGCGTCTGCGCCCCATTGGGCGTCTGGCGGGCGCGGGCTATGTGCGTGTGACCGATACTTTTGATATGGAGCGAATCCCGCCGCCCTCGGCCTAGCCGAAAAGTTCTCCTGGATATGACACTAGGATATGACACTATGGCATTGGCCCGGTACACCCCTCCGGGCGGCAACTTTTTCCTTTTGCCTGCGTAGTGATGTATGAGATTCTTTGGTGAAATGGAGAAAATAACGATGGAAAATCGCGAAACTGAACTGCGCCGCCAAGACGGGATCATTGCCGGTGTGTGTGGCGGCCTGGGTGCATTTTTTGGGCTGAGGCCGTTGTGGTTCCGTATCTTGTTTGTGGCGTTGATGTTGCCCGGCGGACTGCCCGGTATTCTGATCTATCTGGTGCTGTGGGTTGTCATTCCCCGCCTTCAATCCTCCCAGCTGGATGCGCCAGACGATATCAGATAATAAACGGTATCAGATCGTAAACGGCCCAATGCACATCTGCTGGGCAAACGGGAGGGTAGGGGCAGCCCCTACCCTTCCAGCGTCAGCGGCGTATCATCCAGACGGCGCCAGGTACGATTGAAATAGAGAATCGGTTCCCCACCAGTGGCCGCGCCCGCAGCCACCACATCGCCCACGAATATCGTGTGATCCCCGCCGTCATAGGCATGTGCCACGCGGCAATCGAGCCAACTCAACACATCGGGCAAAACCGGGCAACCCGTCGCCGCGGTGAAGGTGTCGATGCCTGCAAAGCGGTCTTCGATCTCCGGGAACATCCCCGCAAACCGCATACCCCATTCCAGATGGTCTGTGCCCAGAATGTTGACGGCAAAAATGCCGCTGTCTTCGATGATGCCATGCGTGTAGAGGTGCTTGGCTACACAGACCAGAATGCGCGGCGGCTCCAGACTGACACTGCTGAATGAGCTGGCGGTGATGCCAATACTCTTCCCTTCGTGGTGACAGGTTACGACCGTTACCCCGCTGGCCCATTGGGCCATGGCATTTTTGAAATTTTCATTGTCGATAGCGCTGTTGACAGACATGCGATTCCCTTATCATTCCCTGTAGACTAATTCTGAAATTCAATTCAGGCGTTATTTCGCTATTTTGCGAATTGATAGGCGCGCCGCTTGCTGTCGGGCCTATGTGTGATACGCAAGTGTGATACGCCAGTGCGGAAAACAATGCGCAATCACGGTGCTGCCATCTCGCAATGGAAGCCCCCT
>JBBDIO010000192.1:7023-18813 GCA_040880365.1 Litorilinea sp.
AGTGCGGAAAACAATGCGCAATCACGGTGCTGCCATCTCGCAATGGAAGCCCCCTCTGAAATCCGGGGGTCTTTGAACCCCGCCCGGAGTTGACAGCGCGCCTGCTTCGCGGCAAAATTTACATGAGATTGTGAAGAAGTGAACACACGTAAAAAACGGCATTAAGCGTTTGCCAACGTCCGTAGACTGGAATTGTACCCAGCCGGCCTATCCCGATGGCTGCGTTAATTTCTTCTTGTGTCTATAATAGCGGTTGGGGGCAATGATCTACAAAGCCATTTGCCCAGCGGATGGTAAGGTTGCCTCAATTTGCACAGGATAGGCGGCTGGCGTGTTATATGCTACAGACGTTTCCTGTGGGAAAATTTATGATTGGGCTATTGATCATCCGAAGTTTATAAGCCGAAGTTTACGAGAATTGTGGAGGATTCAATTGATTAAGCATATGCGTGCCGGGCTGGTCGGCGCGATTCTGGTTGTCATGCTTGGCGCCTGTGGTGGGGCGCCGGTGGATGAGGAACTGCTGCCTACCCCGATTGCAACTTATGACGCAGACTATTTTGAGGTAGCGGCGGCTCCGGTGGTTACACCTGAACCGGACGCGGCTGACGGCGTAGCTGCAGAAAATGCCACAGTAGATGCCACTGAAGATGCCACTGAAGCGGCTGATGCTGAGGCGACTGAGACTGATGCGACTGAGACAGAAGCGACTGATGCTGATGTTGCTGATACCGAGGGCGAGGATGCCACATCCGAAGATGCGGAAAGCGCTGGGGAAGCGGAAGCTGAAGAAACTGACGCCGAAGAAACCGACGCTACCGATGTAGCTGACACCGACGCGGCTGACACCGACGCGGCTGACACCGACGCGGCTGACACATCCGAAGATACGGACAGCGCTGGGGGAGCGGAATCTGAAGAAACCGACGACGCCGATGCAGACGCTGCGGCTGACAGTGACGCGACTGACTCTGATGCAGATACCGATGATGCAGATACCGATGCGGGCACGGATGCCGCCATTGATGACGAGGCAGTCTCGGCAGAGGAGGAAGCGCCCGCTGCCGAGACTGGAGATGTTGAGCCTGAAGATGCGGAGACTGCTGACGACGCGACTTCCGCGGATGCAGATGTAGACACTCCTGACACAGATATTGCCGAGCCAGACGCCACTGCGGAGCCAGACGCTACTGCGACAGGTGAGGCTGCGACAGGTGAGACCGCGGAAGAGGAGGGCAGTGGCGAGGAGGACAGTGGCGAGGAGGCCCTGTTGCCTACGCCTACGCCGCAGGCTGTGACGCCGGAAGCAGCTACTGAAGACGCGGCAGAGGGTGAAGAAGTGATCGAAGAAGACGCTGCCGAAGAAGACGCCGAGGGCACAGGCGAAGCTGCAGATACGGCTGAGGAAGATGGCGCAGGCGAAGACGCGGCCGAGGGTGAAGAATCCACTGAAGAAGCTGTGAGCAATGCCGACTGGGAGGGACTGCCGCCGGAAGTGCTTGCGGCAATGGAGACTGCCGACACGGCGCGTGGACAGCAGTTGTCGCTGGCCCAGGGCTGTGTCGGATGCCACGCGTTGAACCCTGAACAGATGATGGCAGGGCCGACCTGGAACAACATGTCCCAGACCGCGCGTACACGTGTAGAAGGCGAAAGCGCCGGCCTCTATCTCTATCACAGCATTATGGACCCCAACGCCTATCTGGTGGAAGGCTATCTGCCCAATATTATGTTGCAGATTTATGATGATGTGTTGACCGACCAGGAGACGGCAGATATCATCGCCTATCTGCTGACGCTGGAAGAATTCGAATAACCCGGCATGACCCGGCTTGATCCAACACGCCGGGGAGGAACGTTCGGCTTATTCTGCTCGTTTTCGATCCGGTGAGATTGCGACTGTAGAGGGGGGATTCTGCGAGTCCCCCCTGTTTTGTGGGATAGATTGGCTGTTTGTTAAAATAACTTTTTGGAATATCTTCAGGATTTGGCAAACGGTCTGTGACTGTCTGGATATTCCCGACCATTTACCGTTAGCTGAAACGTTTTATTAGCGTATTCATCACAAGTTTACCAACAAGGAAGACACGTCGCCCATGAAAGCCACGCTTTACATGCAAAAAATCAAAGATCCGGTTGCCGTGTTGGATAGCGTGCAGGTTGTGCGGATGAACGACAACCACAAAGCGCACCCGCTCCGTATCTTCTTCAAGGCGACCCGCCTCAATGCCGGGCGCACGATGGTAGAATTGCACCGCGACGAAAAAATGTCGTTGACGTTCGATGATGGGCGCACATGCAGTGTTCTGCTCCAGCATACCAGCCTGGATAGCAAAGGCAATGCTGTGGGCGTGTTGCGGGTTTTGGCCGGTCTGGAAGAATAGAGTCTGGCGAATGAGATCTGGACGAATAAACGTGTTGCGGACCCGGCGCGCCGGCTTTTTATCCGGTGCGGGGTTCGTTTAGGCAGGGCGGACTGTAGATAGCATGAACCGAGCCGGCATGATTTTAGAAACCACGAAGCTGTAAAAATGGCGCAATCGTTTTCGTCGGGACAAGCCACAGCACCCCCTTCGGGGAATCCGGGGGCCGATTTCGAGCTGGGATCGCCCCCGCCGCCAGTGGCCCCGCGCCCACCCACCAAGCGGGCGCGGTCGTGGTTTTGGCCGGGATTTGTGGCAGGGTTTCTGCTTCTCACTATTCTGAGCCTGGGTGGACTTGCCATGCTGGCAGGGATCACACCCATGTCTTTGGGTGATCTGCAAAGCCAGGGCAATGGGTGGACACCACCGCCCGCGCCGCCCACGCCCGAAGTGGTGGAACAGCCGGTTGCCGCCGCGGCCGACCCTGTGGACGCCGAGACACCGGCGGGCTATGCCGTGGGTGATCTGTTGCGGAATATTACGCCGTCGCAGGTGAATATCCGGCGCGTGCCCGGCTATTTGAGCAAACCGGACGGCGACGTGGTCGCCCAGATCGGCCCCGGCGACCAGGTAGAGTTGCTGGGCGGGCGCGCTTCGGCAGATAACCTGACCTGGTGGTATATTCGCTATACCACACCGGGCAATCAGGCGATTGAAGGCTGGATTGCCGACGCAACTGCCAGTGGCGTGCAGATTTTGGGTCGCTAGACACCATGAACGCGGACGGGATGACGGACAGGATGCCAGATAAGGCCGAACAGGCCGCGGCAGCTGACCAGGGCGCGGACGCTGCGCAACCGGCAAGCGGCGGGGTGCTGGGCTTTACGCCGCGCCCGGCCCAGGCCCGGATTTTGGAATATACGGGCGGTCCGATGGGGATCGCGGCGGTGCCGGGCAGCGGCAAAACCTTTACATTGAGTCTGCTAGCCGCCCGGCTGGTAGATCGTTTGGCCCAGGAAGAACGGCTGGACGACAGCGAAGTGCTGGTTGTCACCCTCACCAATAGCGCAGTCGAAAATTTTCGCAGCCGCATTGCCGCGTTTTTGCGCCAGGAACAACGCCTCTTGCCGGGGGTGGGGTATCGCGTGCGCACGCTGCATGGGCTGGCGCATGACATCGTGCGCGAACGCCCGGCCCTGGTAGGTCTCAGCGAAGGCTTCGACATTCTGGACGAGCAAGTGGCCGCGGGCATCAAGCGCGATTCGGTCCTGACCTATCTGCGCACCAATCCCGAAGCATTCAGCCCCTATATCGAACCCGAACGCCTGCAAAATCCACGCGCGTGGGCGCGCGCGTTGGAAAATGACGCCATCGACCTGGCGACGTCGTTTATCCGCATGGCAAAAGAACAGCGGGTCGCGCCGCATGTGCTGCAAGGTTCGCTGCGCCGACAATCGGGCACCTGGCCTTTGCTGGATTTTGGCATACATGTCTATGCCGACTATCAGCGCAGTTTGGCTGTGCGCGGGGCGGTGGATTTTAGTGACCTGATTACGCTCGCCCTCACGGCGCTGGAAAGCGATGCCGATTATCTGGCGCGTTTGCAGCGGCGCTGGCCCTATGTGCTGGAAGATGAAGCCCAGGACAGCGGCTTGTTGCAGGAACAGATGTTGCGGCTGTTGACCCAGGCGAGCACGAATTGGGTGCGCGTGGGGGACCCCAACCAGGCGATCAATACGACCTTTACCAGCGCCGATATTCGGTTTCTGCGAGACTTTGTGGCTCAACACCAGGAGCAGGCGCGCACCTTGCCCAATTCGGGGCGCAGCGCGCGTCCGATTATCGACCTGGCAAATCGGCTCAACCGCTGGTCGCGGCGCGGCCATCCCATTCTGTCGCCTGCCGATGCGCTCAGTGAGCCGTTGATTGAACTCACGCCGCCGGGCGACCCCCAGCCCAATCCCCAACCGGGCGCGCGCGATGTGGTCTTGCATGAGCAGGCGTTAAGCTCCGAATCGGAGCTGGAAATTATTGTGGGCAGCCTCAAACGCTGGCTGCGCGACCATCCCCACGAAACTGTCGCGGTGCTGGTGCCCGATAATCATCGCGGCACGCGGCTGGTCCAGGCCCTGGAACAGGCCGAGATTGCGATTGATGATACGCTTTTGAGTACGTCGAGCACGACACGCGCCGGGGCGCGCATGTTGGCGGTGGTGGCGCGCTTCATAGCCCACCCCAATCAGAGCAACGAATTGCGCACTGTGTGGCATGAGGTCTGGTGGCTGCGGCGCGGGATTCCGGTGGCGTTGGCCGCGATGGAAGAACAGGAATCGAGCGCGCCGGCCTCGGCCATATTTAACCCCACGGCGTTTGCCAAAGCCGGACGTGTGGCGCGCCAGGGCGAAGTGCCCCAGCCGGTGGTTGAGTTTGGCAATGCGCTGGGCAAGGTCAGCGAATCCGAGCGCTTTCTGTTTCCGCGCGAAGGCGATTGGCTGGATACGCTGGGCTGGCTGGATGAGGTGGCGGGCTTCCGCGATGTCGTCGAGGCATTTCGCCGCGATATGCAGCGCTGGAGTCTGGCGGCGAGCCTGCCTATTGATGAGTTGCTGCTGACGCTGGGCAACGATCTGTTTGATGAACCGGCAGATCTGGCCCTCGCGCATCGACTGGCCGTGGTGCTGGCGCGTCTGGGCGAGGAAAACCCCGACTGGCGACTGCCCAAGTTTGCCGCAGAGTTGCAGCAGATCGCGGAAAATCGCCGCCGCATTCCGGGCCTGATCACCGAAGTGGGCGGCTTTGAAGCCCAGCCCGGCAAGGTGACTGTGGGGACCATGCACCAGGCCAAGGGGCTGGAATGGGATCGGGTTTACCTGACGGCAGTGAACAGCTACAGCTTCCCCAGCGGCAGCGATGCCGAAAACTATCGGGGCGAACCCTGGTACGCGCGTGATTCGCTCAACCTCACCGCCGAAGCGATGGCGCAACTGCAACAGCTTATCCACGGCGGGCTGGATGACTATGCCCCCGGCGCGGCGTCTTTGGCCGCCCGCCAGGCCGTCGCCGCCGAACGCCTGCGCCTCTTTTATGTGGGCATCACCCGCGCCCGCCGGGAGCTTATCGTTACCTACAACACGGGCCGGCAACATGAGAGCGCCCCCCTGCCGCCGGCGGTTGCGTTCCAGGCCATGCTAGCAGCCGAGAACGGCAGGGAATAGGCCGGCGCGGCGATAGCCCGTGCATCGCCTGCGCACATTTATCCGTCACAAGTTACCCACACCAGCTTATTGTTATTCCCCGGCGTTCTGACTTATCCCGTTCATGCAGATTGCTGGGGCCACGCGCCCTGATACGCGTCGATGATGCTATCGGTGAGCCGGTCGAATTTTTCGTCTACCACCTGGCGCGCCGAGTCGGCAGCATACCATGCCAGCACTTCGCGCACCCCGTGGGCAAAGGGAATCGACGCGGCAAAGCCCGGCACAAGTCGTTTGATTTTGCTGTTGTCGAAGACCACACTGTGCGCCTTATCGCCCAACAGCCCTGCGCCCCACGCAGGATCAAAGGCGTTGATGAACTCCGAGGGCACATGTACCAGCTTCGCCTCGACGCCCAGCGCCTGGGCAAAAATCTCGTGAATCTGATTCCAGGTGAGCAGCTCGTCCGACGTGATGTGGATGGCTTCGCCAATCGCGTGATTGTTGCCCAACAGGCCGTTGAAGCCCTTGGCAAAGTCCCGGTGATGGGTCATCACCCAGAGCGATGTGCCGTCGCCGTGGACAATGACCGGCTTGCCCTGGCGCATCCGGTTGACCACGTTATAGCCGCCCTGGAAGGGAAACATGGTACGGTCATAGGTGTGGGAGGGGCGCACGATGGTGAAAGGGAAGCCGTCGCTGCGATAGGCCTGCACCAGCATTTCTTCGCAGGCGATTTTGTTGCGCGAATATTCCCAGAACGGATTCGCCAGCAGGGTGGATTCGGTGATGGGCAGCCCGCTCAGCGGTTTTTGATAGGCCGATGCCGAGCTGATGAAGACGTATTGGTCGGTACGCGCGCGGAAGAGCTTCAGATCAGTTTCGATATGTTCGGGCGTGAACGCAATCCAGTTCACCACCGCATCGAACGTGAGATCGCCCAGCGCGGCCTGGACCGATTGCGGGTCGCGGATATCGCCCTGGAGCATATGCAGATTTTCGGGCACAGGGCGATCTGTCTGGCCTCGGTTGAGCAGATAGAGATCGACGCCTTGTTCGACGGCCAGCCGAGAGCAGGCGGAGCTAATCTTGCCGGTGCCGCCAATAAAAAGAACTTTCATAGGATGGGTTCCTTATGCGTAGAGGTTTTGGGTGTTTGTGTGGATGATACCACAAAGGCGAGGCGGGGGCATTGCGGAGGCATTAAAAAGAGGTGCTGGACAACTGGTAATTTGATCGTCTGCGGTCAAATTACCAGTTGCCGCGACTGCTTCCAGCAGGCTTTTGCTTAGGCAACCCGCACTTTATCGCGCGCGAGCATGGGCTTGAGAAACTGCCCGGTATAGCTGCGCGGAAAGGCTGCCACATGTTCGGGCGTGCCTTCGACCAGCACCTGCCCGCCTTTGTTGCCGCCTTCGGGTCCCATGTCGATGACCCAATCGCAGCTTTTGATCACGTCGAGATTGTGTTCGATGACCAGCACCGTGTTGCCCATGTTCACCAGTTCGTGGAGCACATCCAGCAATTTGCGCACATCTTCAAAGTGCAGACCTGTGGTGGGTTCATCCAGAATGTAGAACGTGTTGCCGGTGGCGCGGCGGCTCAGTTCTTTGCTCAGTTTGATGCGCTGGGCTTCGCCGCCCGATAGTGTGGTGGCGGGCTGGCCCAGACGGATATAGCTGAGGCCCACCGCGTTGAGCGTTTCCAGCTTGTTGCGGATGCGGGGAATGTTTTCAAAAAATTCCAGTGCTTCTTCAATGGTCATATCCAGCACATCGGCAATGGATTTATTGCGGAATTTGATTTCCAGTGTTTCCCGATTATAGCGATTGCCCTTGCATTCTTCGCATGGCACATAGACATCGGGCAAAAACTGCATTTCGATGCGGATAATGCCGTCGCCCTGGCAGGCTTCACAGCGGCCCCCCTTAACGTTGAAGCTGAAACGACCCGGTTTATAGCCGCGTGCTTTGGCTTCGGGCATTCCGGCAAAGAGGTCGCGGATATAGGTGAACAGCCCCACATAGGTGGCGGGGTTGCTGCGCGGCGTGCGTCCAATCGGGCTTTGGTCAATGTCGATGACCTTGTCCAGATGTTCGATGCCTTCCAGCGCTTTGTGTGCGCCGGGGCGATCCTTGGCGCGATACATGAGCTGGGCCAGCCGTTTGTAGAGCACTTCTACCACCAGCGTGGATTTGCCGCTGCCGCTGACGCCTGTCACCGCGACGAATTTGCCCAAGGGAAAGCGGACATCTACATTGCGCAGATTATTTTCAGAGACGCCCTTGAGCACAAGATACTCGCCGTTGCCTTCTCGGCGTTCGGGTGAATAGGGAATCGAGCGTTCGCCGCGCATATATTGCGCGGTGAGGCTATCGGGGTGGTCGAGAAAATCGGCTTGCGCGGCCGAGCAGACGACATGTCCGCCATGTTCGCCCGCACCCGGCCCCATATCTACCACCCAATCGGCGGCGCGAATGGTATCTTCGTCGTGTTCCACCACCAACACGGTGTTGCCCAGATCGCGCATCCCCTGCAGCGTCTCGATGAGGCGAGCATTATCGCGCTGGTGCAGGCCGATGCTGGGTTCATCCAAGATGTAGAGCACGCCCATCAACTGGCTGCCGATCTGGGTCGCCAGGCGAATACGCTGGGCTTCGCCGCCCGAAAGCGTGACCGCGGTGCGGTTCAAAGTCAGATAATCCAGCCCTACATTAACCATGAAGCTGAGGCGGGCGGCGATTTCGTTGAGCACCTGGCGCGCAATGGAGATTTCCCGTTGGGAAAGTGATACGGGTGCGTCGCGATTGGCATAGCCCGCGCCATTCGCACTGCTATTTGCGCGGCCATTCATACCGTTTGTGCTATGTGCAGTGTCGGGGCTGGTTTCGACTCTGGCAATGCCATCGGCATCCAATTCCGCGTCTTCGCCCTGGAGTCGCCGCACCCAGCGCCAGGAATCTTCTACGGTCATGTGCGTCACTTCGTAGATGTTGTGGTCGTCGATGGTAACTGCCAGCGCTTCCGGGCGCAGCCGTTTGCCGCCACAGGTGGGGCAGGGGCGCACGCTCATAAATTCTTCCAGCTTGCCGCGGATATATTCGCTGCTGGTTTCCTGATAGCGGCGTTGCAGGTTGGGCACAATGCCGTGAAAGTTGGTTTCATAGTGGCGTGCATCGCCCGAGCTGGTGCGATATTCGATGCGCACTTTTTGCTGATTGCGCGTTGGCCCATATAACAGCGTGTCGCGCTGCTTGTTGCTCAATTCGCCCACGGGCGCGCGAAAGGGGATGGCAAACTGTTTGCACACCGCCTGGAGCAACTGGCGATAGTAGCCGTCGCCATCGTCGTCATTCTGGCGTTGCCAGGGGCGGACTGCCCCACCTTCCAGGCTGGTATCGGCATCCAGAATGAGATCCGGGTCGAATTCCTGCAACGAACCCAGCCCCGTGCAGGTGGGACATGCGCCGTGGGGGCTGTTGAAGGAAAAGGTGCGCGGTTCGATTTCGGGCAGGCTGGTGCCACATTTGACACACGAAAAATGTTCGCTATACGTGCGGTCGGTGGGTGCGCTGTCGTCGGTGACATTGGTGATGATGAGCGCGCCTTCGCCCAGGCGCAACGCTGTTTCCACCGAATCGCTCAGCCGGGTACGGTCGATGCCTGTCAACATTTCTTCGGGATTGTCGGGATCGGGGTGCGGCTCGCGCACCACCAGGCGATCCACCACGGCTTCGATTGTATGATTCTTGTAGCGGTCGAGTTCAGGCGCTTCGGTCACTTCGTAAATTTCGCCATTGATGCGAGCGCGCACGAAGCCCTTTTTCTGCATTTCTTCAAAAACCGGCTTGTGATGCCCTTTGCGATTTTTGATGATGGGCGCCAATACCAACAGGCGGCTGCCTTCGGGCATCTCCAGAATACTGTCTACAATCTGGGTGGCCGTCTGCTGGCTGATGGGTTCGCCACATTCGGGGCAATGGGGATGACCAATGCGCGCAAAGAGCAGGCGCAGATAGTCGTAGATCTCCGTCACCGTGCCCACTGTCGAACGGGGATTGCGGCCTGCGCCCTTTTGGTCGATGGAGATTGCCGGGCTTAGCCCTTCGATCTGATCGACGTTGGGTTTTTCCATGAGTCCCAGAAACTGGCGGGCATAGGCCGAAAGCGATTCCACATAGCGGCGCTGGCCTTCGGCGTAGATGGTGTCGAACGCCAGGCTGCTTTTGCCGCTGCCGCTGAGGCCGGTGATCACGACCAGCTTGTCCCGGGGGATCTCCAGATTCACATCTTTGAGGTTATGTTCGCGCGCGCCGCGCACAACGAGTCTGTCTAATGCCATGTGAGAGGGTTCCTCTCCATCTGAAAATAGGCCATCCAGCCACCTGCCATCCGTAGGAACGCTGCTTGGGGGGCACAGTCGCGAACGCATGTTCGAAATTATACATCCGAACGGGTGTTCCAACAAAACGGCGGCACAGCCCATTTTGTTGGGGTGCGCGCCGCGCTTTACCCAAAAGCAACAACCTATCAGTATGCCACAATCACGAAATTCGGGCCGTAATGTGCTATACCGTAAATGGATTTAGCCCGTACTTTATGCTGTAAATTGCAGACGATTGGCCGGGGCAAGGAGACAGGCAATTGCCCAGGAGATCGCCGGAAAAGACAATTTCTATTACACTTGAAAACCACAACAAAATTTACCTTGTATTCAAAATGCAGGTGGTGAATCCGCAGATGTTAAATCAGATGACGCCCGCGACCTATAAGGAGATATGATTGTGACGACACCGGAAAATGCATCACCGGAAAATAATTCACTTCCACCTGGCTCGCCAGTGGAGGAAGTGGCGGATGCGCTGGTCCGCAGTTTTGACGATTTGTGCCATGTGCTGGATCAGCTCGCGCCCGCGGAACGTGAGGCGCCGGGGCTGGATGGCGGCTGGTCGGCCAAAGTGCAGCTGGCGCATATGGCCTTTTGGGACAATTTCCAATTGGCGCGGATGCAGGCTGCCTATGCGGGCACATCGGTGGATGGCTATGCGCGCCCCGATCATGATAATGATGATCGGGGCGCGGCCGATGCGGCGCGCGCCTGGGAGGATGTGCTGGCCGAGGCCCAGGCGGCCCGGCGGCGCATGGTGGAATTTGCCCAGGGGCTGGACCCGGATGTGCTGACGCGTGAATATCCCGAAGGCGCGAGCACCTTTTCGATTGGCAACCAACTGCGCCATATGGCGCGCCATACGCAGGCGCACACGCGGCCCATTCGGCACTATTGCGGCTCGCTGCAACGCTGGACGCGGGCAAGCCTGCGTGCGTTTCTGGTAGAACAACATGCCAATTTGCTGGCGGGCGCGGACGGTCTGTCCACCGAGACGCTGCATACTGTTCCCGTATGTGGAATCTGGACGATTCGCGATGTGCTGGCGCATGTGTTGAGCTGGAACGAACATGCACACCTGTTGATTACCCATTGGCCCGCGCCGCCTGCCGATCTGGTGGCAGAATGGCCGTTGGGCTTGCCGATGGATACCATCAACGCGGGCCTGATGGCGGCGCGGGCACAGTGGCGCCTGGATGATATTCGTGAGCGTTTGGCCTGGCACCATGCGCGCCTGCTCCAGGCGTTCGACGCGGCGAGAGATGCAGATTTGTCCAGTGTGGGGCAAACATGGCTGGGCGAGGCGGCGCTTTCGCTCCAGTTTTATGAGGCTGCCTTGCACGAAGCGGAACATGCTCAGCAGATCTGGGACTATCGCCAGGGCAAGTAGCAGGCTTGTTCCGTGGTGTCTGCGCGCATTGTGAGTTGCCTGTGAGCCGATTGTGAGCCGATTTGGGTGACGGATTGAGCAGTATTTGCCTGTAGATGGGCGGAGGACGGCGTATATTGGCGGTAGTTTGTTGTTGCGAACTGCCCCCGATTTTGTGCCAGATGCAGACTGCGCATTTGGCACATCTTGCTCAAGTCCACGCCTGAAAATCCGAACGTTTCCAGGCAATGCTCACGAAAGAAGGCATCTCATGACAGTTTGGACACGCACCCAACGCTTTTTGTACCAGTTTTTTAGAGATCACTGTTTGGCTGCCCATCGTTTGTTACGGGTATGGGTAGCATCGCTGGTCATCCTCGGTTTTCTGGCAGCGCCTGTGCAGGTGGCGGCCGCGTCGAGTAGCGCCGCGGCCTGGCCTGCGCTGGATGTGCCCCTGGTGACACAGCAGGAGCTTGT
>JBBDIO010000193.1:0-18660 GCA_040880365.1 Litorilinea sp.
ATCGACGCGCTGGTGGTCATCGGCGGTGACGGCAGCCTGACCGGGGCCAATTTGTTGCGCCAGGAATGGGCGGGCCTGCTGGATGAGCTGGTGCAAATGGGCGAGATTAGCGCCGAACTTGCCCACGAACACCGCTATCTCGCCATTGCCGGGCTGGTGGGGTCGATTGACAACGATATGTATGGCACGGATATGACCATCGGCGCGGATACCGCGCTGCATCGCATTACCGATGCGGTGGATGCCATTACCAGCACAGCCGCCAGCCACCAACGCGCCTTTGTGGTGGAGGTGATGGGCCGGCGCTGTGGCTATTTGGCTGTGATGAGCGCATTGGCAACGGGCGCAGAGTGGGTGTTGATCCCCGAAAGCCCACCCGAAACCGACGACTGGGAAATCGCCATGGTAGAAACCATGCGCGAAGGCGTGCAGATGGGGCGGCGCGAGAACATTGTGATTGTGGCCGAAGGCGCAGTGGATCGACACGGCGAGCCGATTTCGGTGAACTATGTGGCAAAGGTCATCAGCGAGCGGCTCAATGAAGATGTGCGCATTACCGTTTTGGGGCATGTGCAGCGCGGGGGATCGCCCAGCGCCTATGACCGGATTCTGAGCACCATCATGGCGGTGGAAGCCGTAGACGTGGTGCTCACCGCCGCGCCCGAATCTGAAGCGGTTTTGGTGGGGGTGCAGGATAACAAGATTGTGCGCCTGCCGCTCATGGATTGTGTCGAGCAGACCCATGCCATCAACGCCGCGATACAGGCATTGGATTTTAAGCGCGCCATGGAGCTACGCGGGCGCGTGTTTCAGAGTGCTTTTCGGATTATGCGCACGCTGGTGCGCTCGCGTCCCCAGCCGCCGCGGCCAGGACAGCGCAAGCTGCGCATCGGCATTCTCAATGCGGGCGGGCCGGCGCCGGGCATGAACGCATCCGTGCGCGCCGCGGTGCGGTTGGCCGCGGATCACGGCCACGAATGTCTGGGCTTTCGCCGGGGCTTTCGCGGGCTGATTACCAACGATGTGGTCGAACTCACCTGGATGTCGGTCAACGGCTGGTCGCCGCTGGGTGGATCGGAGCTGGGCACCAGTCGCAAAGTGCCCAAGGCAACGGATCTTTATGCCATCGCGCGCACGCTGGAAATTAACCAGATCGACGCGCTGCTTATGATCGGGGGCTGGACGGGCTACCGCGGCGTGAATTCACTCTTCGAAGAGCAGGCGGGCTATCCCAGCTTCAATATCCCCATTGTGTGTGTGCCCGCCACCATCAACAACAGCGTGCCCAATGCCGAATATTCGATTGGTTCCGATACGGCTCTGAACAACATTCTGGATGTGGTGGACAAGATCAAGCAGTCGGCAGTGGCCTCCAATCGCTGTTTTGTGGTGGAAGTCATGGGCCGCTATTGTGGCTATCTGGCCTTGATGAGCGCGATTGCCAGCGGCGCGGAGCGCGTCTATCTGCATGAGGAGGGCATCCGCCTGCAAGATCTGGAGCAGGATTTGGACCTTTTGCGGCGGGGGTTCGAGCAGGGCAAGCGGCTGGGGCTTATGATCCGCAATGAAGAGGCGAATGCGCTCTATACGACTAATTTCATCGCGGCCCTTTTTGAAGAAGAAGGGGGCGACCTGTTCGATGTGCGCACTTCGGTATTGGGTCATCTGCAACAGGGCGGCAATTCTACACCCTTCGACCGGATTCTGGCGGCGCGCATGACGGCGCGTGCCCTGGATCTGGTAGAGCGCGCGTTTCGTGATGACAGCCGTTCGCATGTGGAATCCAAACCTGCGGTCTGTGTGGGGCTGCACCGGGGCGCGCTCAACCAAACACCGCTGGAAGAAGTGATACGCCTATCGGAGCTGGAATTCGACCGCCCCAAAGCGCAGTGGTGGATGGAGTTGCGCCCGATTGCCCGCATGTTGGCCAAGCCCGAACCCATGCTGCCTTAGCCCATGCTGCCCCAGGCATATACGATGGGGAAATGCCGCGCAGGTCAGTTCGCAGGCGAAGACAGGTGCGCGAAAAATGGTGCATTTCTGATAAAATGGGCCGTGTATAGGTGATTTCCAGACCTGTGGTTCTGAGACCATTGGATGGTGTGTGGAGAGCAACGAAGCTTGTCACCGGCTTTGGGCTTCATCTGTCATTCAGCAACTTTGGGAGGAATATTCGATGATTCATGAATCTGTGTATGAATTGCGCCAGGATGTGCGCGATAGCATTGGCATTGCGCGCGACAAAGTAGAGGTATTGGACGCGGAAAAGATTCGCGCCCGGCATATTGATACATTGGTCCGGGATGCCGTGTTTGGCGCGGGGCCTGTGCGCGATTTTGCGCGCTGGATTATTTGGGAAGTGGGGCAGGCCCTGGGGGCGCGGCCCGCGAGTATCCACGATTTTTATATTGCGCGCGGGCAGAATAAATGGACGGACCGCACGACCCCCGCCATGAATATCCGGTTTACGACCTATGACACCGTGCGCGCAGCCCTGCGCGCGGCGCAGCGCACCAAGACCGGTGCTATGATTTTCGAGATTGCGCGTAGCGAGATGAGCTACACCGAGCAGGAGCCTGCCGAATACAGCGCCGCGGTGATTGCCGCGGCCATCAAAGAAGGCTATGCCGGGCCGCTGTTCATCCAGGGCGATCACATTCAGGTCAAGGCTTCGCTGTATAAGAAGGACCCCGAAGGCGCGATTCAGGAGGTGAAGGATTTGATCGCCAAGGCCGTGCCCGCCGGTTTCTGGAATATCGACCTGGATACGAGCACCCTGGTAACGCTGGAACCCGATACGCTGGATGAGCAGCAATATCACAACTACATGCGTTCGGCAGAGCTGACCCAGTTTGTGCGCAATCTGGAACCCGAAGACGTGACGGTGAGCCTGGGCGGGGAGATTGGCGAGGTGGGCGAAAAGAACTCTACGCCCGAAGAGCTGGATGCCTATATTCAAGGCTATCAGAAAGAAATGGCAAAGCGGGGCAATGGTCTGGCGGGGTTGAGCAAGATCAGTGTGCAGACCGGCACCAGCCACGGCGGTGTGGTGCTGCCCGATGGCTCGATTGCCGATGTGGCCGTGGATTTTGATACGCTGAAAGTGCTGGGCGAACGCGCGCGCAAGCATGGTTCGGGCGGCGCGGTGCAGCACGGGGCCAGCACTCTGCCCGAAGCGCTGTTTAACCGTTTCCCCGAAATGCAGACGCTGGAAATTCACCTTGCCACCGGCTTCCAGAATCTGTTCATGGATCATGATGCGTTTCCCAAGGATCTCAAGCAGAAGATTTATGCATTTCTGGATGCCAATAACGCCGATGAGCGCAAGTCCGGCCAGACCGATGCCCAGTTCTATTACAATACGCGCAAGAAGGCGATGGGGCCGTTCAAGCCCGAATTGTGGCAGATTCAGGGCGATGCCCGCACGCAGCTTTATGACGCACTGGAGAACCAGTTCGAGTTTTTCTATACCAAGCTGAACGTGGTAGACAGCCAGGATTTGATCGAAGAATTGGTCGCGCCGGTGGAATATCACCAGCCCATGCCCGCGTCGGCGCGTCAGGCAGGCGACGATTTGGGGTTGGCCGATTAGCCAGCTGTCGCACACGCAGCAGGTACATAAAAGGGGCAAGCCGGAAGAGTGGCTTGCCCCTTTTTGTTGTTTATAGCAACCTTACTGCTGGTTAGTGTCCGCATTATAATTAACCATCCAGATCACACCAAAGCGATCAATACACTGACCGAAGTAGTCGCCCCAGAACTCGTCATTCATTGGTGATTGAACCGTGCCACCATCCGAGAGGAGTGCAAAAATTCTGTCCGCTTCTTCACGCGAATCGGGGTGGGCAGATAAAATCGTCTGGCCTCCCATCACAACCGTATTATCCTGCCCCTCTGGTGCATCGGAGATCATAAGCGTGTCTGCACCAATCTCAAATGAGGCATGCATAATTCTTGCGGCGGCCGTTTCTGTCGAGGGAGCCATATCCGGGTCTTGCGCGGCTGCATCGCCTGGCATATCGCTATAGTGCATTAGCCCTGTCGGCTCTACGTTAAAGACCTCTTTATACAACTCAATCGCTTCCGTCGCCGTACCCGGTAGAAAAATGTATGGGTTAAGTTTCATCATACTTGTTTTCCTTTCTCACTATAGTTTGATTGATCTCGTCTTGTACTTGTTTCCAGAACGGCAATGCCTGGTTCAGCAGGTCTATGCCTGTCGCTGCTATGAGAATGACATGTATCCGATTATCGTCAGAGTCTCCCCGGACATGAATCAGCCCGCGTGCGCTTAGCGTGTGTGCGGTTCGTGTGAGCGTTGTACGTTCCAGCCCTAGTATCTGTGCAAGCCGCGAGTGTGGCACCGGACCCGTTTGGGCAAGTGCCGCCAGTATTGAAAACTGCGTGGATCTAAGGTTAAAGGGACGCAATGCTTTGTCATATTGCCGGGTTAACTCTCGCGCTCGTTTACGCGCTGTAAGACAATGACAATCCTGTGTTTCTTCAATTCCCTTCGGAATATCGATCATAAAAACAGTGTATATGCATTTATTTTATTTGTCAAACATATGTTCTATTAGGCGGGGATTCTCAAACGCGGTAGACAGGGACAATGAACAGCAAAATAAATAGGGGGGCGCAGGAACCGTTCTTCCTGCGCGGCGGCGATGCCTGTGCGATCTTCGCAGGTGCAGTCGCAGCCTTCTGCCTGTGCAGTATCGTAGGGGTTTTTGCCAAGCGAATCCACTGCCGTGTAGAAGCTAGTGGCAAAGCCTTCGCACATGGCGCGCAGGCCGATGTCGGTGAGGCTGTTGCTGGGATAGCACTGTCCACACAAAGCGACCATATCATCGTAGAATCTGGTGTCGGTGGGGGCTTTTTGGACACCGCAGGCCGCATAGCTCTGGTCGTGGGTATCGCAGGCCGGTTTGAGGGGGCGAGAGGTTCGCCGGTGGCGGGCACAGGGAGGTTGGGGAAACAGATGGGCGCAGGCGTATCGAAATTGCTTGCGCCATCGGTCTGTACCGTGATGACCAGGGGGAATTGCAGATCCGGCGGCACCGGGGCAACTCCTACCTGGTTGCCGGGCGTGCCGTCGTCGTTCACGAGCGACCCCGCAGGCACGGTGATGGCTACATTCTCAAATTCGGGGAATTGTTCGAGCACGGCAGGCGGAAAGTTGATGATCACGTCTTCGGCGACGGTGGAAGTCAGTTGCAGGGCATTGCCATCGGCTCCCGGCATAGTTCCCGGCGTAGTAGGCGGGTAGGTGGTGACTGCCAGTTGCGGCGCGAAAGTGGCCTACGCTGCCTGGGGCATCCCCAGCGCGCCCAAAAGGCAGAGCGCAAACGCAAGCCAGGTGACGCGCGCGGGTGGGTTGACGGCGAATCCGATACATAGTTTTTCTCAATTTTAAGCTGGGTTTCAAACCGGGTTTTCAGGCTGATTTGTTGCGAATTTGATATGGGAGTATGGGGGGCGAAGTAGCCGCGCCTGGCTATTGATCGCCATCTTGGGCCAAGACAAGCTGGTTGACGCTCGCGGCGACACATGCGCCCTGATCCAGCCCCGCCTCGATTGCCATGCGGTAGTGGATGCCGCCATAGAGCCGGGAAATGGCGGCTTCCTGGGCTGCGGCTTCAAATGAAGAAAACTCGCGCGGGGCAAGACCGAGTTGGGCGTGGGTGTCATCGGTGAAGGCATAGTCGGGGCCAAAGAGTGCGGTCAGCACCGCGGCGGCGGCACTCGACTGGACCGAATGGCCCGATGTATATTCGGGAAAAGGCGGCGTGCCCACTGGGTCGATGCTGTGCGTGATATTCCAGTTGGGATCGATGACGGTTTGGATATAGGTGATGGGACGCACCACGTTGTGATCATATTTGGTATGCCAACAGGTGATGAACGCATCGTTGAGCGCGATGCCCAGCCGCGCATAGGCTTCGGCGGCAAGGGGCAGCTTCGCCTGCTCACGGGTCAGGGCTTGTGAGAGGATGGACATCCAGTGGCCGCCGGGGGTGGCGGTATTCCCCGGGTCGTCGGACCAGAATTGGGCAATTGCGATTTGTTCTGCCGTGCGATTGCGGCCCACTTCATAGACTTCCAGCGCCTGGGCATAGAAGTCCGAACCGGGCAGTTCGGAATAGGCGACCGGCGGCGGAGACGGGCAGGCGTCGCCCGCGGGCAGTACGAAGGGGCGGTTTTCGCCCCAATAGGGCAAGAGCGCCGCGGCATAGGCGGGCGGGGTACTTACCCAACTGCCGGTCGCGGTTGGCGTATGGTATGTGCTGGGGAAGTTTCTGAGATAGCCCTGGTGTCCGCCATCTTCTGTAGACCAGGCATAGACGGCCTGCGCGATGGTTTCGCCCCAGGCCGTCGCCTGGGCAATGGTCGCATCGTCGCCCTGACGATAGAGGCGGGCAAAGGTATTTTCTTCCAGCGCGGCGATGGCTTGCTGGTTTTCCACCGTGGTGGTGGGGAAATAGTAGCGCAGAGCCTGGGCCAGCGCGTGATTGGCCGCCAGAGGCCAATGTGCGTTTTCCGTCGCCTGGGGCACTGGCAGGCTATCCAGCCCCTGCAATTGTCCCGCTAGCGTGGCATGGTCGGGCAACCCCGGTTGCAGCGTTTCGTAGAGGGTGATACCCAGATAGCCAAATGTGCGCGCGGCGACCGGCGGCGAATAGCCCGGTGTGGTCTGCACCAGATGCAGGGCCAGATCCATCCACGCGATTGCCAGATCGGCGGGGTATTCTGCCAGTGGACTCTGGGCGGCGGGGGCCGTGCGCGGCGCAGCGGTGGGCTGGGTCAGGGGAATCGCCTGGGTAGCCGGTGGGCTGGTAGGCAGGGCAACGGGTTCCGGTGAGGCGTCCGGTGGCGAGTCTGGTGGCGTGGGCGCAGAATCCGGTGTGCGATCTGCCCGCGCCGCGGGGGTGGGGTGAGTTTTGGGCGCGATGTCGATGCTCACGCCATCGGCGCGCACGCTTAGGTCTACATCGAAACGGCTTAACACGCGTGCGCCAAAGCCCGAACCACAGCCTGTGAGCACAAACAAGGCCAGGATCAGAAATAATATTCGACTGAATGGGACTCGCCACTGGCCATTTGCCCGGCGATTAGAGTTATATTTTGGCATGGTGATTGTTTTAGGTGAATTGTGATTACTGGGCAGGCGGGCGATAGGTTGGCGCTTATCATGCCCATCTATCGCCCGCCTGTCAAGCGAGATATACCGCCCCCAGGCCGCGTGCGATGAGGTGCCGGCGGGGTGCCGGCGGGTTAGGCCGGGTTGGGTTCGATAAAGACGAATACCAGGTCGTTGACGTTGGTTTGGGTTGGCCCGGTGACCAGCAGATCGTGGGTGGCCTGCAAATAGGGAAAGGCGTTGTGGGCGCGCAAGTGGGTTTCGGCATCCAGGTTGGCCGCTTTGCCGCGCGCCACGGTGCCACTGTCCACCATACCGCCCGCGCTATTGGTGGGGCCATCGGTGCCGTCGGTCGCCAGCGATACGACGGTGATGCTGGGCCATTCCTGGAGTCCCAGCGCAGCACTGAGCGTCAATTCCTGATTGCGCCCGCCCGCGCCGGGGTTTTCGCCCAGGGTGACGGTGGTTTCGCCGCCCAGAATCAGACAGGCGGGCGCTGCGATGGGCGCGCCATATTCCAGAACTTCCTTGCCCAGGGCGACAGCCGCTTTGCCGATCTGTGCGGCTTCGCCTTCGAGAAAGGTGGTGAGGAGCAGCGCATTGTAGCCTATGTTTTTGGCGCGGGTTTGCGCGGCCAGCGCGGCGATGCGATTATCGGCAATTACCAGGGTGCGGCTTTCGGCAAAGACGGGATCGTCGGCTTTGGGCGTATCGGGCAAGTGGCCGTCTAATCCCGCTTGCAGACGCTCGGCGATGGCCGGGGGCAGTTTATCTTGCAATCCGTAGCGGCTGACGATGGTCCAGGCATCTTGCCAGGTGCTGGCATCGGGCACGGTAGGGCCGCTGGCAATCACATCGAGGGGGCTGCCGATGACATCGCTGAGGGCCAGCGTGACCAGTGTGGCGGTGTGAGCGGCGCGGGCAAGCTGGCCGCCTTTGACCGCGCTGCAATGTTTGCGCAGACAGTTAATCTCGTTGATCGACGCGCCGGAGGCGAGCAGGGCATCGGTCATCTGTTGCAAATCGTCCAGCGTGATCCCTGTGGCGGGCGCGACCAGCAGAGCCGACCCCCCGCCCGAAAGCAGCGCGATGATCAGATCCTGGGGACCGGCCTGCTGGGCAATCTCCAGAATTTCCCGGCCCGCGGCCAGACCGGCTGCGTCGGGGATGGGATGCGCGGCCTCGCGAATGACCAGGCTGGAGGGGCGGGCATTGGTCGCGGTTTGGCTGTGGCCGGTTTTGACCACAACCTGCCCGCCCGTGATGCGTTCGCCCAGCACGTCGGCGACGGCCTGTGCCATCGGCGCGCCGGCTTTGCCTGCTCCAACGACATAGATGTTGGCAAAGTCGGCCAGCGCATAGGCACGCCCGGCCAGTTGCAGCGTGGTGTCGTCACTTTCCAACACATTGCGCACGGCAACGTAGGGATCAACGGCATCCAGCGCGGCCTGGAGCACGGCAAGCATACGTGCCCGCAGTTCAGGATTTGGTTCCAGAACTGCGGGATCAAAACAAGGCATAGCGGGGTCTTTCCTTAATAGGATGGGCAGAATAGGATTGGCTGGAAATGGGAATATCTGGAATTATGTTGTATTGATGGCTGGGCGCACATGCCCGTCAGGTGTGAATCAGCCCGTTTTGCGTACCGTGTTCATTTTCGGCATAGCCATCGGCGGCTTCATCGTTGAACCAACGGCCCTCTTCGGTGTAATAGCGGAATGCGTAGTGGGCACCCGCATCGAGCAGCAGCGAAACACTGCGCGTGTTGTTGCTGCGGCGCACAAGTTTATGCGCTTCGGGGTCCCAGTTGTTAAAGTCGCCCACCACCGAAATCCGGGGCAGATCCGGGTCATCGGGTACGACAAAGGTTACTTTGATCTGGTTGGTGTGTTTTGTGGTTTCACGCTTCAACATGGTCTTTGCTCCATTTTCAACAAATGACAAGTAAATGGCCGATTGAGCGTTCCTCCCTTTATCTTCTCTGGATGATAGCAGAAACTCGCCACCTGTGTAAATCTCTGAATTGGCAGAAAAAGTCACATGCGGCACGGTATACAGGCCTATCCATTGGGAAATGAACGCCAGTAGATCTCTATACCCGTTTATCTATCCGTGCCGCATAGTGTGCTCTATTCAACCGCAGTAGATGTCGCGGTATGTTGATTGATAAAAGTGTTTGGATGCCGCCATGAGAAGCGCCGGGATACATGTTTGCGAAAGACAGATTGCGTTAATCGAGAATCGAGCGCACCTCATGGCGCGCTTCAGAGGGTAAGGGGGAGGCTATGTTTTTTGACAGTTGGGCCGGATTGGTGCGCGTCATACTCGTGGGGCTGCCTGCCTATGGTGCGCTGATACTCTGGTTGCGCCTTTCGGGCAAGCGCACGCTTTCTAAATGGAATGCATTTGATTTTGTGGTGACGGTTGCGCTGGGTTCCACGCTGGCGACGGTGATAATGTCCAAGGATATTGCGCTCGCCGAGGGTGTGCTGGCGTTTGTGTTGCTGATTGGGCTGCAATTTGTCATCACCTGGCTTGCCGTCCGCTTTCAGAATGTGCGCCAGGTTATAAAGTCGCAACCCACGCTCCTGCTGGATCGAGGCCGTTTTTTAGAAGCCAATATGCAGGCCCAGCGAGTCAACCCGGCGGAGATTCGGGCGGCGGTGCGCGGCGCGGGAATCTCCGATCTGGAAGATGTGGAAGCCGTGGTTTTGGAGGCAGATGGCAGTTTCAGTGTTGTTCCGTCCTCGCAGAAGGGCGGGCGTTCGGCCCTGGAAGATGTAGATGCCACGGCTGGTCGTTAGCGACAGAATCAGCGTGGTGCGTCGCTACCGGCCTACCCGGTTATCCGGGTAAAGAGGGCTTTGTGGTCGGCACCATGCTTTCTCGGGTCGCAACGCTTGTCTTCCCTGTGCCGGTCTGCTTCTCTGTCTGCGTGCCTTCCTCGCCGGTTGTGTCGGGTGCAGTCCCAGCGTCTGCCTGCGCTTCGTCGCCCTCGGTTGATTCGTCGGCTTTTCCCGTACCATTTGGTTCCGGGTGTGGCGCACGCGCCACTTGGGATTCGATGGGCACACTGGTGCGCACATGCAGATCGCGCTGGGGAAAGGGAATTTCGATCCCCGCTTTTTTGAATTCGCTGAAGATCATAAAATGGATGTCACTGAGCACGCGCAGCGCGTCGGAAATATCGGCAATCCAGATGTTGACGATGAAATCCAGGCTGGATTCGCCAAAGGCCGTGAACAGAATCATGGGCGCGGGATCTTTCATCACCAGCCCATGACTGGTGGTGATGCGATCCAGAATATCGCGCACCTGGCGCGGGTCCGAATCGTAGCTGACGCCCACGTTAATGGTGCGGCGGGTGGTGCGGTCGTTGTGGGTATAGGTAGAGACTGGCGAAGTGAGCAGGGTTTTGTTGGGCACGAAGATTTCCACGTTGTCGAAGGTGCGCAGCACGGTAGCCCGCATCCGCAATTGGCCGACAACGCCGCGGTTGCCGCCGACTTCCACCACGTCGCCGGGGCGCAGGGTCCGTTCAAATAACAGGAGGATGCCGCTGATGAAGTTGGCAACCAGTTCCTGGAGGCCGAAACCGATGCCCACCGAAAGACCGCCAAAGATAATCGCCAGCGCCGAGAGGTCGAAGCCGATGGAATTGGCCGCGATCAGGACACCGATGGCGATAATCGCGTAGTGGCTGGTGACGGATACCGTATTGGTGACCCCAGGATCGGCCTCGGTGCGGGGCAGAATAAAGCGCGTCAGAATGTCGCGTACCATCCACGCCAGCGCGATGAACATATAGAGAATGATCAGCGACGTGGTGATGCTGGTCAGGGTCAGGGGCGTTTCCATCCACGTCAGCAGCTCCAGTTCGAAGATGGTGAACGTACCTGCCATCCCGGTGGTCAGACTGATGAGAATGAGCACCAGAAAGAGCGGGCGCACAAAGCGTCGTTGGTAGTTGAGCGCGGTTTCGGGGGCAAGCACGGCAAAGAGCAGGCCATAGACCATACGGTAAATGAGAATTAGCCAGAAGATGGGGTTGAGCCGTTCGAGCAACCCTACGGCAATCCCGCGCTGGGCAAACTGGTCGATGGCAATGCCGTTGAAGACCAGACCGAGGATGGGAAAAAAGAGCGATTCTACGCCGCGCGCATAGCGCAACAGGCGGTCGCGCAGATCGACGGGGCGATCCTGCTCGCTGCCATAACGATCCTGCAAACGCCGGATGAAGATTTCCAACGGCGCGGGCAGCAATAGGGCAAGGATGAATACGACGGCAAACGCCAGCAATTGCCACACGACAACCGGGCGTTCGAGCAGGAGGAGAAACGTATCCAACTGATCGATTAGTGCTTGAATTCTTGGGTCTTCCATAAGTAGGGTCGGTGCCTTTCCGGTGCCTTTCCGTGCGCAAACTTGGTCTATTCTGTACCACCGGCGGGTGGGGTCTGGGTTGTTGTCGGTGTCGCGCCCGATTCGGTGTCGGATTCGGTGCCCGTGTCGGCATCGGAACCCTCGGCCTGGGGATCTTCGCCTTCCAGCATAATGCTGTCCGGCTCGTCGCCCTCGACCGGTTCGGACGCAGGCAGAGACGTCGGTTCGGGCGTGGGCAGGGGCGCGATGCCGTTTTCTTCGTTGATAGCGGTAGTCAGCGTTTGCACCACGGCACCGGCCTCTTCGTTGTCTTCCAACACCCGACTATAGAACTCTTCGCCATTGGCGCGCACGGTCCGCATATAGATGTTGTTGGGCCGGGCAATGGCGTTGCGCGAGATTTCCATGAAGGTACCCATGGGCGATTCTTCTCCCACGTCTACGGTGGCATTGACGGGCGTCGAGCCTGCCGATTCGGCGAGGAACGTCTGGCTTTCGGCATTGGTCATGAACCGGATAAGTTCCAGAATCAGCGAAATCTGCACATCGGTGCCCGATTGGCTGATGAAGAACCCCTGAGATGTGAGCAGCGGCACACCATTGCCCCCAGGACCCGCCGGCAGGGTGGCAACGCCCAGCGTTTCTTCGCCCATGCTTTCGCGCAATTCTGCCAGATCGGCGGAACTGCCAACGTAATAGGCAATCTCACCGGCTTCGAAACGACTGCGCAAGTTCGCCGTGTCGTCAGAAAGCACCATGCCAAAGCTATCGCGCGATTCGCGCAGCCATTCGAGCCAGGGCGCCATGCCGCCTTGATCCAGCACTACCCGATTTTCGCCGTCGAAAAGCCTTCCGCCGTAGGCGCTCACCCCCCAGAACGCCGATGCAAAGTTGACATCCAACGCAATGGGCACGCCCTGGCCGGCCTGGGCGCGCAGATCGTCGACTGTGAGGGCCGGGCCATTGGGCGTCAGTTCACGGTTGTAGTAGAGCGCATCCAGATTCAGCGCCACCGGCAGCCCATAGAGCGCGCGCTGCTGGCGCAAGGTATCCAGGGCATTGGGCTGGAATCGTTGCAACAGTTCGTTGGTGATATAGGGCGTCACCTCGCGGATCAGCGGCTCTTCGCCCAGCAACGATTGCATTAGCTCCTGGGAACCCAGCACAGTGATGGCCCGACTGATGCCGCTGGTGTTACTCTCCAGGCGCGCAGAGATGTTGGCAGGCAGCTCGTATTGGGCCTCGACAATGATGAGGGGGCAGATGGCGCGGAAGCGTTGAATCAAACGGTCCAGCGCGTCGGCCGCGCTGTCTTCCCAGCTGTGGATGAGACGCACAGTGCCCAAAAAGGTGCAGGCCAGCTCTTGTTGTGCGACCGCGCCCAGGCCATTGGCTTCATTGATTTGATTGGTGATAGCAACCGCAGCTTCGGCGGGCGGCACGCCGCCATCCAGCACACGCAAATAGGCTTCACCGCCCAGCCGCAAGACGTTTTCCATTTCCGGCGTATTGAGCAAGGGCGCGGCGGCGCGGGCCTGGGTGGCAAAGCTGGAGACAATGGGATTCAGCCGCGGATTGATGCGCACGCGCTGGTTGGCGGGCACGGTGCGCACCCGGCGCATGAGCGCGCCACTTTGCTCGGCATTGGCGAGAAACTGGGTTAGTTCGATAGCCAGACCGCGCTGGTTGCCCGATGAAACCGGGCTGAACATGAATCCGGTCACTTCGAGCAGGGGTTGTGCGTTGGCGATAGGCCCGGCAGGCAGGGGCGAAACGTCGATGTTTTCCAGCCCCAGGCCCTCGGTGATGGCGTTCAGCTCCGATGCATAGCCCACATAATAGGCGGCATCGCCCTGGATGAACCGATTGCGCAGGGCGTCGCGGTTATTGTCCAGAATCACGCCCGGAAAGTTGCGAAAATTGGCGAGCCACGCCAGCCAGTTGGCATAGCCGCCCTGGTTGAGCACCACGTTCCCGTCTTCGCCAAAAACATTTCCTCCAAACGCATTGATGCCCCAATAGGCATCGCGAAACGTCGTACTCATCAAGACGAGTTCACCCTGCGCGGCTTCGCGCTCCAGGCCATCGATGGTAGACAGCGTATCGCTCACTACCTGGCGATTGTAGTAGAGCGCGAGCGTGTTGAACGCCAGCGGCACGGCATAGCGATCCTCGGCATAGGCCACAGTGTCCAGCGTGGCAGGGGTGTAGCGTTGCCACACGTCTTCGGGTATGTCCTCGTTCAGCGGGGCGATATGTCCGCCGCGCGCAAGGGGCGCGATCCACGAAGATGGACCCAGGACAATATCCGGCCCCAGGCCGGTGGTCACTGCATTGAGATATTCTGCTTGTAGCAGATCGGCGGTGGCGAAGCTTTGCTGCATGACGGTGACATCGGGGTGGATGTTGCGGAAGCGTTCGAGCATTTCCTGAAATGCTTCTGCTTCGGCGCCTGCATAGGCGTGCCAGATGAGTATTCTACCCTGGAGATTGCCGTTGTCGCTGCGTCCTGATACCGCGTAGATGCTGATGAACAGCAAGGCAAGCGCGGCGCTAATCACCAGCGCGATACCGGTGAACCGTAACCGTTGTCGCACCCTTGTTCCTTTCTGTGTGGTTGACCTTGCATGGGAGACCGCAGTGCGATACGCGAAGTGTACAACCGAATGTGCCTATAGACAGGCAACGTTTCTATTTATGAATATTAGCTATTTTATATACCAGAATCAATGGGACGCACAATCGGACCCCCGCGCATCCCTGACCCTTTTTAGTCGAATAGCATACGGATAGCATACGCAAATTTGGGAAATTCTTCTGAATTCTGACCTACAATCCAGGGGGTAAGGGCGGGCTGCGCATAGCGGCCGCCTGCCCTGTCTGCCCGCGGCGGCTATGCGGCAAGCAACGTCTGCAACACGGCGGCGACGCCATCGTCGTTGTTGGAATGCGTAACATAGTCGGCAACCGCCAGCACTTCGGCTACAGCATTTTCCACGGCCACACCCAGCCCCGCTTCGGCAACCATACCCACATCATTGGTATCGTCGCCAAACGCGACCATATGCGACATGTCCAGCCCCCAGCGCGTCGCCAGATGCGCCAGGGCCGTGGCTTTGTCGGCGCTGGCCGACATAATCTGGACCAGGTGATATTTTTCGGAAAGGATGATGCGGGTGCCTGCCGGCAGGCGCGGCTCGACCGCGCGCATGGGGGCGAAATCATCCAGACGGAACAGGATTTTGGCGGCGGGCCGTGTGGCAATGGTCTTCAGATCTTCCACTACTTCGCCCACAATATTTTCCAGGGGTTGGTTGAAGTAGATCACATCGTCGATTTCCAGGCCAAGCACCAGCCCGGGGATGGTCTCGAACAGCAGATCCAGCACGGTGTGGGTATGCGCGACGGCCAGGTAGTCTTCGAGCACGACAGCACCATTTTCGCCGGCGATTGCACCGTTATAGGCGACCCAGGGCACATGTTGCAGCGCGGGCGGCAGCGAATCGACAATGCGGCGCGGCGGACGTCCTGTGGCAATCACCAGCCGTCGCCCGGCATCCAGCCAGGCCAGGAGCGCGTCCAGCGTTGCGGGTGAAATGGATTTATCGGTGCGCAGCAGGGTATCGTCCATATCAATCGCCGCGATCTGGGGCGTGGGCCGTTGGGTAAGTTCAGATAGGGTCAAAGTGCATTCCATTCGGTTTGTCTATTCACTGCCTCAATACAATTCTTTGATGTGTTTCAAACATGCACCTGTGTGCGGCATGTTTAGTCTGTGGGGGAGGGCAAAAGGCCCTTAACGCCAGGCTTCTGCCCAATTGCGGCTACGATTCTGGCTGCGAATGCGCCAGTCGCGCAGCACCGCGAGCAGTTCTGCTTTGCGCGCGGCGTGGGCGGGGTCATCCCAGAGATTCCGGGTTTCGCCGGGGTCGGCACGCAGATCGAACAACTGACCATAGTCGACAGGCGCGGCGGGTTCGGCATCTACAAAATGGACCAGTTTCCAATCCCGGTTGCGCACCATGGTCATAAATTCAGTCTCTTGCAAGATGCCATCGCGACCATGTTCGGAAAAGACATATTCGCGCCCGCGCCAGGCAGTAGGTATCTCAGCGTTTGGTTCATCCGACATCGTATTGGCAGACGCAGTATCGGCAGACGCAGCACCGGCAGACGTGGCATCGGGGTGCAGGGCAGGCAGGAACGACTCAGCTTCAAATGTGGCGGGCGGTGTGATGCCGGCAAGCTCCAGAATCGTGGGTCCAATATCCATCCACTGACAGAGCTGATCCCGGCGTTGGCCCTGGGGGAAATCCTGGGCACTTTTGCCCGGCGCCCAGACCAGAAGCGGCACACGGGTGATGGTGTCGTACATGGTCCATTTTTGGCTGTGCCCGTGGTCGCCCAGCGCGTCGCCGTGGTCGGAGGTGAAGATGACGATGGCATTTTCCAGATAGCCGCGCTGTTCGAGCATGGCGAGAATTTCGCCGATTTTCTCGTCGATCATTGCTACATTTGCCATGTAATAGGCGCGTTGGCGGTGGCGCGCGTCTGCATCCGGGTCCAGCTGATGCACAACGGAATCGTGATCCACTTCGGTGTTGTGGCGGCGCATGGCCTGGAACGGGGGCGGCTGGGCGGCCAACTCGGCGGCGGTGGGATCGGTGATGGGATAGTCGCGCGCCATGTAGTCGTTTATGAAACGGGGCACGGGATCATAGGGCGGATGGGGGCCGGGGAAGCCTATTTGCAGAAAGAGCGGCTGTTCGGGTTTGGGTTTGGTGCGCAGCCACCAGGTTGCCATATCGCCTACAAAGAAATCGGGGTGGGAGTCTTCGGGCAATTCCCATTCAAATGCGCCCAGCCGTTCGTTATAGTCGGGCAATTGGCGATAGAGTTCGCGCTGTTGTTTGACCAGCCCGCGGAAGCGCAACGCCTTGTCCCACTCATCGAAGTAGTAGCGACCTTCCATATAGCGGTCTTTGTTTTCGACCACATAGCGTTCATCGAAGCCCAACGGCGTTTCGAAGGGAATTGTGTGCATTTTGCCCACGTTCACACAGTAATAGCCGCTTTCGGCAAGCTGTTCGACCCAGGAATGGGTCCAGCGGTCGCCGTTTTTGAGCACGCCGGTGGTGTGGGGATAGTAGCCCGTGAAAAGACTGGCGCGCGCCGGCCCGCACGATGGCGCAGTGATGAAACAATTGTCAAATGAGACGCCCTCGTTGACCATGCGGTCCAGGTTGGGTGTATCTACATAGGGGAAACCCAGGGCGCGAATGGTGTCGTAGCGTTGTTGATCGGTCATGATCAGAATGATGTGCGGGCGTTCATCTGCCATTGTCGATTCTGCCATTGTCAATTCCTTCCGGTAGACGATTCAAAATGGTTGGGCTGGGGCGGTGGTGACTCGATTGCGCTGTGCATTTGCGCTGTGCGATTGCTCTGGGGAGAGATTGGTGATGAGTTGGCCGGATGGCGGGTCAGTCTGGGGCGTCTGCGTCTTCTGCGTCTATAAATTCTGTGCGCAACAGGGCAAACTGGCGCATATCGTGAAACGCGCCTTTGAAATAATCGTGTTGGCGCAAGAGTCCTTCTTCGCGAAAGCCCAGATCGCTCAACACGCCGGCCGAGGCTTGATTCTCCACCATGACCAACGCTTCGATGCGGTTGAGTTCCAAATCGGTGAAGCCAAATTCGAGGATGGCTTCCAGGGCTTCGGACATATAGCCCTGCCGCCAATAGGCGGGGGCGAGTTCATAGCTGATTTCGCCCCGATAGCGGCGCAGCCAGCTAAAACCACAGGTGCCCAGCAGCGCGCCATCGTGCTGGCGTTCGATGCCCCAGCGAATGGCGCGCTCCAGTTCGAAGCTGTCATCGAAAAAATCAATCAGTTCCTGAACCTGTTGCATCGCCGTACAGGTTTCCAGATCATAATAGCGGGTGACCGCGGGGTCGCCGAAGACGGCAAACAGCGCGGGACCGTCTTCGGGCATGATCTCGCGCAGGATGAGCCGCTCGGTTTCAATTTCGGGGAAAGCGTCGAACGTGAAAGTCATGGTGTCGTTGTTCCATAGCAGTTGTTGCGCGCCGCCCACCGGCCAGGGCGGTCGTTATCGGGTGGGCGGCGCGCTAGCGGTGCGGCACTGTCCAATCACAGTGCAACTATGTAGATGCGCCTATAGTGGCAGATGCACGCGCACGCCTTCCTGCATACTCACGGTGACGGCTTCGGTGAATTCCATATACTTCACACCATCTTCAAAGGACGTATGGGTGATGGGTTCCAGGCCGCGAATGGCGTTGATAAACTCTTCTTCCACACGCCAGGCGCCTTCTTCTGCGGCGGGAATCTTGATTTCGCTGAGACCCTTGTCCGACTTTTGACCGCCAAAGAGCGTGTTTTCGTGGAATCGCAGGGTGCCATTGCTGCCGAATATCCAGGCATCGGGCGCGCCGGAATGACCGGTCACACCAGAGACTTGCAGATGAAACTGCGCGCCACACGCCATATCGCTCACCACATCGATATGTTCGGGGATGCGCACGGCCTTGAGCGTGCCATCTTCCTGTTTGCGATTTTTGGTGAAGGTTTTGCCCGCCGCGCTGACGGTGAGCGCATCGCCTACCCAGCGCATGATCGCTTCATACCAGATGCCCATTGCCATGATGTTATAGCCGCTCAGATCAAAGTCGTTGCGCCAATGGAGCGAAGCGGCGGGATCGATGAACTGCCCCCCGGCGCGCACTTCGATTGCCAGCAGATCGCCCAGATAGCCTTCGGCGATGAGCCGGCGGATGGTTTTGTCGGCGCGCAGGGTATAGGGCGAGGGGACAATCTGTGCGATCAGATCGGGCGCGCTGCGATGGGCCTCGGCCATGCGGTGGGCCTCTTCCGCGTTCATTGCCATGCGCGCTTCGCACATCACATGTTTGCCCGCATCCAGCGCCGCCAGCGTCAGCGGACAGTGCATGTAGGGCCAGGTGCCGATCACGATGGCGTCGGTATCGTCGGCAAAAATCAGTTCTTCCCAGCTATCATAGACGATGGGGATATCAAATTCGCCTGCGACCCGCTCCGAAGATTCCCGGCTGCGGTTGACGACACTGACCACTTCTACACCTTCGATGGCTTG
>JBBDIO010000194.1:0-3843 GCA_040880365.1 Litorilinea sp.
TCGCCTGTGCCGATATCGCCATAGACGGATGCTGTGGGCGCAGCCACCCGATAGGCACGATCAATCTGTGTGCCCGGCGGCATTGTGGGTATGGCAAAGTGAACAAGCGTACGCGCCGTACCATTGTCAAAGGTACCAATCCACGGGTCTGGGGCAGCGTAGTTCTCCTGGAAAGTCAGGTCACTGGTATACCATGCCTCGCGCAGGGTTGTGGCGGAGATCGTCTGAAATATAGGGTCCAGAACGATGGGATAGCTACGTTCGGCAGCGGCCAGCCACGACCAGTCAAACCGCACCCGCAGTTCCACTACTTTCCAAGCCCAGGGTGCCGTGCTATGATTAGCATGAGTTAAATTGAGCAATAGTGCTGTTAGCGCGCAGTGAGAGAGAATCTGTGACCAGAAATCTGCCATCACAGGTCGCCGAAGGTGCAAGCCCAGGGAACATGCCAATTTCCGGGTGACACTCTCAGGCAAAAGGATCGCTGCGCTAGGCACCTCTGGAAAGTGTTGTCACGCCACCCGCCCAAACCGGCAAGCGCGTGCAGCCACCGACGGGGCAACCCCGGCCACACTGGACCGTGGGCAATCTCTCAGGTTTTCGACAGGGGAACGGGCATTCGCGTCTTTGCGCATCTGAAATTCTGCGCACAGCGAATGGCCGTTTTTTATTTGGCAATTTCGCATTCTTCGCGCCCGTGCCCATGCGCTCTAAAAAAGGCGTTGCGCACGATCCACTTGGTTATCATCCACTTTCGGAAGGAGACGTGCATGAATTCGCCGACCCTGTTTTGTTCAGCGCCCAAAGAAGGAAGCGGGCCTCCCACACCCACAGCCACATCCGCAGCCGCGGTCAACGGCTACCCGGCCAACGGTCGCAGCAATGGCCGTGCGCCCGCGGCAATACGCCAAACGACAGACGACCTTGCTTCGCTGCTCGCGCCCACAGACACCTTTGCCCGCCGCCACCTCGGCTCGAATGCCGAAGAAATCGCCGCGATGCTGGCGACCATCGGCGTCGCCGATCTCGACACGCTCATCGACGAGACCGTACCCCGCGCCATCCGTATGCAGGGTGCGCTCGACCTGCCCCAGCCGCGCACCGAAAGCGAAGCGCTGGCAGACTTGCGCGCGTTGGCCAGCCAAAACGATGTCCGGCGCAGCTTCATCGGCATGGGCTATTACGACACGCTCACCCCGCCTGTCGTCCTGCGCAACATCATGGAAAACCCCGGCTGGTACACCCACTACACGCCCTATCAGCCCGAAATCGCCCAGGGACGGCTCGAAGCCTTGCTCAACTACCAGACCATAATCATGGATCTCACCGGCCTGGACATCGCCAATGCATCGCTGCTGGATGAGGCCACTGCCGCCGCCGAAGCCATGACCCTCTGCAAACGTGCGCTGCGCAATTCCGAAGCCAACGTCTTTTTCGTGGCTGAAACCTGCCATCCCCAGACCATCGACGTGGTAAAAGGCCGCGCCGAACCGCTGGGCTATCAGGTGGTCGTCGGCGATCCCATGCACTACGATTTCAGCACACCTACGTTTGGCGTACTGCTCCAATATCCCGACACCCACGGCGACATTCACGACTACCATGCTGTGGCAGAAAAGGCCCACGACGCAGGCGCGCTGGTAGTCGTTGCCACCGATCTGCTCGCTCTAACCCTCCTGACTCCGCCCGGCGCGTGGGGCGCAGACGTCGCCATCGGCAACAGCCAGCGCTTTGGCGTGCCGCTAGGCTTTGGCGGACCCCATGCCGCGTTCATGTCTACCACCGACGCGCTCAAACGCCTGATGCCGGGGCGGCTGGTCGGTGTATCGGTGGATCAGGCAGGCAAGCGGGCCTTGCGCCTGGCCTTGCAAACCCGCGAACAGCATATCCGCCGCGACAAGGCGACCAGCAACATCTGCACCGCCCAGGTCCTGCTCGCCATCATGGCGTCTATGTATGCGGTCTATCACGGCCCCGATGGTCTGCGCCGCATTGCCCAGCGCACGCGCCTCTATACCGAAATGCTGCGCGCGCGGCTCGTTGCGGCGGGCTACACGGTGAATACCGGCCCGGTATTCGATACCCTGCGCATTCCTGCCGGGCCGCGCGACCAGGCCGATTTGCTCCAGGCCGCCGATGCTGCGCGCCTGAACCTGCGCATCTATGCCGACGGCGCGGTGGGCATTTCTCTGGATGAGGCATTCAGCGCGACCGATTACGGTGCGCTTTTGCGCGTCTTTGGCATCGACGGCACAAAACGCGATCTGGCCGCAGATGCCCGCGCCATTCAGCCAGACTATGACGCGCCCCATGCCCGCACCAGCGACTATCTCACCCACCCGGTGTTCAACCGCTATCACACCGAAACCGAGATGCTGCGCTATATTGCCCAGCTCCAGGCCAAAGATATCTCCCTCGCCAATTCCATGATCCCCCTGGGCTCATGCACCATGAAGCTCAACGCGACCACCGAGATGATCCCCGTCACCTGGCCCGAATTCAGCCGTCTGCATCCCTTTGCGCCCGCCGAACAGGCCGCCGGTTATGCGGCAATGCACCGCCGGCTGGCCGCGTGGCTCGCAGAAATCACCGGCTTTGCCGCGGTGTCGCTCCAGCCCAATGCCGGTTCCCAGGGCGAATACGCCGGTCTGCTGGTCATCCGTGCCTATCATGCCGCGCGCGGCGATGACCAGCGCACGATCTGCCTCATCCCGTCTTCGGCCCACGGCACCAACCCCGCCAGCGCCGTCATGGCCGGAATGCAGGTCGTGGTCGTCGCCTGTGATGAAAACGGCAATGTAGACCTGGACGATCTGCGCGCCAAGGCCGCCGAACACAGCGAAAATCTGGCGGCGATTATGGTCACCTATCCTTCCACCCACGGAGTATTCGAGGAGGGCATCGTCGAACTGTGCCGCATCGTCCATGCCCAGGGCGGGCAGGTCTACATGGATGGCGCCAATATGAATGCCCGGGTGGGCCTCTGTCGCCCCGGCGACTTCGGCGCCGATGTCTGCCATCTCAACCTGCACAAGACGTTCTGCATCCCCCACGGCGGCGGCGGGCCGGGTATGGGGCCGATTGGCGTAGCGGCGCATCTGGCGCCCTATTTGCCGGGCCATGCTGTCGTGCCCAATGTGGGCGGTGATGACGCGGTGCGCGCGGTCTCGGCTGCGCCGTGGGGCAGCCCCAGCATCCTGCCCATTTCCTATGCCTACATTGCCATGATGGGGGCCGAAGGCTTGACCCAGGCCACCAAAGTCGCCATTCTCAATGCCAACTATATGGCCGCGCGTTTACAGAAATATTTCCCCGTACTCTATACCGGCGCACACGGACGCGTGGCGCATGAATGTATTCTGGACGTGCGCCCACTCAAGAAAATCGGCGTGGAAGTGGACGATATCGCCAAGCGGCTCATGGATTTCGGCTATCATGCGCCTACCATGTCGTTCCCCGTGCCCGGCACGCTCATGATCGAACCCACCGAAAGCGAATCTCAGGAAGAACTGGATCGATTCTGCGATGCCATGATTGCCATCCATGCCGAGGCGCAGCAGATCGCCACCGGCGCGTGGGATGCCGACGCCAGCCCGTTGCGCCATGCGCCACATACTGCTGAGAGTATCGCCGCCGCCACCTGGGATCGCCCCTATAGCCGGGAACAGGGCGCCTATCCTGCGCCGTGGGTGCGCGACGCCAAATACTGGCCGCCCGTGGCCCGCATCGACAACGTCTATGGCGACCGCAACCTGGTCTGCGCGTGCCCGCCACTGGAAGCCTACGCCTAGTCCGTCGGTTTCCACATACGTCAAAAATACACATAAAAACATAAAAAGGGGG
>JBBDIO010000194.1:3853-18408 GCA_040880365.1 Litorilinea sp.
ACTCGGATTCTGATCCGAGTCGCCCCCTTTTTATTCAGCTTGCTCAGCTTGTAAAACCGCGCCTATTTCACATGCCCCACCGGAATTGGCGTAGGCGCGTGGGCCGCGTCACGCCGGAACTGCACGTTGGCAAAAATCAGCGCGATAAAGAAAATGGCCGCGCCCACAATATAGGGCCACTGAAAGCCCACAAAGTCATAAATCAGCCCACCGGCTATCGGGCCAAAAACGCGTCCCAGGCTGGAATAGGAATTCACAACGCCCATGTTGGCGCCCTGCTGTTCGCGCGCGCCGCGCTTGCTGACCCACGAATTCACCGAAGGCATCATCATGGCGAAACCCATACCCATGACGGCCATACTGGGCAACATGGTCGCCAGGCTAATGGCAAAGAGAAATCCGGTGAAACCCACACCGTTGAGCAACAGTCCCAGCTGGATCGTCTGTTTCTCGCCCCAGCGGCGAATCAGCGGCCCGGCCAGGAATCCCTGGGCAAATGCCATCGAAAGGCCCATCACGCCAAACAGAATGCCCAGGTCCGATTTGCCCGCGCCAAACTGAGATTCAGAAAAGAGGGCAAAGGTGCCCTGCAAGTTGGCGCTGGCAAAGTTGGAAAGAAACGCCAGCACCAGAATAAAGCCAATCGGCCCTGTAACCGCGGCCAACAGGTTGCCCATTCCCAACCCACGTCCTGGGTGATGGCGCGCAATCGACCGCGATTCCAGAGATAGCGATTCGGGCAAAAAGCCCATGGCAAAGAGCGTGACTACCAATCCCACCCCCGCCGCCACAAAAAAGGGCACTGCCGGCCCCATCTCGCCCAAAAAGCCGCCGACCACCGGACCAAACGAAATCCCCAACCCCATCGCGGCGCTGATCCGTCCCATCGCGCCGCCCCGTTCGTCATCGGTGGAGATATCGGCGACATAGGCCATCACCGTGGGCAAGGCCGCCGATGAGAGCGCGCCGCCCAGAATCCGCGCCGCATAGAGCATCCACAACTGGGTGGAAAAGCCGAAGAGCAGGAAGGAAACGCTGAAACCGCCAATCCCGATAATGATGACGGGTCTGCGTCCAATCCGGTCAGAAAGTCGCCCCCACATGGGCGCGAAGATGAACTGCATCACCGAATAGACGGCGAACAGCATTCCCAGGTGGGTGGCGTTGGCGCCCATGGTTTCGGCATAAAAGGGCAGAATGGGCATGATCACGCCAAAACCCACCATATTGATAAACATGATCAAAAAAAGAATCGCCTGGCGACGGTCCGCCGGCGGCTTGGGTTGGGAGATCGATTGTGGCTGCTGCATCTGGTCAGCACTTTCTAGCGGGGCGCGACATCCGAACAGCTAGTTGGAATCCGAAGGTTTTACACAACCAGTATAGAGCGAAAAAACGATCCTGCAAACTTGTGGCGTCTACAATCCCCCACATACAATCCAGCACAGAGTTTGACAAGGATGACAACCCAACGCATAGTCAGAATGCCCCACCCATATATACCCAACCCAATGCACCTCAGAAAATGCATGTGGGCAAAGGATGAACATTGCCAAACAGGGCCTGCGTCGTCTGTTGCCTGCGCGCCGCCCCACGAAAGGACAATCGGTGTGAGCAATCGTAGTTTTGAACCCGTGCATGTGCCCCAGGCGATTCTGGATCGCTTCAAGGCTTTACCCGTCGCCACCATCTGGCAGCATGTGACCAAAGATGCCGGCGTGCCCATCGCCTTCATGAAAAATGTACAGCTCTATACGCCTGGCACGCGGCTGGCGGCCCGCGCACGCACGCTGCGCTATCTGCCCCCGCGCCCCGATCTCATGGCCGAGATTCCCACAGGCGAAGACGCGCCCGAATATCGCGCCATGGCGCGCTGCGGGCCGGGCGATGTGCTGGTCGCCGACATGATGGGCGAACCCCAGGCCTGCATCTTTGGTGATGTAAAAGCCCTGCAACTCAAGATGAATCGCGCCGACGGCATCGTGACCGATGGCGCCATCCGCGATCTGGATATCATGATCCAGGAAGAATATAACCTGATCATCTATGCCCAGACACGCACGCCCCACGGCTCTGCCCCCTGGGCCGTGCCTGCCCTGGAAAATCTGGATATTCAGTGCGGCGGCGTGCTGGTCCGCCCCGGCGATGTGCTGGTTGGCGATGGCGATGGTGTTGTGGTCGTGCCTTCATGGTTTGCCGAGGAATGTGTGGCAATCGTGGAAGAGCATGAAGAAGTGGAAGCTTACATCAAGCGCAAGATCGAGGCCGAGGGCGTGCTACCCGGCAAATACTATCCGCCGACGCCGGAAATGTGGGCCGAATATCGTGCCCAGCTTCCCGACTAAATAGGAATAGCTAGGCAGTGTTCGACAAATCGGCGCGCCGGGCCGCGCCCCGCTGATAGGTAATGTACCAGATCGTCATCGCCAGCAAAATCGCCGAAAGCGCAATCCCGACCAGGCTGAGCGTCGCCAGCCCGCCTGCTGCATAGATAATCCCGGTGCTAAAGCTGCCGCCCCCCGCGGCAGCTGCCACCAGGGTTTCATTCGCGCCCTGCACCCGTCCCCGCTCCACCGCGCGCAACGCGCTGGAAAGCATGGACGACCCCGCGATAAAGCACAGATTCCAGCCCAGCCCCAGCAAAAACAACGCCACAATCAACAGCGGCACGGTTGCCGATAGCGGCGCCAGTATCGCCGACGCAATCAGAATGACGCATCCCAGCACGATTGTGGTAGTGCGCCCAATGCGATCCACCATGCGCCCGGTAAACGCCGAAAGCCCAAACATCCCCAGCGTATGCGCCATAAAGACCCAGCCCAACGCCTCGGTGCCCAGCGCGCTGTTGTTCATATGCACGGGCGTGATCACCATGAGCATGGTCATCACCAGTTGCCCAATCACCATCGACAACACAGCCAGGCGCACATCCCAGCGCGCGAATACCTCGCGCAGCGGGCGCGCCGACCGCAGCGAAATGTCGGCGTCGGCATCGTGATCCAGATGCGACAGTGCGTGCCCGATGCGCATGGGATCGGGCCGCAGAAAGAAAAACAGCAGCAGAAACGCGGCGTAGGCAAAAATCGCACCCACGGCAAACGGGCCGATCTGGGGATTGAGTCCATAGCTTTCAACCAGATTTCCCGAAGGCGCAATCAACAAAGGCCCCACAATCGCGCCCACTGTCCCCGCAAATACAATCGTGCCAATCGCCTTGGCGCGGTTGGCAGGCAACTGAATCTCTGCCGCGGCAAAGCGCGCCTGTTCGCTGGTCGCCCGCCCCACCCCAAAGAGCGCCGCCCCCAGACACAGAATCACAAACGATTCGATGTTGATGGCGAACCCATTGAGCAATGCGCCCGACATGGCGACCAACAGCCCCAGACACAGACCCGCGCGCCGCCCCCACCGATCCATAGCCCACCCAATCGGATAGGCAGCCACCGCGTGCCCAATCTGCCCCATGGTGGCCGGAATCCCCGCCATGGCATCGCTGCCCCCCAGCTCCACCGAAACAATGGGCAGCAGGGCAAAAGTAGCAATCTGGGCCGCGCTGAAAATGCTGGCGCTGATGAACAGAGTAGACGCAAGTTTGCGTTGCAGGGCAGGCGTCACCTGCTGTGGTGTAAGTATCTGGGACATAAGCACTGATTCTAGCACGCTGTCTGCGCGGCAAGCAATTACTCTGGTAGGCGGAACATGTAAACCTTCAATTGCGTCCCATAAACGAATACCGGATTTCCCCACATGCACATAGAATAAAGCATCGAATCAAGTGTTGCCTATTTCAGATCTCAAACCAGCCAGGAAACGGAGCGCACCCATGCGCGTAAAACCCAACGGAGCGCACCCATGCGCGTAAAACCCCAACGGAGCGCACCCATGCGCGTAAAACCCCAACGGAGCGCACCTATGCGCGCACAAACCCAACGGAGCGCACCCATGCGCGTCAGACTCCAGGTGTCGCTCTGGCTTGCCATGCTTCTGCTACTCGCCGGGTGCGCGGCGAGTTCGCCCGCGTCAAACTCCGCCGCCGATATGGATACCGCGGCCATCGAAGCACCCATGCCCCAGGCAAGCGCATCGGAATCCGCACGCGTAGCCGAGTCCGATGGCGATGCCGCCGATGGCAACGGCAACGCGGCGGGGGGCGGCAATTTCACGGTCATGGATACGCGCCGCGTCATCACCACCGGGCGAATGGAACTGGTCGTCCAGGATGCGGGCGCGGCCGCCGACCAGATTACCGCGCTGGCGACCGAAGTGGGCGGCTATGTGGGCACAACCAATCTCTATCAGGCAGCCCACGGCAGCGGCCAGGCGCTGCGCGGCTCCATCACCTTGCGCATTCCCGCCGAAAACCTGGATCGCGTGATCGACGAGCTGGAAGCGCTGGCAATCGAAGTCCGCAGCGAAAACATGAACCGCCAGGACGTGACCGACCAGTTTGCCGATACGGAAGCCCAGTTGCGCGCCCTCACGGCCACCGAAGTAGAGCTGCTGGAACTGCTGAGCGAAGTCCGCGCCAAGCCCAATGCCACTGCCGATGAAATCATGGCGGTCTATCAGCGCATCACCGAGATTCGCACCGAAATCGAACGCTTGCAGGGGCGTCTGAATCTGCTGGACAACCAGGTGCGCCTCTCCACGCTGGAAATATCTCTGATCCCCGACACTGTAAATTTGCCGTTGGTAGAAGAGGGTTGGCGACCCGCGGGGGAAGCGCGCGAAGCTCTGCGCACCCTGGTCACCGCCACCCAGGGTTTCGCCGATCTGCTGATTTGGGCCGCGCTCTTTGTGTTGCCTATGGTGCTCCTGATGCTCATTCCCCTGGCAATTGTGGGCTATATCCTGCGTCTGATCTTCCGCTGGGTCAGCCGCAAAGCCAAAGCCGCCCGTGCCACCGAACCCACCGGCTAACGGCCAGCAACTAACCGTGCGCAGACGACCACAACAAAAAATGGGGGCCGAACATCACAGTCCGGCCCCCATTTTTTGTTCCCGGTCACTAACCCAGTCCGCGTTGATTCGTGCCCACCATTGGCTACGCGAAACTATCTCACCGGGTACGGCGGATAATATTCCCGCCCGCCCGGCACCACGTCGCCAATGGCATGTTGCGGTGGCGTCTGCGGTCCCACTATCTGCGGCGCAGGGTTGCCCAGATACGTTTTGGCAATCTCATATCCCGCATCCAGCATCGCCGCGCTTTGACTAAAGTCGCGAAACGAAAGCTCGCGAAAGCCGGTCAGCTGAATGTGATGCAGGTCTACCGTCGTTTCGGCCCGCGCGCGGTCCAGATCGCGCAAAATGGCCTGGGATAACAGGGTCGAAAGCGTCGTGCCCACCACATCCCACAGGCTGTCTGCCGTATCCCCTGCCCCGCCGGCGCTGCCCGCATTCAAGACATAGATTTCCCGCGCCCCCCGATCCATGGCAAAACTGGCAGCTACATTGGCAAGCACGCCCCCATCCACCAGTTGCAGGCCCGCCATCGCCACGGGAGGATGGATCACAGGCACCGACGCGCTTGCCAGCAGCGCAGGCGCAATCGGTGTCGCGCTGTCTTCGCCAAACACAAAAAGGCGCGCGCTGAGCAGGTCCACCGCGGTCACAAAGACCGGCAGCGGCATTTCGCCAAACGTAACTACATTCGGCGGCAGTCCCTGGGCAATCATGCCCGCCAGCCCGGCGCTGCTATAGAGGCTGTTGGCATTGCTTGCCACGCGCCACACCTTTTGCAGCCAACTCCCTGGGTAGATGGTCTGGGTGGTCACCGATGCCCACACAGCCGCCATCGCGTCCAACGTAGTCAGGTTCCAGCCGCGCGCGCCCAAAAATGCAGCGTTGATCGCGCCCGCCGATGTGCCCACCACAAAGTCCGGCTCGATGCCCTCTTCCATCAGCGCGCGCAATGCCCCCACCTGCAAAGGCCCGCGATTCCCCGCGCCACTCAATACAACTGCAATCATCGTTAGACTCCTTCATTTTCTGCATAGGCGTGCGCATACTGAAAGTGCCGCCACCGCGCATAAATAGAGATAGAGTGAGTGGCACGCGTGATCGCGCGCACACCACTCCCTATAGTCATTTTCAGGGCGGAAGTTGTCGATGATGCTGTGTGGATAGCTGCGAATGCAGCCGGAATGCGAAGAAGTTTCTAGATTGCCCCACCAATGACGACGATAAACTCCCCCTTGAGGGTACGTCCGGTGGTTTCTGCCAGCAACTGCGTGAGGGGACCGCGCCAAACCTGTTCATGCAGTTTGGTCAGATCATTGACCAGCGCGGCCGGTCGATCTCCCAAAACCGCCAATGCATCTTCCAGGAAGGCCGCCACGCGATAGGGGCTTTCATAAAAGACAAGCGTGTGCGGGGCCGCCTGATCAATTTCCAGAAAACGCCGCCGCTGGCCCGATTTGCGGGGAGGGAATCCGCGGAAGGTAAAGCTGTGGACGGGCAACCCCGATAACACGACCGCCGGCACAATGCCGGTCGCGCCCGGAATCATGGTCACATCCACCAGGACGCCTTCTTCCTGGGCGGCGAGCACCGCGCGCACCAGCGTATAGCCGGGATCCGAGATACCCGGCGTGCCCGCGCTGGTGACAACCGCCACATCCTGCCCCGCGCGCAGCAGGCCCATCACGCGCGCGCCCGCCTGTTTCTCATTGTGCTCGTGAAAGGCAATCAGCGTCTTGTTAATCTCGAAATGCTTGAGCAGTCGCCCCGTCTTGCGCGTGTCTTCGCACGCGACCGCGTCCACCGCGCGCAGGATATCCAGCGCGCGCAGCGTAATATCGCCCAGGTTGCCAATCGGTGTCGCCACCAGATAGAGTGTTGCCATTGGCGCGGCTAGGCCGTCAAGGTTCCTTTGGTGCTGGGCACGCCCTGGCGCCGGGGATCAATGCGCGTGGCTGCGTCCAGCGCCCGCGCCAGCGCTTTGAACAACGCTTCGGACTTGTGGTGATCATTGCGCCCATAGAGCACTTCGGCGTGCAGATTTAACCGCCCCTGAAACGCGAACGATTCAAAGAGGTGAAACAACAAGTCCGTGCTGAGATCGCCCATGCGCGGCGTGCTAAACTCGGCCTGAAAGCAACAATAGGGTCGCCCGCTCAGATCCAGCATCACGCGCGCCAGCGTTTCATCCATCGGCACATAGCTATGAGCCGTGCGCACAATCCCGCTACGGTCGCCCAACGCCTGATCCAGTGCGCGCCCCAGACTGAGCATGGTATCCTCGGCGGTGTGGTGTTCGTCGATGTGCAGATCGCCCTGCACGGCAATGGTCAGATCAAACAGGCCATGCCCGGCAAACAGCGTCAGCATATGGTCGAAAAAGCCGATACCTGTGGCGATCTCGGCCCGTCCTGTGCCATCTACGTTGAGCGTGACCTCGACCGACGTTTCTTTGGTGGTGCGTGTCACATGTCCCACGCGCGGGTTTTGGGCTGGCGTTTGCGCAATGTCTGTCATTTAGCGCTCCTGATGAAAAGCCAGCGCGCGCCCCGGCAGATTCCCCGCGTCGCGGCGGGCGTCCAATTCGGTGAGCGGCGCACTGTCGGCAATAATCGCCTCGCCATTCACAATCACATGTTCGATGCCCACCGAAGTCTGATGCGGGTCGGTGAAAGTGGCCCGGTCCGCCACCGTGTTAGCGTCGAAAACCACCACATCCGCAAACCACCCGGCATGTAACTCGCCGCGCCTGGTCAGGCCAAAGCGTTGCGCGGGGTAGCCGCTCAGCTTGCGCACCGCGCTTTCCAGCGAAAAAATCTGCTTCTCGCGCACAGCCCAGCCCAACAAACGGGGCGCGGAACCATATTGGCGGGGGTGAATGACGCCGTCGGGCTGATAGATGCCGTCGGTCCCCATCATATACTTGTCATGCGCCAGGAACGGCAACACCAAATCGTTGTCGCCCTGGTTCACCACCATCAAAGTCGCCAGCTGCTCCTCGATCAGCAGATCGGCCAGCGCCTCTGCCGCGGGCACGCCGCGCGCCGCCACATACTCATTCACAAAACGGCCTTGCCACTGTTTGTTGTCGGCCAGCGCAGTCCACGCCAAATGGGTCGCGCCCAGTTCGGTATGTTCCAGCGCGCGGGCAAAATTCGCCATGATCTCCGGGCGATTGATGGCCGATGCCACCCCCAATGGCCCATTTTCCCACGCGGCATAGGGCAGATAAAAATTCAGCATGGTAGACCCGGGCAGATAGGGATAGACATCAAACGAGAAATCCACCTCATTCACTGCCACCGTGTCGATGTAGGCCATAATCTCATCGATCATGGCCGGCGATGTTCCCTTGAGATGGGAAATATGCACGGGAATCCCGGCGCGCTTGCCAATCTCCACCGCCTCGCGCAGCGCGGCCATCGTCCCATGCTTGTAGCGCATGTGGGTCACATATAAGCCCTGGACTTCGGCAAGCGGGGCACAGGCCGCTACCAGTTCATCCGTCGAGGCGAAGCATTGCACGATATAATCCAGCCCCGTGGAAAGCCCCACCGCGCCTGCATCCATGCCCTTGGCAATCTCCGATTGAATGGCCTTCATCTCGGTATCATCGGGCTTGGCGCGCCCAAAGCCACAGACCAGCGCGCGCACGTTGGCATAGGCCACATGGGGAATACTGTTCTGCACATTGCGTCCGTGCAGTTCGCCCATATAGTCGGCCAAAGATTCCCAGCCGGTATAGTCCTCCATGCGCAGCGCATTCAGGCCGCGCAAATAGGTCACCCACTCGCGAATGCTGCCTTTACTCACCGGCGCGTAGGAAATGCCATCCGCCATAATGACTTCCGCCGTAAAGCCCTGGGTGGTCTTAGAGACCAGATGCGGCGTCTTCAGCAGCCAGGCGTCGCTGTGGTTATGCACGTCCACAAAGCCGGGGGCCACAATTTTGCCCTGCGCGTCGATGACATGCGCGGCGTCTTCGCCTGCGCAATTGCCCACTTTGACAATGCGGTCGCCAGAAATCGCCACATCCGCCGCGAAACCGGGTGCGCCCGTGCCGTCCACAACGGTGCCATTCTGAATCAATAGGTCATACACAAGAAAACCTCAACTTGTCTGGATGGGTGAGTAGCTGTTTGGTTCGTGATATTGGTCAGTCAATGCGTGGTTAGCAGATGCGTGTTCAGTAATTGCGCGGTGAATAGCGGCGCTACACAGCCTGGGTATCCAGGCTGTGCAATACGGCCATCAGCCGATCAGTCTGTTCTGGACGGCCAACCGAGATGCGAATACAGTTTTCCAGCCCCTTGCTCTGATAATGGCGCACCAGCACGCCTTGTGTTTCCAGCTCCTGTTTCAGCTTCAGCGCATCGCGACCTTCAACGTGACAGAGCACAAAATTGGCGTGCGAAGGATAGGGACGCAGATAGCTCACACTGTGCAACAGTGCATAGAGGCGATCGCGTTCCTGGCGCAGCAACTGCACCACATGGCGCAAGCGTTCCATGTTGCGCAGACTCGCCAGCCCCGCCACCGTCGCCGCGACATTCACGTTATACGGCTGCTTGAATTTCCAGAGCTGCTCCATGAGCCAATCGGGGCAGATGCCATAGCCCAGCCGCAGCCCGGCAATTCCCGCCGCCTTGCTAAAGGTGCGCAGCACTACCAGATTTTCATGGCTCAGTACCCAACTGGTGCGGCTCGTCATCTGCGCAAATTCCACATAGGCTTCATCCAGCACCACCAGTATCGGGAGATCCAGCAGCGCAAGCAGCTCCTCGTCCGTCACCAGATTGCCGGTCGGGTTATTGGGCGCAGTGATAAAAAGCAACTTCAGCCGTCCCGTGTGGGGTTCGTCGCCGTCCACGCGTGGCGCAATCACAGCCTGGCGGATGGCCTCAATATCCAGGCTGTAATCAGGTCGCCGCCAGACCTCCACCACCTGCGCGCCCACAAGCTGGGCATCGAACTTGTACATGCCAAAAGTGGGTGGGCAGTTAATGATGCCGTCGCCCGGCTCGATGAACATGCGACACAGATAATCCAGCATTTCATCTGCCCCGTGGCTGGGCAGAATATTGGCCGTGGGCGCGCCGCAATACTCGCTCAACGCCTGGCGCAACTCGGTTTGCTGGGGATCCGGGTAGATGTGGAAATAGGGATATTCGGCCAACGCCTCGGCGACTTCGGGCACGGGGCCATAGGGGTTTTCGTTGGCGTCCAGCTTCACAATCTGGGTGGGATCAAGGCCCAGGCGCGCGCTCAACACCTCGAACGGTTGAATGGGATGATATGGCTCCAGCGCCAGGATTTCGGGTCGTAACCACGATTGCGGATGACGATTGCTGCTTGGCTCGGAAATCTGTCTCTCGCTCATAGACGCCTCCGTACCGCGGCCGCATGGGCCGAAAGCCCTTCTACGTCGGCGAGGGTTGCCGCCGCAGGGCCAATCTTCGCCAGTGCAATCTCATTCAGGCCAATCACGCTCACCAGTTTGATAAAGTCGGTCACATTCACCGGGCTGGCAAAGCGGGCCGTGCCGCCCGTGGGCATCACATGGCTGGGGCCTGCCACATAATCGCCCAGCACCTCAAAACTGCGTTCGCCCAGAAAGACACCCCCGGCGTTGCGCACTTGGCCCAGGTGCGACCACGGGTCCTGCACCAGCAGGCAGAGATGTTCCGGCGCAAATTCGTTCGACGCCGCAAACGCATCATCCAGTGTGGGCGTCAACACCAAACCACTGCCGATCTCCAGCGACTGCTCGACCGTATCGGCCCGCGACAAATCCTCCAGTTGCCGGAGCACCGCGGCCTGCACCTTTTCTGCCAGTGCGCGGCTGGGCGTCAGCAAAATCGCTTTTGCCAGAATATCGTGTTCGGCCTGGGCCAACAGGTCCGCGGCCGCCAGTTCCGGGTCGGCGCTGTCATCGGCAATGACCATCGTTTCGGTGGGACCGGGCAATCCGTCGATCCCCACAATGCCATACACGCGCCGCTTGGCAAGCGTGGTAAAGAGATTGCCGGGTCCACAGATTTTGTCCACGGCAGCGACGGTCGCCGTGCCAAACGCCATCGCGCCAATAGCCCCCGCGCCGCCAATGGCATAAATCTCGTCTACCCCCGCAATCTCTGCCGCCGCCAATGTGGCGGGATGGGGTAGACCCGTGGCGCGCTGGGGCGGCGTGCAAACCACAACCGTACGCACGCCTGCCACCCGCGCCGGAATCGCCGTCATAATCAGCGAACTGGGCAACGGCGCCACGCCGCCAGGCACATAGATCCCCACCCGATCAATGGGGCGTACCAGCTGTCCCAACGTGCCCTCACTGTCGTTGTGCAGCCAGCTGAACGCGGGCTGGCGGCGGTGAAATGCCTCTACCCGCGCCGCCGCCAATTCCAGAGCCGCCCAGACTTCCTCGCCAATCTGTTCGCGCGCCGCGCTGCGCTGCGCGGGTGTAACTTTCACAGTGGTCTGGGTCACGCCATCCAGCCGCTGGCTCCACTCCAGCAACGCAACGTCGCCGCGGGTGCGCACATCGTCCAAAATCCGATCCACCACCGCTTCGGGAGTCAGACGCTCGCCGAACATGCGCTCGATGTTCTGCAACAAGGCTTCGGGCGAAGCGTTTGCATCCCACCGATTGCGCTGCAAAATCGAAGCCTGCGCTTCGGCCAAATCAAGTATTCGCATCATGCTCAAGTTTTGCCAATCAAAGTCTATTGTAAGCGTGCAACCCATCGCTGCACATCAGTCTATTACTATTTTCAAGTCATCACCCAAGCGCAGCACCCAGACGTCATCTGGTGGCTACGGATGTGTCGCCGTGGGTATTCATGTGGCAATTAGCCGCTCAGCCGTTCAGCATCCTCAATGCGCCCAATCACTACCAGAATGTCATTCGGCTCCATGCGGAACGCCGCGCTGGGGCCGACAATTAACTCATCGCCGCGCCGCACGGCCATAGCATTCAGCCCATAGCGTTGGCGCAACTCGGCTTCGGCAAAGGTCTTGCCCCAGAAACCCGACGGTGCCAGCATTTCTACTACGCCCACATCTTTACTCACTTCAATATAGTCAATAAAATGGGCAGATGCCAGCTTTCGTCCCAGGCGCACGCCTGCTTCGTGTTCCGGCAGAATGACCTCATCGGCACCCACCCGCAAGAGAATCTCCTTTTGCGTGCGCGTGCGCGCTTTGGTGATTACTCGCTTCACCCCCAGCCGCCGCAACAGGACAGTCGCCAACAGGTTGCTTTCAAAATCGGTGCCGATACACACCAGGCCCGTATCGAACGCATCGACACCCGCCTGGCGCAACGCATCCACGTTGGTCGCGTCCAGTTGGATCACATGGGGAATCTGCGTGCTCAATGCCTGTACTCGTTGCAAATCGTGATCGATGGCAAGCACGCTGTAGCCATATTCCAGGAGCGTCTCGGCGACGGATGTTCCAAAACGGCCCAGCCCAATCACCACAAATTCCTGTTTCTTGCGATCCGACCGCGCCAAGAAGCGCAAGCCCGGTTGCCGCCTGGTATCTTCGCTCATAAACTCCGCTTTAGGGATCACCATTTAGGGATCGCTACAATCACGCCGAAACCCGCAGACGGTACACGTAATTTTGCAGTGATGTTTGAAAACCGGCCCGCCACATAGCCAGCAAGTAGTGTCATCTTCGGCCCGATAGCCCACCGGTGCAGGGGTCGGACCGTCACCACGCGGTCCCAGCTGCATGTCGGATACGTACCGGCCCTGTGCCACGCCATCGGGCGCTGTCCCCCTGTCCGGCGCGATTGCCGCCGGTGGCGCGCCGTAAAACTGCACATCGTGCCCCACATACTGCCCCTGGGCATAATCAAATCTTGCCGAGAAAAAGCCCGGCTGATCCAGCCACGGAATGAACACCCGATCACCATCCCACAGGTTCAGCTCCAACAGCTTGTCGTTGTCAATCCAGCGCAACACGCCTTCATCCGAATCGATCAACCGCCCCGAAAATTCGTGGGCCACAAACACAAACGCATACCAGTCTTCGTCATTATTAAACTTGGGAAAGGTCAGCAACCCGCGCAGCGTGGGACGGCGCAGACGCAAACCGCTTTCTTCTTCCACCTCGCGGATCACACAGGCTTCGGGCGTTTCGCCCGGCATAAACTTGCCGCCCAATCCGTTCCATTTTCCCGCGTGCATATCCACCGCGCGCTTGATGCGATGTAACATGAGCGTCTGCCCCCCCTGACGGACATAGCACAGCGTCGCCCACTTCATCATGCTTCGGGTATCAACTTTCCAGCCGACTATTTTCGCGCCGACTACTTTCTAGCCGGCTACTTCCCGTCGTCAGTCGTTAAAAGCGCGCCAGATCGCGGCAGATCGCAACAATTTTGCCCGCACCCGGACGGTACGCATCTTCCAGCGGTGGGCTAAAGGGGACCGGCACATCCAGCCCGCCCAGGCGTTGGATCGGCGCATCCAGCCACTCGAACGCCTCCTCGGCAATCAGCGCGGCGACTTCGGCACCCACGCCAACCAGCTTATTGGCCGAATGGACAATCAGCACCTTGCCCGTTTTTGCCACGGTGGTCAGAATCGCATCCACATCCAGCGGCTTCAGCGTGCGCAGATCCAGCACCTCGGCATCAATGCCCTCTTGCGCCAACTCCGCGGCCGCGGTCAGCGCCTGTTGCACCTGTGCGCCATAGGTGATGATCGAAAGATCGGTGCCCTGGCGCGCCAGATTGGCCTTGCCCAGCGGCACAATATAATCACCGGGCGGCACATGCCCCTTGAGCGAACGATAGAGCACCTTGGCTTCCAGATAAATCACCGGATTGTTGTCGCGAATGGCCGAAATCAGCAGCCCCTTGGCATCGGCGGGTGTGCCGGGCGCAACCACCTTCAAGCCCGGCGCATGCACAAACCAGGCTTCGGGATTCTGGCTGTGGAACGGCCCGGAGCGAATCCCGCCATCGCTGGGCGCACGGATCACCCACGGCACCGCCCCGCCCCAGCGATAGTGCACCGTGGCAGCATATTGGACAATACTATCAAACGCGGTGGTAATGAAATCGGCAAACTGCATCTCGATCACCGGACGCAATCCCATCAGTGCCATGCCCGTGGCCGCGCCCACAAAGCCCAGCTCGGCCATCGGCATATTAAGGACGCGCGCATCGCCAAATTCCTCGCTAAAACCCTTGGTCACCTTGAATGCGCCGCCAAATTCACCCGCGATATCTTCCCCCATGAGCAGCACGTTTGGATCGCGCTGCATCTCCACGCGCATGGCCTCGCTAATCGCCGCGATGTAGGTCAATTCACGATATTCTTTCGCCGCGCCGGCGCTTTCGGTTTGTGCCGGGCTTTCGGCCGACTCTTGTTCGCGCGCAACCGAACTCATCCCCATCTCCTCTGGCTTATGTCGAACAGGGTTCTCGCCGTTTTGTCTGTGGTTGTGCCCGCGAGTTGTGCGGCAGCAACGTGCGCACCGTGCACACAGACCGGACAGACAGACAGAAAGCAATTCTCACGGAGCATAAATCCCCTCCTCCACCGTGTCCGCTTCGGGCAGGGGGCTGTTCTCGGCAT
>JBBDIO010000195.1:0-8745 GCA_040880365.1 Litorilinea sp.
CGCGCGCGCTGGATATGGGCAACCTGAACCAGGCCATTTGGAACACCGCCCACGGCAACTGGTTTCACCTGACCAACCAGCCCGGCACGGTGAACCGGCTCAGCCTGCATGTCGAGCCGATTTTGCTGCCGATTGCCGCGCTCTATCGCGTCTATCTGGCGTTTCTGGCCCCTGTCGCCCAAACCGCAGGCGGACCGGCCTTTCTGGTGGTGCTCCAATCGCTGGTGGTGGCATTGGGCGCGTGGCCTGTCTTTGCGCTGGCGCGCCGTCAATTGGGCAATGCCTGGCTCGGCCTGGCCTTTGCCGGGGCATTTCTGCTCAATCCCACCATCCAGGCGGCCAACTGGCTGGAATTTCACCCCGTCACCCTGGCGCCCACCTTTTTGCTGGCGGCATTTGGCTTTCTGCTGGCCCGCCGCACGAGCTGGTTTGCCCTGTTTGCGGTGCTGGCTGCCAGTTGCAAAGAGGAAATCGGCCTGCTGGTCTTTATGCAAGGGGCCTATGCCCTTGTGTTTTTGCCGGGAATGCGCCGTGTGGGGATCATCACCATGCTGCTGGCAATGGGCTGGTCGCTGACCGCGGTGCTGGGCATCCAGCAACTCTTTGCCGATGGCAACATCCACTGGGGACGCTATGACTATCTGGGCGATTCGCCGCCGGCGATGGTCTGGTCACTGCTCAGCCGCCCCCAGGTGATATGGGCGCAGCTGCAACAGGCCCAGGTGTTGCGCTATCTGCATGAATTGCTGGCGCCGGTGGGCTATCTGCCCCTTTTGGCACCCCATGTTTTCCTGCTGGCGCTGCCTTCGCTGGGCATCAACCTGTTGGCAGATTTCCCGCCCATGCACCAGGTCACCACGCTGATCTATGCTGCGCCCATTATGCCGTTTGCCGTGCTGGCCGCGATTCTGGGCGCAGCCCGCGCGCAACGTTGGGGCCAGCGTTGGGGATTGTGGCTTTTCGCCCGCCGCGCAGAGACGACCGTCACCCGCGCCACGCTGAACACCTGGCTCGGCGCGCTGATTGGGCTGGTGATCATCGGCGCGGCCTTGCTGCAACACACCGCGCATGGCTATCTGCCCACGGGCGGCAATCACCGGCTCTATACCGTCACCGAACACCACCGGCGCGCGGCCAACATTCTGGCCCAGATTCCACCCGACGCCATCGTGGCCGCTCAGGACAAACTGAACCCCCATGTGAGCGGACGCGAGACCGTCTACATCTACCCGCGCATTGCAGACAATATCAATATGGCCGACCCCAGTGTAGGGGAATCTGTCGATTCGCCAACCGCCCCGGCAGACCTGATCTGGGTCGATGTGACCGGCCCGGCGTGGCCCCAACATCCCAGCGATCTCTACAACTCGCTGCAAGCCCTGCTTGCCGGGGACTATGGGATTCGGGCCGGGGAAGACGGCTATTTGCTCCTGGCGCGCGATGCGCCCGCCAAGACCCCGCCGCCCGCATTTTATGATGCCTGGCACGCGCCCGCCCCTGATCCGGTGTCTGCCCCTGCCCAGCTCGCCGCGCCCATCGAATTTGGTGACCGTCTGCGTTTGCTCGACTTCGCCGTGACCACCGATGCCCACGGCGAAGTGGTGACTCGGCTCACCTGGCAGGCTATCCCCCCATCAGATAATCCACAGTCTGGTGCTGGGCAGCCAGACGCGCCGCTGGGGTTCTATGTGGCCTATCAGGACCAGAGTGGCGAAATCCTGTACAATACCGAATTTTATCCGCCGGTTGCGCAACTATGGTATCCTACTGAGATGTGGTCGCCAGAGAATCCTGTTACCATCCAGACCTTGCCGTGGACATTGCATACCCCGGCGTTTGGCCTGTATGTGGGTGTATATACCCAGACCGCAGAAAACACAATCGGCGAATTTTTGCCCATCACCGCCGGGCCGGATCACCTGCCACGCTTTGCCCGGAATACCCAGGTGCGCCTGGGTGGTTTCGTGCAAGCCGCGACGGGGGATTGGCAGGCGCAGGATGCGCAGGGTATGCTTGCCCCCGGCACCGTGCCCGGTATGCTTGCCACTGCGCCGCTACGCCCTGTAGATGCCCGCTTTGGCGAAGCGATTGTCCTGCGCGGGGCCAATGCGACCGTCCAGGCGGATGGCATCCACCTGACGTTGCACTGGGTTGCCCAGGCGCCCATTGCCGCGGACTACACGGTCTTTATGCATGTGCTGGATGGCGCGGGCGAGCGTCTGATCCAGGTGGATGATATGCCGCACGACGCCATCGGCCCTCGCCCCATGACAGGCTGGCCGGTGAACACGCCGATTGTGGATCAACGACATCTGACCTTGCCCGGCCCGCGCCCAACCAACGGGGAACTTCGGGTGCAGATCGGCGTTTATCATTGGTCAGATGGCGTACGGCTGCCCGTACAGGGGGCCGATGCCCAGCCCGGCGATATTGTAGAGCTTGTGATTGTAGAAGATTAGCAACACATTTCGATAGAAGCGTGAATAAACCAGTGAATAAACCTGTGGATAAAAACCAATGGAAAATCTGATTACACTCAGCGATCCCCGCAGCCTGACGGCCGAAGCCTATCAGAGCCTGCGCACCAATCTGGAATTTTCCAGCCTGGAACAGCCGCTGCATACCATATTGGTAACCAGTGTGGACGATGGCGGCAACAAAGGCGTGGCGCTGGCAAATCTGGCGGTGGTGATGGCCCAGGCCGGTGACCGGATTACGGTGGTGGATGGCGATTTGCGCCGCCCCCAGCAACACGAAATTTTCGGGCTGCACAATCAACAGGGGCTTACCAGCTGGCTCGAAGGCGAAGGCGCGCCGCCGCTCCAGCGAACCAGCGTCGAAGGGTTGCAGGTGTTGACCAGCGGTCCGACGGTTGCCAATCCTGTGGCGACCCTGAGCCAGAAACGGCTGACCGATGCCCTGGCGCAATTGCAGGAACAGGCCGATTATGTGCTGATCGACGCGCCGCCGGTGTTGGCCGTGACCGACGCCGCGCTCTGGGCGAGCAAAGTCGATGGCGTGGTGCTGCTGGTGAATGCGGGCCATACCAAACGCGAACATGCCCAGCGCGCCAAGGCGGTGCTGGAAAAAGTGCGCGCGCGCATCATTGGCGCAGTTCTGCTCAACGCCGAAGAAGATGTCACCATGGCGGGCTATGACGCATAGGCCAGTCTCCATCAGCAATTGCACCGGCCATTACACCCTAAAGCCCACCGCCTATCGCGGCGCACAGGGCACAGACAGGAGAAACGCGGAATGAAGGGTTTGATCTTGAGTGGGGGCAAAGGCACACGCCTCTATCCCATTACCTTTAACCGGGCCAAACAACTGGTGCCGGTCGCCAATAAACCTGTCCTGTTTCGGGTGATCGAAGCCATGCGCACCGCGGGCATCGATGATATTGGCATTGTGATTGGCGACACGGGCGATGAAATCCGCCAGGCCGTGGGCACAGGCGACCGCTGGGATGCCAGCATCACCTATATTCCACAACCCGCGCCCCTGGGGCTGGCCCACGCCGTCAAGATTAGCCAGGATTTTCTGGGGGATGAACGGTTTGTCATGTTCCTGGGCGATAACGTAATCGAAGGCGGCATTGGCAAGCTCATCCGCCAATTTGCCGATAGCGACTGGAACAGCCAGATTGTGCTCAAAGAAGTGGACGAGCCGCAACACTATGGCGTAGCCGAACTGGATACCGAACAGCGCATTGTGCGGCTGGTCGAAAAACCGCGCAATCCACCCAGCAATCTCGCGCTGGTGGGTATCTACATGTTCGACGCTTCTATTTTCGAGGCCGTACACAGCATCAAACCCAGTTGGCGCAACGAACTGGAGATCACCGACGCCATTCAGTGGCTGGTAGAAAACAACTATCGGGTCTTTCCCTATGTGCATCCCGGCTGGTGGATCGATACGGGCAAACCCATCGACATGCTGGAAGCCAACAACCGCGTGCTGGCCGAGCTGGACCATACGCTGGCAGGCTATATCGACAAAGACAGCAAGGTCGATCATCTGGTGACGGTGGAACGGGGCGCGGAGATCATCAACAGCGTGGTGCGCGGGCCGGCCATCATCGGCGAAGACTGTCGCATCGTCAATAGCTATGTGGGGCCATTTACCAGCATCTTCCACCACACCCACGTCGAAGATAGCGAAATTGAACACAGCATTGTGCTGGATCACAGCCGCATCAAAGGCGTGCCCAGCCGCATCGAAGACAGCATCATCGGGCGCGATGTAGAGATCACCTATAGCCCCATCAAGCCCAAAGCCTATAAAATGACGCTGGGCGATCATTCCAAAGTGGGCTTGTTGTAGGTCGTGTTGCAGACTTTGCAGGATTGATTGATTGGACTCGATTGGTATGAACGCGCCTGTCCACAATCCATTGCTTTCCATCCCCGCGCTGGCCGCGGCCATGCGTCGCGCCCACGAGGCCGCGCGCGCGCTGGATCATCCCGAAAACGCGCCCGACTTTGCCCATATGGCCGATGCCGCCCGCTGTGGTCCGCTCCAGGCGGCGCGGCTGGTGCCCATGTATCGCATTGCGCCCGCCAGCCCGGAACCTGCCGCCGAAGCCGCCGCGGCCGCGCAGATGATCATCACCCTGGGCGACCGTCTGCGCCGCCTGGGAGATGCCTATGGCGAATGGTCCGATTTTGATCCCGCGGCCTATTTCGACCTGACCATTCCCCAAACCGACTGTTTGCTGCAATTGACCGAACGCGTGACATCCGTGCATCTGGCCTTTTTCACGGATCTGCTGCTGCCCTCATTTCAAAACGCAGCGCTGTATTGGGAAATATATTTTCTCCCCAACTATCGGCAGATGCAACAGGCTTTGGAACACGTATCAGGAGAAGCCATCCCCCCCGGCAGTTTGGGAACAGTACCCACACAGGGCGAAAGTCCCCCATCAGACCGCGACGCGGCAGCAATGAACACAGTAGCAATAGAAGCAGCGGCAATAGAAGCAACTCTGCCCGTGGAGGTGGCCGAGATGATGCCAGGCGGCGAAGCCGGGGCGGCGCAACATTTCTTCGACGAGATCCAACCCACCATGATCGCGCATTGGCTGCGGGCATTGACCGTCGCCCGCTACACCCGGCGGCTATTGAGCGACGACCCTACGTTCTGGGCGTTGAACGCGGCCAACGATGAACGGTTGCGCCGCCGCTGGGCCTGGCGGATGCGCCCCGCGCCGGGCATTGCCGCGCCGCTGCTGCCCCAATTGACCGACATACCGACCCTGACCTTGGCTATCGATTTTCCGCTGCCCGCGGCGCGCCAATCGGGGCGGTTGCGACGGTTGCGGCGCAGTCGCGCCCAGATCCGGGCCAATCCCGGTGAACGCAATCGTGGTTATAATCGTGGTAACTACCGCGGTAACAATCGCGGCGAGAACAGTGGCCGGAGCCGGGGATCGTCGGATTACCCGAACCTGAGGAGAGATACGGAATGAAACGCATGATGGTGACCGGCGGCGCCGGCTTTATCGGGTGTAACTTTGTGCGCCTGATCCTGGAAAAATATCCCGACTATCAGGTAACCGTCTATGACAAGCTGACCTATGCCGGGCGGCTGGAGAATCTGGAAGCGGTAGCGGCTGCCTATCCCGACCGCTATGCGTTTGTGCAGGGCGATATCTGTGACGCCGCCGCGGTGGAGCAGACGCTGGCCGACCACGCCATCGACACGCTGGTGAATTTTGCCGCCGAAACGCATGTGGATCGCAGCATCCTCGACCCCGATGCCTTTATCCAGACCGATGTCTATGGCACCTATGTGCTGCTCGAAGCCGCGCGCAAGGCCGGCAATCTGCGCTATCACCAGATCAGCACCGACGAGGTCTATGGGCACATCCACGGCGATCACCGCAGCCGCGAAAGCGATGGATTGGCCCCGCGCAGCCCCTATTCTGCCAGCAAGGCGGGCGGCGATCATCTGGTCAATGCCTACTTCATCACCTATGGCCTGCCCGCCACTATTTCGCGCGGCGCCAACAACATTGGCCCGTTTCAATATCCCGAAAAGGTAGTGCCGCTCTTTGTGACCAATGCCCTGAGCGATCTGCCGCTGCCCGTCTATGGCGATGGTCAGCAACGGCGCGACTATCAATATGTGGGCGATCACTGTCAGGCAGTGGATCTGATTCTGCACGACGGCGAATTGGGCGAAACCTATAATGTGGGCACGGGCACAGAGATGACCAACCTGGAAATGGTGGAGATTCTGCTGGACGAGCTGGGCAAGCCGCGCAGTCTGATCCAGCATGTGGAGGACCGCATGGGGCACGACCGCCGCTATTGCCTGGATGTGAGCAAAATCATGGCATTGGGCTGGGAACCGGATCACACCTGCGAAGAAGCCATCCGCAGCACTGTGCGTTGGTATGTAGACAATCGCAGCTGGTGGGAAAAGATCCGCAGCGGCGAATTCCAGACCTATTACCAACAGGTCTATGGCAATCGCAAGGTACTCAATCCCTGATTGGCCGCCGGTCACAGAAAATAACCCACACACAGCACACTCACACAGCACACTCACACAGAGCATCAACATCGAGCATCACTGCGCCCAAATCATGCCATGACCGTCAAACGCGCCACACTGGAACATCTGGTAGAAGTGCGCGCCCTGGTGCGGCATGGACGACGCGCCTATATTGATTTTGGGCTGGAAGACCTGCCCGACATGCTGGGCCGCGGCACAGCCGTGGTAGGCATGAACAACGGTCAAATCTGGGGCGCGGCCTGTGTCCAGGTAGAAGAACGCCCGACCACTCTGCCGCGCAGCGCGCCCACCCGCGCCCATCTGCGCTGTATTGCAGTACAACAAGGACACCCCGCGTCCGCCCGGGTCTACGAGCTGGTGACGGGTCTGATTCACGAATTGACGGACAACTCGCGCCAGTCGTTGCTGCTGGTCAGCTATGGGATGTACGATTGGGTATGTCAGGGGCTGGCGCGCGCCAACTTCGATCTGCTGGACACAGTGGAGTTTTTTGAACTGGATCGGCTGCGCGCCCGGCTGGCAGATCGCCCGCCGCCGCTGCCAAATCTCTCATTCCACCCGGCAGAACCCGGTGTCTTTCCCCGTTTGGCGGCCCTGGATGCAGCTGCGTTTCCACCCCTCTGGCATTTTGGCGAACGCGAGCTAATGGAGCTGTGTCTGCGCTGTCAGCTACAGGTCGCCTATCTCAGCGAACCCCAGACCCCAACCGCCCAGACCGCAATCGATGGTGATCTGCCGGCGCAACCCGTGGGCTATGCCGCGGTCTGCTACAACTCGCGCGACGAGGCGCAATTGGCGCGCCTGGCTGTAGACCCTGTCTATCAGGGCCGCGGGATTGGGCGCGCGCTGCTCTGGGATGCCATTGCAGGCGCGGTCGCCACCAAACACCGGGCACTGGTACTCAATACACAACGCGCCAATCAGCAATCCCAGCGGCTCTATGTGGGCATGGGCTTTCGGCCGATTGGCGAATCGTTGCCCGTGCTGGGGCGCATGATAGGCACATGACGCGCGCGAATGCGCGCCACTTTCTACAGTTCGGATAACAGCGCGTCGGCGGCGCTGTAGGGGTCGATCTGGCGGGCGTGGATGTGCCGGATTTGTGCCTGCACTGCGCCCTGGGGCAACCGTGCCTGCAAACGGCGCACAAATTCGGCCTGCAACGCGACTTCCAGCAAGTGCGCGGCGCGAGTCTCTTCGCGGGCGCGCCATTCGCCCGAACGCTGAAGCCAGGCCAAATGGGCTTCAATCTGGGCATGGAGTTCTTCCACACCGCTGCCGTCGGTGGCAATCGCCCTGAGCACGCGCACCGTCCAGCCCTCACCGGGGGATGCAGATGCAGGCGGGGATGTATCGGCAGTGGACAGCGCGTCTGTGGCGTCGGGCGCGTCTGTGGCGAGCAGTTGCCCGTGATGGCGCAAGGCCGCGCGTGGGCCGGTGTTTCCCAATTCCAGCATCATCTCCAATGCCTGCACCGTGCGGTCGGCTTCGGGCCGATCCGCTTTGTTCACCACCAGCAGGTCGGCAATCTCCAGGATGCCCGCCTTGATCGCCTGAATTTCATCGCCCATGCCCGGCGCTTCGACCACCAGCGTGGTGTGGGCGGTGGCGGCAATCTCCAGTTCGGCCTGGCCCACGCCCACGGTTTCGACAATAATGCGCGGAAATCCCGCGGCATCCAGCACGGCGACGGCGTCATTGGTGCTGCGGCTCAACCCGCCCAGACTGCCCCGGGTTGCCATGCTGCGCACAAAGACCTGGTCATCGCCGCTGAGATCGCGCATACGCACGCGGTCGCCCAAAATGGCCCCGCCCGTAAAGGGGCTGGTGGGATCGATGGCAACCACGCCCACGGCCTGGCCCGCCGCGCGATAGCGTTTGACCAGCGCGCTTACCAGCGTGGATTTGCCGCTGCCTGGCGCGCCGGTGACGCCCACAATATGCGCCTGGCCCGTGTGGGGATAGAGCAACCCCAACAGCGCGCGCGCCGCGTCACCGCCTCGTTCGACCAGCGAAATAGCGCGAGCAATCGCCAGCCGTTCGCCCTGAAGCACGCCCTGCGCCAATTGCCCAGGCGATAGCGCGGGGCGACGACTGATTGCGGTGGGTGCGTGCTCCATGCCCGAACTCTGCCTATTCGTCGCCGGTGGGCGCATCAGTATCTGGCCCATCAGTGTCTGGCGCAGTGTCGGGGGGCGCGTCGGCCATGTGGACCGCGTTGCGGAT
>JBBDIO010000195.1:8755-18310 GCA_040880365.1 Litorilinea sp.
TTCGGGCGTGGGTGTCCCAGGGCCAAAAATGGCATGGATGCCCGCCGCGCGCAGCTGTTCTGCATCTTCAGGCGGAATGATGCCCCCCACCAGCACCACCACATGGGCCTGTCCCTGGGCGCGCAGCAGGTCTACCACACGCGGACAGAGCGTCATATGCGCGCCGCTGAGGATGCTCAAGCCCACCACATCCACATCTTCTTGCAGCGCGGCTTCAGCGATCATCTGGGGTGTCTGGCGGATGCCCGTGTAGATGACCTCGAACCCGGCATCGCGCAGGGCACGCGCCACCACCTTGGCCCCGCGGTCATGTCCATCGAGACCCGGCTTTGCCACCAAAACCCGGATAGCCGGCCCGGCATCACTGGCGACAGCCGCTGGATTGGTTATTGCTTGCGACATACTTGGTTACCGTTGCCTCATTCTTTCCGTTCTTACGGTGCTTACCGTGCTCTCTGTGCTCTCTGGTCTCTCTGTGTTCTCAATCCGACACAGCCTTTGGCGAAAATCATATGCGCGTCTGCGCCTGTCGCCAAACTATAGACAAGTCGAATCCGGCCTGGGGGCGTGTTCCCCGATTGCGCCGCCTGGGCCTACCCGGCACGCACCGGCGCACATCGGCGCACATCGGCACGCCCAGAGAGGTGGGCAGAGATTTGAGTGACCCTCTGAACGCGTATAGAATGAACGGACAGAGCACACGCCCACCGGTGAAGCCGATTGGGTAAGCCCACTGACGAGAGAACATATATTATGGAGAGCAAGGCATGATTTATCCGGTAACCGAGCGGCAAGACCGTTTTATGAAGATTGCACGCGAACTTGCCGCCAAGTTCAGCGAGCGTGCGGCAGCCCACGACCGCGATGGTTCATTTCCCCACGAAAATTTCGATGACATTCGGGCCGCGGGTCTGCCTGCGCTGGTGATCCCCAAGCGGTTTGGCGGGTGGGAAGCGAGCCTGTTGGAGACGGTGCTGACGATTGGCGAAATGGCAGTAGGCGATGGCAGCACCGCCTTGAACTTCACCATGCATGCCCAAGTAATGGGCGGTGCCGAAGCGGCGCAGAACTGGCCTGTGCCGCTGTATGAAAAAGTCTGTCGGGCCGCGGTAGAGCGGGGAGCACTGATCAATGCGATTGCCAGCGAGCCGGCAATGGGCAGCCCCAGCCGGGGCGGCAAGCCCAAAACCACCGCCACGCCCGTCTATGCCGATGGCGATACGGAAAAGTCTACACCTAGCGGCTGGATCATCAACGGGCGCAAAAATTTCGCCAGTATGAGCCCCACGCTGGATTTTATGATTGTGCTGGCCGCGCGCGAAGATGGCAGCGACGAGACGGCGCGCTTTCTGGTGGAACCCAATGACAAAGTGGAAATCGTCGAAACGTGGGATACCATGGGGATGCGCGCCACAGGTAGCCACGATGTCATCTTCCACGATGTCTTTGTGCCCCACAGCCACATGATCAACCCTACCCCCAAGGGCGAAGCCAAACTGCCCGCGAACCCGGGCTTTTCGCTGAATGTGGGCGCGGTTTATCTGGGCATTGCCCAGGCAGCCCTCAATGCTGCGCTGCATTTTGCCCGCGAACGGGTGCCCACGGCTTTGGGCAAGCCGATTGCCGAGGTGGAAAGTGTGCAGCGGCGGCTGGGCGAAGCCGAGTTGTTGCTCCACCAATCGCGTATGCACATCTATCACGCCGCCGATCTGTGGGATCGCTTTCCCGACCGGCGCGCGGCGTTGGATGAGTCTAACGTGGTCGCCAAATATATCGCCACCAACAACGCTATCGAGATTGTGGACAAAGCCATGCGCGTGGTGGGCGGTGTGGGCATGAGCCGCAAGTTTCCCCTCGAACGCTATTACCGCGATGTGCGCGGCGGGCTGAGCCACCCCATGAGCGATGATGTGGCGCTGGTCAAATTGGGCAACATTGCGCTGGATCGCTATGCCCAGGCAGACGGCGCCTAGGCGCCCGGCCTGCGACAAGGACGATCCATGCCGCCATCACCGCCCGCGCCGCCCAGCGGATCACCCACGGAAATGCGCCATAGCCCGCGCCCGGTCTGGCATGGCCCTTCGTTTGTGCTGGGGCTGCTGATCAGCGCGCTGGGCGCGGGCCTGCTCTTTATTGTCTACCGCGCGCCCCAGCCGCCGCCCATCGTACTCCAGCCGCCGCCGACTCCCGCGCCTACGGCAACCGCCTTGCCCACCAGCACGCCCGCACCAATTGTGGTCTATCTCAGCGGCGCGGTGCAGCAACCGGGGCTGTATACACTGCCGGTAGATGCCCGGGTGGGCGATGTGCTGGCAATGGGTGGCGGCTTTGCCGACCACGCCGCGGTGGATTCTCTGAATCTGGCAGAACGCGTGTGGGATGGCGCGCGGGTGCATGTGGGCAGCCACGCGGCAATGGGGTCGGATAATCCGCAAATCATCGCGACAGAGGCGACGGCAGGCGACATATCTACGTCGGACACACCGCCCACGCCGGTCACGGGGATATCGGGCAGCGCGCCCCCAACGCCCACGGGCGAGAATACAGCCGGCGCGGATATAACCGGACGCGTGAACCTGAACACAGCCGACCAGAGTCAACTGGAGACACTGCCCGGCATCGGCCCCAGCCGCGCCCAGGCCATCATTGCCAATCGCCCCTATGCCAGCGTAGACGACATTACACGCGTGCCGGGCATCGCCGAAGGTATCCTGTTGCAACTGCGCGATTTGGTAACGGTCGAATAAAAAACAGGTACCGGGGCGCGTCATTCACGGAAAAGAACCGACAACAAATCGCTATGCTTGTTCAAGGCGCAATCTATCGCTTTAGCCGCACCGACGATCTCATCTATTATCAGGCCGCGTGTACCCAATCGGGCCTGGAATTTCTCTATCCCATCCGCATAAGCGGCGCGCGTCTCGCCAAAACCCACCGCAACGGCCGCCGCTATGTGCTGCTCTACATCATGACCAAATGGGGCAAACTGGCGGCAACCGGCTATTGGCTGGATCCACGCCAGGGCTTCGACAAGGCGTATGTGACCGACGCCACCGAAGCCGACCTGGAGCTGGTCGCCGCCAGCCTGGAAGAGTTGCCGGGCGCGGATGAACGCCTGGACGACATCCTCAATCGCACCGATGTGGAGCTGGATATGGAAGTGTGGGGCGGCCTGCTGGACAGCGACGCGGGTTAGTCATCCGCACTGGTATCTGCACTGGTATCTGCACTGGTATCCGCACTGTCGCCCGTATTTTCACCCGCATAATAAACTCGATAGATAACGCCGGTGGCATAGTCGCCCACCAGCAAATCGCCGCCCGGCTCCACGCCCAGGGGCAACGGTCGATCCAACCCCACCACAAAATCATGCGCTTCGCCGCGATAGGTAGTTGTGCCATCGGGCAAGCTCACCGCCTCCAGCACGATCTGTTCCACCGTATGGCCCACGGGCGTGGGGCTAAAGACCTCGCCAAAGAGCGAAAGATAGAGCGTGCGATAGGCCGCGGGCCACGCGGGATTGGTGATATAGGCCAAGCCGTTGGCGCTGGCGTGAGGTGCCACGGCATAGACTGGCCCGCTATAGGGATCTCCCTCGGTTGCCGTCTCTCCAGATGCCGTCTCCTCGGTTGTCGTCTCCCCAGTTGCCTCCGCATCCACCGCGCCAAACTGGTGGGGAAAGCCATAGTCCAGCCCCCAGCGGATGTGGTTTACCTCGTCGGGTTCGCCGGAAAAATCGGGGCCATTTTCCCCGGCGAAAAGCTGCCAGGCGTGGGGACCATCCGGCACAGCCAGATCGACCGGCACGGGCGCAAAATGGACATTGTAGGGGTTGCGCAGCCCCTGGGCGACAATCTCCAGATCATCTGCGCCCTGGCCCGTGCGCGGCAATCGCAAGATGGTGGCGTTATATGGCCCGCCCGCTTCCAGATCGCCGGTAGACCCCAGCCCAAAATAGATCCAGGTGTGCGCCTCTTCGCCGCTGAAGGGATCGGGCTGGGGATTCCAGGCCAACCCGTTGTTCTGATGACGTCCCCACGGCAAACCATCCAGACGCAGTTCAAACTGGTCGGCAACGCCGTTGCCGGTGCTGTCCAATGTACGATAGAGTTGCCCGCGCCCGCCCAGCCAGACCGCGCCATCCACCGGATCATAGAGCAGCCCCACAATCTCGGTGAACCCGGTGGTATAGAGATGGCGACGATCATAGATGCCATCGCCGTCCGTATCCCCATACCACCAGACGCGCCCGCCTTGCAGAGAGACCAGCAGATCGCCGGTGGGGGTGAAATCCATTTGGGTCATCTGTTCCAGTCCGGCGACCACCGGGGACACGGCAAAACCGGGCGGCACTTCCAGAGCCTGGGCCAACGCGACGGCGCGAGCCGCGGGCGCGACCGATTCGGCCCATACCCCGGCAAAGCGCACGCCCAGCACACTCAATTCGCCCGCCATATCTGCCCATTCAAAGACCAGTTGCACCTCGTTGACCGCGGCAAAATTCGGGCGATTGCCATCTTCATCCTGAATCTCGCGCAGGGGGATAAAGAGGGTTTGCGTGCTCGCACGGGAACCTGATTCAGTACCCGCATCGATACCCGCATCGGACCCCGTACCGAAGCCATAGCGGGCCAGACTGACAGGCAGACGCGCCCCGCTTGCTTCTACCAGATAGAGATTGGGACGCAGATCGCCTGTATGTTGCAGCGTGAGCGCAAGCGTTTCCACGCCGGTAAGGGGCGTGGCTGCCTCGCCCCAGCGCAAAGACCAGCGCGCAAACGAACCGGCATCCACATCCACTTGCAGCGCAGGCAGATTCACGGCGGCACCGGCAGGCAGGTCACAGCGCAGCAGATCGGCAGCAGGCTGGGTGCCGCCTGCATCACAGGCTGTCACCGCGCCCGCGGCCTGCAACAGATCCACGTCGTGGAGTTCGACCGGCCCCGGTACAGGTTCCTCACTCGCAGCCCCCTCTGCCACCTCATCTGCCGCCTCATCCGCAGCCTCATCAGTAGCCTCATTGGCGGCGACTGGCGTTTCGGCTGGGTTCACCGATGCCGCGGGATCGCCGCGGCCACACGCCGCGAGCAGCAGCACCAGGCACAGCGCGCCCCAGGGTGCGCGCCCGGCTATATTTAATCCGCGTCCCCCTCCAACCCAAACTCCACGCATAAGCATATAACTCATCCTCTATTTTTGTTCCTGCGCCAGCGTGGCGCGTATCTCATCCTCAAAGCTCCAACCGTCCAGGTGCGGCAACTCCACACCCTGTGGGCTGAGGATCGAGACAATGTGGCTACGATGTTCCATGGCATGGTGCAGCGATTGCACCAGAAAAACCGCCGCCGGCATTGCAAACTCACCCCCGCGATAGGTGCCGGTACGGAATTCATCGTGCGCGACATTTTCCGCGATTTCGATCAGCGATTCACCCGTATACTGGGCGCTCCGCCGCAAATAATCGAAGCCGGGAAAACCCTGAGACTCCCGCCAGGGTTCGGCATAGGGCGCCAGACGCAACGCCTCCACATAACGCTGCTCGGCGGCAAACAGATGCACCAGTGTATCGCGCACAGTGCCATAGGTGCCCGGCCCGACCAGGTCCAATTGTCCATCGGATAATTCGGCACAACGGTCTAGCAGACGCAGATTTGCCCACAAATTGTGGCGATAGAGCCAGGTCATGGATTTTCCCATTCGATTCCTCCTGTCAACCAACTCAACTGTCTTGCACAGCGCAGACCCGTGGCCGTGCGCCACCAGAGACGTATGAAAACGGTACCCGCCTCAATTTTAGCATCTAGCCGGTAAAAGTGTGGATCACAGGTCCCTATGCCGCGGGTGCAAAGCCCTGGCGTATCCGATTTTCACCACAACCGTCTTTTATGTTAAGCAATCAGTGGATTTTCCCAATTTTCAGATGAAGTCCAAGCGGAGTTGAATTGGAGTTGAATTGGCAATATTAGATACAGCCTTGCGCCCAGCCTGGATTTTTGAAACGCTGCGCCTGTGGCAGCCCTATACGTCGGTGCCGATTCTGTTGGAACAGGCAATGGACTTTACGGCCCAGGAACTGCCTTCGTCGATCATCCGCCAGCGCGCGCTGAACCAGATCCTGCGCTTCTATGTAGACCATAGTGGGCGCGGCGCGCGGCGGCGCACACTGGCCCAAAACGTGTGGGCCGCCTATGTGCGGGGCTATCGGGCGCATGTGCTGGCGCCCGCGTTTCTCACCCATCTGGCGGCGGGGAACGAGGTGGCCCAGGCTGCGGGTGTGTTCTTTCATACCCACAACCGGCCGGGCACAGAATTTTCTTCGGCCGAGTTGCGCCGCTTTCTGGCCGAACAGCACCCGGCGCGCCGCTTTTCCGATGCCAGTGTGGGCGCGTGGATTCGCACGTTGACCCACTTTCAGGTAATCCTGACCGGCCCGCGCCTGGGCGAATACAGTGTGCGGCGTTCTTTGCCCGTGGCGGGCAATATCTTTCCGCTGCTGGTCTATAGCTGGGCCGGTGCGCGTCCATGCGCCTGGGTCGATCCCACCGACTTTCGCAACGATCCCATTTTGGCCTATGTGGATGACACGGGTTTTGACCACTATTGGCAACGCTATGCCGGTCACTTGTGGTTTCCCGAAACGCAGGGCGATGGGGACGCGTGCCGGCAAGTCTGGCGGCTGCGCGATGCCGAACCCGGCGCAATGGCGCGCACGCTCATCAATTTGCTGACCCCCTATCGCCGTCCTCGCCGCTATGCCACTGCCAACACAGCTACCGCCAACACTGCTACAGAAAACACAGCTATAGAAAACACCGCCACAAAAAACAGAGCGACGCGCACGCACGCATAGCAACAGACATAAACAGAGGGCCACGGTAATCTGCCGCGGCCCTCTGTGCTATTTCTTTCGATCCTGCACGAACCTGTGCAGGAAGCCTGCTGCTAGCGGGGTGGGGCAGGATTCGCCTGCACATCGCTGCGTCCAGTATTGTCCAGTTGCATCCGCATGAGGAGCAGCGCGGTCTGGAACTGTTCGTCCTCGTGGTTTTCCACATCGGCGGGGCTGAGATCGCCCAGGCGCAATACATTGACCATGGGCACGGCGGCGGGCTGCTCGATGAGCACGTCGGGCTGCACGCCTTCGCCCTTGATCAGATTATATTCGGGGGTCAACCAGTTGGTCACACCCAACCGCACCAGCGAGCCATCGCTCAGGGGGAAGGGGCGCAGAACCGTGCCCGTACCGACCGTGGCGACGCCTACCAGCTGTGCCCGGCCGTTTTCTTGCAAAGAACCGGCGATAATCTCGGCCGCGCTGGCCGATCCGGCATTGACCAATACGACCATAGGGATCTCGCGTGCCAGGCCGCGCCCTTGCGAGCGATAGGTGGTTGTATTTTCTGCCGCGTCGCGTTCGTGGAGAATGATCTCGCCTTCGGGCAGAAATTGACTGCCCACGCGCAAGGCTTCGGAAAGATAGCCGCCGGGATTGTTGCGCAGATCCAGCACAATGCCGGCTACGGGCGTCCCGGCTTCGGCCTCTTCAAAAATTTCGGCCAGCTCGGTTTGCAAATCGCGGCCCGTGGTGGCCGCAAACTGGGTAATTTGCAGATGCACCAGGTCGGTGCCGGGAATCCGCGCCCAGACCACGCTGGGCACTTCGATGCGCCCGCGCACAATTTCAATATCGACCGGCTCGGTGGCATCGGGATGGAGTACCGTCAGCACGACTGCCGTGCCCGCTTCGCCGCGGATCATGTCGATCACTTCCCACTGCAACATGCCCGTAATTTCCAGGCCATCGACCGCCAGCACAATATCGCCCGCCAAAATTCCGGCCTCTTCCGCCGGAGATCCCAGAATGGGCGCGACGATTATAAACTGGCCGTCATCTTCGTCCACATAGGCGCCGATGCCTTCAAATTCGCCCGATAACGATTCGGCCTGCTGGACAGCCACATCGGGCGGGAAGAAAATCGTGTGATTCTCGTCGCCCAATGCGTCGAGCATTCCCTGAATCGCGCCGTAGGTCATCTCGTTATAGTCGATATTGTCCTGGTCGACGAAATACCGCTCGACCAGCTCCCAGACTTCCCAGAAGATGCCGAATTCGACGGGCGTGGCGTCTTCTTCTTGTGCCAGGGCCGATTTGGTCAAATAGCCGGTGACATTGCCCACGCCAAAAGCCATGAGCAATAGCCCGACTATGACAGTGGTAGAAAGCCCCTGCTTCAAACGGCGACGCAACCCAAATCGACGCAACCCAAATCCAGGTCGGGCGGGTTGCGCAATCGGAGGAGGAGATAGCGGGTGTTCCGGGGGGTGAGACGTGGTGGTGGGTGCCGGTTTGTTTGGATGTGGAGTCATGAAGTGGATCCTGTACAAGAACATGCCGGTTCTGTTTGCGCGAAACTTAACATAGCTTCATGCACCGACGGGCAAAATCTGCTATACTTTCAAAATAGAAAGCTTTCTCGAAAAGCATTTCTCGATTCTAGCACATTTTTACACAAAGGAGTATAGAGGATCGTGGCACAGATAGAAGATCATCCCGATTCTCCGTCGGTACAACGGATATTGGTCGTGGACGATGCTGCAGAAACGCGCCTGATGTTGGGCCTGCGGCTAGAGCGTGAAGGCTATCAGGTGCATACCGCGCCGGGGGGCACCGAAGCCCTGGAATATGTCCGACGCGAGGGTTTGCCCAATCTGGTGTTGCTGGATATTTTGATGCCGGGGTTGAACGGGTTTGCCGTGGCCGAATCGTTGCGCGCAATGGGCGATGTGCCCATCATTTTCCTTTCGGCCCTTTCCGACGCGACCACCATTGCCGAAGGCATTAACCGCTATGCCGAAGACTATGTGACCAAGCCCTTTGCCTTTCCCGAACTGTTGGCGCGCATTCGGCGCGTGTTGCTGCGCGTGGCCGCCTATGAACCCAACAATCTGGAATCGGTGGTAGACGAACACCTGCGCATTAACTTTACCCAGCACTATGCGGTGGTGCGGGGTGACCGGGTATCTTTGACGCCCACCGAAACCCGCCTGTTGCATATTCTCTATGCCAACCGGGGACGCGTGCTTTCGCCCCAATATCTCATGACCAAAGCGTGGGACCCCATGCAGCGGGGCACGGTCGGTTCGCTGTGGGTGCATGTGCGACGGCTGCGCAGTAAAATCGAAGCCAACCCAGAATCGCCCGCCTATCTGATCACGGTGCGCGGGCAAGGCTATTGTCTGGAACACAGCGCGGCGGCAGAAGGCTAATTGACAAATCAGATAGACATTGCACAATCTTCCCGGAAGCTGCGAGCTTCCGGGAAGATCAGCTGCGAATCGATTGTGTAACTTTAGGCTGTTGGCTCAATAAGCCCCGGCCCGACTCACAGCAAACGGTGCAGGCTGCAAGCAAAAACCGAACAAGGCAAGGGGAGGACTCTGCGCAGAGTCCTCCCCTTGCCTTGTGGCCCTTGAATCGGGCGCCTAGCGCACCAGTGTGGGCGCGTAGAGCCGTCCGGCGGACGGGGTGACGGGATTTTCCTCGTCGGGCGTTTC
>JBBDIO010000196.1:0-15706 GCA_040880365.1 Litorilinea sp.
GGACACCCCACACGCCTGATCCATGTGGCGGGCACCGGCGGCAAGGGGTCTACCTGTCGCTTTGTCGAAGTGGGCTTTGGCGCATCTGCGCGTAGCGGCGCGTTTATGAGTCCCCATCTGTTCGACTATCGTGAGCGGTTCAGCGTCAATGGCAACTTTGTGGCGCGCGCCGATATTACGCGGCTGTGGGAGACGCGAATCCAGCCTTTTTGTGTGCGCCGGGCCATGCGCAACAGCAGCCATGTTCACTCGTTCCACGAAGTGTCGATCCTGTTGGCGTTGGCGCTCTTTGAAGAGCACGCCGTGGAGTGGGCCGCGTTGGAAACGGGCGTGGGTGGTCGCTATGACCAGACCCGCGCGCTGGATGTGGCGGCGACGGTGCTCACCAATGTGGGAACCGATCACGCCCACATTCTGGGGCGCGAAGCCTGGCAGCGTGTGCTGGATAAATCGGGCATTGCCCGCCCGCAAATCCCCTTTTTCACCAGCGAAACCGACCCCGACGCGCTGGAGATTATTCGCCAGGTCTGCGCGGCCGCGGATGCGCCACTGACGGTGGTTGACGAATCTACCGTGGCAGGTCTGACGCAGCGGCTGGAAGGCGACAGCAGTGAATTGGGCGGCGCGCTGGATGAGGATTCGCTCTTACAGGCCACCTATCAGAAGTGGAACGCGGCGTTGAGCCTGGCGGTAGTACGCCACTTTTTGCCTGCCATCGAAGAAGGCGCGCTGCTGCAACGCTTTGCCGCGACCCGGCTGCCGGGTCGGTTTCGCAAGGTGGACGAGGGCATCTACGCCGATATTGCCCACAACAGCGAAAAGATGCGCGCGCTGGTGCAGGAAATCGAACGTCGCTTTGAGGGACATGGGCTGATTGTGGTCATTGGGCTTTCGGGGCAACGTCTGCCCGATGCGGTCTTTGCTTCGCTTTCGCGCGTTGCCAAGACCATCATTGTCACATCGGCGTCGTTTAAGGGGCAGGATCCCGAAAAGCTGCGTAGCGCCATCGAAGCCGTAACGGGCGACACGCCGACGCTGGTCATCTCGAACCCGCGCCAGGCGTTGGGCGTGGCGCGCTCGCTGCGCAATGGCAGCGCCGATGTGATTCTGCTCACCGGCTCTACGTATATGATTGAGCAAGTGTTGAATCCCGACCCCTATCTGCGCTATATGAGCGCGAATTTTGGCTGGCGCACCCATGTGGATACCGAGGCGACGGGCACGGTCCAGTTGACGCTGCCCAAGCCGCCGCCCGCAGTCCGTTGAGATGCCCGTGTGTTGAGAAGTAGTGCGTCGAATAGCCTTCTGGGATAGTAGATGTTTGTTGGTGTAGCCGTATGTTCAGGTAAAAGAAAATGATGCGCAGTGATGAAGCCTAGTGATGAAACCCCGGTCGGCCCCTTGGACCCGGCAGCGTTTGACGAAAACATGACCTCGGATAAGCCCGAAGTGGAACTGCCCGAAGCAGAGATGCGCCCGAATGTACCGGGTGATTTTGTCGCCGATCCCGACGCGGATGATCTGAATCAGCTGGAAACGGGGCCAGACCATCGCAGCGGGTTTGTGGCGGTGATCGGGCGGCCCAATGTGGGCAAATCGACGCTGCTCAACCGCCTGTTGGGGCAGAAGATTGCGATTACCAGCCCCAAGCCGCAGACTACGCGCGATTCGCTGCTGGGCATCTACACTACCGCGGCCATGCAGATTATGTTTGTGGATACGCCCGGCATTCACAAACCGCAGCACAAGCTGGGCGAGCACATGGTAAGCGTGGCCGAGGTTGCCATCGAAGACGCGGATGTGGTGTTGTGGTTGGTGGATGCCGCCACCGATCCCACCGACGAAGATTTGTCCATCGCATCGCTGCTGCACGATATCTACCGGCGTAAACGGCTGACTACGCCGCTGGTGGTCGCGCTCAACAAGTCGGATATGGCCGATAAAGCGCCCGATGCCCAGACCGGACAGCCTGCGCGCCTGGATGCCTACCGTGTGCTGGTGCAGAGCATTCCCGCGCGTGCATATGCAGAAGGCACAGGACAATATCCTGTGCAAGACGCGGCACAAGGGGCTGCTGGTCCGCATCTGCTCGCCATCAGCGCGCTGACCGGCGCGGGCGTGGAGGAACTGTTGGCGACGGTTGCCGCGCGTTTGCCGCTTGGCCCGCGCTATTATCCCGCCGACCAGGTGACTGATCTCCAGACCCGCTTTATTGTGGGCGAGTTGGTGCGCGAAAAGGCGCTGCTGCTCTTGCAACAGGAAGTGCCCCACAGTCTGGCGGTAGTGGTGGACGAATTCAGCCCGCGCGACGACAATATGACCTATATTTCGGCGGTGATCTATGTAGAGCGCGCCAGCCAAAAGGGGATTGTGCTGGGGCGACAGGGCCGCACGATCAAGGAAATTGGGCAGGCCGCACGCCCCGAAATCGAGGAAATGGTAGGCACGCGCGTCTATCTGGAACTGTGGGTGAAGGTGTGGGAAAAATGGCGACGGCGCGAGGCTATGTTGCGCCGCCTGGGGTATGCCGTCGGTTAGGCTGCGTGCGCAATGGTGGGGGCAATGCGCCAGACGCGTGTCTGTCGCTCTGCTCAAAACGGTATACGGATACCACTGGGAGGGCGAAAATCGACCCGGCAAATGCTTTGCAGTTGCGTGCCCCTGTGATATGATCTCGCCACTATGAATCCACGTACACTGCGCGTTCTGGAATATAACAAGATTCTCGACCGACTGGCGAGCCATTGCTCGTTTAGTGGGGGAGTTGAACGCGTTCAGGCCCTTTTGCCCAGCGATGATTTGCAGACCGTGCAGGAATGGCTGGCGCAGACCGACGAAGCCTTCCGCCTGTTGGACCAGAAGACCGACATCCACTTTGGGGGCGTGCGCGATATTCGTTCGCACCTGGAACGCGCCGAGCGCGGCGCGATGTTGCTGGCGTCGGATTTGTTGGAAATCAAGACCACGCTGCAACGCGCCCGCACCCTGCACACCCTCTTTACCCGGCTGGAAGAATCGTTTCCCCATTTGGCCGAAGTCGCCATGAACATCGAGCCGTGTGCGCATGTCATTGCAGAGATCAGCCGCTGTGTCAATGACCGGGGCGAGGTGGTCGATGGCGCCAGCGCAGATTTGGGGCGCATCCGTCATGAGCTGCACGGGGCGCAGGATCGCCTATTGAGTACGCTGGAGCGATTAGTCCACAGCTCCGAACTGCGTCCCTATTTGCAGGATGCCCTGGTGACCCAACGCCAGGGTCGCTATGTGATTCCGGTGCGCGCGGAATATAAAGGCAGCGTGGACGGCATTGTCCACGATCAATCGGCCAGCGGCGCGACGCTGTTTATCGAGCCGCTGAAAGTGGTGCAGCAGAACAACGCCGTGCGCGAGTGGGAATTGCAGGAAGAGCGCGAAGTGCGGCGCATTCTCACCGAATTGACCGAACTGGTGGCGGATGAGTCCATCTATTTGCGGCGCAATATGCAGATTCTGGCCGAATTGGATTTTATTTTTGCCAAGGCCAAATATGCCTATACGGTGGAAGGCGTGACGCCGGATATGGTGCCGTTTCAGACCGTGAAGCCCGCGCCCAAAGCCGCGCAGAAAAAAGCGCGCGGGGCTGCACAAAATGGCAACGGCGCTGATTACCCGACTGCGGATGCGACTGTGGACAAACCTGTAGACGAGAACCCAGACGAAAGCGTGGGCATACATCCCGGTTCGGTGATTGATTTGCGCCGGGCGCGCCATCCCTTGCTCGAACCGCATACGGTTGTCCCCATTGACATCTATCTGGATGACGAAACCTATCTGATTGTGATCACGGGGCCCAATACGGGCGGCAAAACGGTCACGCTCAAGACGGTGGGCCTGCTGGCGCTCATGGCGCAATCGGGCATGATGTTGCCTGTGGACCCCGGCAGCAAGCTCTGCGTGTTCGAGGGCGTCTATGCCGATATTGGCGACGAGCAGAGCATTGAGCAGAATCTGAGCACATTCAGCAGCCACATGACCCACATCATCGAGATTCTGGAGGAATCGGATCCCCATAGTCTGGTGTTGTTGGATGAACTGGGCGCGGGCACGGACCCCGATGAGGGATCGGCGCTGGCAATGGCGTTGCTGGAAAATCTGCGCGACCGGGGAATCACCTCTTTTTCGACGACGCACTACAGCGATCTCAAACTCTATGCCCACAATACACCGGGGGTGCGCAATGCTTCGGTGGAATTTGATATTGAAACCCTGCGCCCCACCTATGAACTAAGTATTGGGCTGCCGGGCCGTTCGAATGCGCTGGTCATTGCCCGCCGTTTGGGGCTGAACCCGGTCATTGTAGACGCGGCAGAGGCAATTGTGCGCCCCGATGCGCTGCAAGCCGATGCCTTGCTCGACGACATCAAGCGGACCAAGCAAGAGACCGCCCAGACCAACGACCGGGCCAAAGAACGCGAACGCCAGGCGCAATTGCTGGAAGCCGATTTGCGCTATCAACTGGCGCAAATCGAAGAGGCCCGGCGCGCCATTGTCGCCGAGATCCGCCAGACGATGGAGCGGGAGCTGGAGGAGACGCGCAAGGAGATCGACAAAGCGCGTCGCCAGGCGACCCAGGCCAACCAGTTTGGCAGCGCGGGCGCACACGAACAGTTTCTGGTGCAGGCCGAAGAAGAATTGACCCGCCGCCGCCGCAAACTGGAGGCGGTCGATCTGACTGTTGCGCCCCCACCCGGCGCGAATCAGGATTTGCGCGGGCCAATCGAAGTGGGCGACCGGGTTTGGGTAGCGAGTCTGCAAGCCAGCGGCGAGGTGTTGGTGATCCACGAACGCGCCGAAGAGGCCGATGTGCAGATTGGCAACTTCCGGCTGAAATTGCCCTTGAAACGGTTGGAATTGCGCCAGAAAGCCGCCCAGGAAGTCGCGGAACCCCAACCGCAAATGCGGGGCGGGGCGCGAGTCGAAAGTCCAGGCATTGAATTTGATATGCGTGGCGCACGGGTCGAAGAAGGGCTGGAAGACCTGGAGCGTTATCTGGATACGGCCTATATGGCCCGTTTGCCCTGGGTGCGTATCATCCACGGCAAAGGTACCGGCGCGCTGCGCGATGCCGTGCGCCAAATGTTGCGGACACATCCTGTCGTCAGCGAATATCGCAGCGGCGACGGCAGCGAAGGCGGCGACGGTGTGACCGTGGCTAAACTGGTGGAGGGCTAGGCGTAGTTCGCTGTGCAGGAAGCTGCGCAGGTCGCCTTCTCAACAGATGCAATCAATCTCGGTATGGGGAAGCAATCCTGCGGAGATCGCATTGTTCATTTCTGGAGTGACAGATTGAAATACGAAAAGTTGGTCTGTAGCGTGGGTGTGACGGCCTATAACGAAGAAGAGAATATAGGCAATCTGCTGGAAGCTCTGTTGGATCAGCATTTGCATCAGGTAGAGCTTGCCGAGGTGATTGTGGTCGCTAGCGCGTGTACCGACCGCACTGTGCCGATTATTCAGGAATTTATGGCGCGTGATAGTCGTGTGCGCTTGATCGAGCAGGCGACACGCGAAGGCAAAACCAGCGCGGTGAATCTCTTTATCCAAAACGCCAGCCACAATATCTGTGTATTGGAAAGCGGCGATACCATCCCCCATGAATATGCCATCGAACATCTGGTGCGCATGTTTGAGGACCCCGAAGTGGGCATGGTGGGCGCGCAAAAAGTGCCGGTGGATATGCCCGATCACATCACCGGGCTATTAAGCCATCTGCGCCTGCGCATGGAACATGAATTATGTCTGGAAATTCCGCGCCTGGGCGAGATGATTGCCTTTCGCAAGGTGTTCGATCAGATCCCGCCCGATGTGGCAATGGACGAGGCCTTTGTAGAAGCGCTGGTGGTGCGGCGCGGGCTGACGGTGAAATACGCGCCCGATGCTGTGGTCTATAACACCGGCCCGACTACCATCAGCGATTTTGTGCGCCAGCGCAGGCGCAATCATGCCGGGCATCTCTATCTCAAGCACAAATATGGCTATGCCGTGAGCAGCATCCAGAATCGGCGCGTGTTGCGCGTCGCGCTCAAAGAAGTGTGGGGCGTCGTGCGTTTGTTGTGGGTTTTGTTCCTGCTGGGGACGCTGGAAGGCTATAGCCGAGTGCTGGGCTGGTATGATTTTGCCTTTAAGAAGGATCGGCATGTGAAATGGAACATGGCGTGGACGCAAAAGCAGAACGTGCAAAATATCCGGCGCAACGGCAATGGTGTGGCCGATAGCGCGGCCGCCGGGCACGCGGTGAATCACAGCACGCCGTCTGAACGCGCCCAAAAGCACAGCACGCCCAGCGACGCGGGCGCGGGGTTGGCTACGCACATGGAAGATTCTCAGAGTTTGCGCGCTGTTGCTGCTGCCAATCGCGAGAGCGCACCCAAAAGGCAACCGGCGACGCCGGTATGACGCGCCCCCGGCAGTCGGCAATGCGCCCTGGTTGCGTCTTCCCCGGTAGTTTCCACAGTGATTTCCAAAGTGATTTCTGGTGGGGTTTCCGGTGTGATGTCCAGTATGATGTCCACAATGCCTACCTCTGCGCTACGCTAGACCTGGACGCGTTTCGCGCGCGTCGCGGCGGATAATATATGCGAAGTACACTCTTGACCCTCGCCAAGTTTGCGGTGGGTATTGGCCTGCTCTATATCCTCTATCTCCTGCTGGATGATCCGGCGATTCTGTGGCAACAAATGGTGGACGCCGATAAGCGCCTGTTGGTAATCGGCGGTTTTTGCTATGCGTTTGCTGTGGGGCTTAGCGGGATCAAATGGGGAATACTCCTGCGTTCGGCAGGCATCCATGTGCGCCTGGGCAAGCTTTTTTCCTATCAGTGGTTGGCGGAATTTTTTAACAATTTTCTGCCTGCACAGGTGGGTGGCGATGTCATGCGCGGCTATGCGCTGGCGGCGGATACCCAGCGGCGGGCAGCGGCGGCGGCGAGTGTGATCATCGACCGCTTCATTGGTCTGCTGGTCTTTATGCTGGCGGCGGCGGTGGCTGCATCGGCCATGCTCCTCTATGGTCGACCCAGTGGAGATCTGTTCAGCCCCGAACAAGCCGCCGCGGTGGGGTTGATTGCGCTGGGCAGTGGCGGCGCGTCGTTGCTGCTCATTTTCATGTTGATCGCGATGCTCAGCCGCCGGCTCAAACGCCGCGCCGAACAGTTGCTGCAACGTCTGCCCTTTTCGGCGCGCACGGTGCCCCTCTGGCACAAATTGGCCGAAGCCTTTAACCTCTATCGCTATAGCTATCGCGCCATGCTGTGGACCGCGTGTAGCAGCGCCGTCATTGTGCTGGTTACCAGCATCAATATCTGGCTGATCGCGCGCGCCATCCAGCCCGACAGTATCACACTCATGGAAGTGCTCGCCATCAATCCCATCATTGTCTTTGTCGCGCTTATCATTCCCCTTTCGCCCGGCGGGTTGGGTGTGCGCCAGGGCGCATTTGGGGCAACTTTTCTGCTGATGGGCGCGGGTGGCGATTTGGGCGTGGCGGTGGGCTTGCTTCAACAGTTTATTGCCTACATTGTCAGTCTGCCCGGCGCGTTTTTGTGGATGCGCGGCGTTGGTTCCCGACGCCCGCCCGAGCCCGCCCCGCTGCCCACCGATTCATGAGCGACGTTTCCTAGCCAGCCCCCATTCTTACTCAGAATTTTTATTCAGGAGTCATGATGCAACCCCATTCCGAAGATCTTCTGCTGGCAGCAGATGACCCATATTTGAGTTTGGAAGCCGCGCGGCGGCTGTATGCCCAGGGCGATACCGCCCACGACTTTGATCATGTGTTGCGGGTGGCACGTATGGCCGTGAAGATTGCCTATGCCGAGGGCGCCGATGTGCCGGTGGTGCGCCTGGCGGCCTTGCTCCACGATGTGCCGGCGGGCGCGCACGCCCCAGACGCGGCTTCGGGGGCAGAGGCGCGCGCAGATTCAGGTGGATCTTCAGACGCCGATATATTTGCCGTGCGCGCGGCAGAACGGCTGGATCATCACCACGCGGCCGCGGCTTTTGCCCGCCACTGGTTAAGTGTGCGTGGGCTGGGAACCGCCGCGCGGGATAATGTCGTTCACTGTATAGAGGCGCATCGCTTTCGCGATACGTCGATTCAGCCGGCGACGCTGGAAGCTAAATGTCTGTATGATGCCGACAAGCTGGATAGCATCGGCGCGATTGGTGTGGTGCGGGCTTTTGCCTATGCCGGGGCCAACGGCGCCCGCATGTGCACAGAACCGTGGACCGCGATGCCTGATGCGACACTCGGCCCGGAACACATGCCCCAGGGCGAACTGTATACGCCGGTGCATGAGTATGTGTATAAGCTGAAACGCATTTTGCCCACCTTGCACACTGAAACTGCGCGCCGGATTGCCGCAGGACGCCATGCGTTTATGGCGGCATTTTTTGATCAACTGGATGCGGAGATGGTGGGCGAGGCTTAGGTATGCAGCAGGCACAGGTGAGCCAGGCACAGGTGAGTCAGACAATGATGTGACAGGTCGCACGATTTGGGGTTTGGCCCCAGAGGATGAAGATTTCATGTTGAAGCGATGGGTCTCTGGTCTGTTGATCTGCGGTCTGTGGGCCGGGATTCTGTGGGCCGGGATATTATGGGCCGGGATATTATGGGGACGTGGCGCCGAATCGGCTTATGCACAGGCTGATCCCGGTGTGCCGATAGATTCATCTGGGGATTCAGCTGTGGATGCAGAATCGGAACCGTGGGGGCTGGCGCAGACCCAGGTGCAGAGCAGTTCGCCCTTTGTGCCCGGCGAGATTACGGTGGGTGTGGGCGCAGATTTTGTGTTGGCGGCAGATAACCAGGCCTTTGGGCTGGTACTGCTGGACGCGTTTCCCATGATGGCAGAGATTAACGCGGCGCAGTCAGATGCTTCGTCCCTGGCTGCGCAGACGCTTTTGCTGCGCACGATGCCGGGCGCGGAACTGGCCGAAATTGAGCGACTGGCAGGTCTGCCGGGTGTGCTGTTTGCGCTGCCCAATTGGACGGCGCGCGCCGCGTTTACAGAACCGAGTCTGCCTGTTACCGATCCCCTCTATGCTACGGAACAGTGGGCCGCGCAACGCATTTTGGCGACGCGGGGGTGGGCATTGGCACAGGCGCAAGCGGGCAGCCTGGACCGCCTGACGCATGTGCGGGTGGCGGTGCTCGATAGTGGCATCGATTTTGCGCACCCCGAACTGGCGGGGCGGCTATTGCCGGGGTGGGACTATGTGGAACCGGGCACGGCTCCCCAGGATGAATATGGGCATGGCACGCACATGACCGGGCTGATTGCCGCGAGCTTTAACAATGGGCGCGGGATGGTCGGCCTGGCCCCGGCGGTAGAGATTTTGCCCTATCGGGTGTTGGATGCGGAAGGCGGGGGCGGCATGACCAATATTGCCACGGCGATCCGCGCCGCGGCCAATAGCAACGCGCGCATTATCAACCTCAGCCTGTTTCTGGATGCCTCGCATCCTCTGTTGCTGGATGCTGTACGCTATGCCCAAAGCCGTGGTGCGCTGTTGGTGGCCTCGGCAGGCAATTGTGTCTTGGGCCAACCCTGTCCTGTGCCGGTGGGCTATCCTGCCGCCTATCCCGAAGTGTTGGCCGTGGGCGCGTCTACGCTCTATGATGCGCGCGCCTATTATAGCGCGACCGGCGCGGAACTGGATTTGCTCGCGCCGGGCGGGGATACGGCGGCGCGCATTCTGAGCCTCTGGCCTGCCGACCGCTCGTTGAAATGTGGCGAGCAGAACTTTCGGCTGATTGGCAATGATGCCTATTGTTATGCCGTGGGTACAAGCAGCGCCGCAGCATTGGTCAGCGGCGCGGCGGCGCTGTTGCTGAGTGTGCAGCCCGATCTGAGCGCGGCCGATGTGCGCGCCATTCTGCTGGAGACGGCCCATCATTTGCCCTTTGCTGCCGACCAGGTTGGCGCGGGGCGTCTGGATCTGCGGGCGGCGATGCGCTATATCACGCCGGGGGATTTGATGGCGTCGCCGGCGCGCGTGTTGCATACGCTGATTGTGCCCTCCGCTGTAACTACTTCTACAGCTGTATCTGCATCTGCCAGGATAGATGCCGGGGGCGACCTGGGGCAGGGGACGTTATCTGCCCAGACACTGGCACCGGTTACGCTGGCGCCCCCGCCGGTGCCGGTGACGCGTACGGTGCTGATCGAGAATCCGGGGTTGCTGCCGGTGACGTGGACGGCTACGTTGGCGGGTGGTGGCGACTGGGCGCGGCTGGTAGGACCGACCGCGGGGCTAGCCCGGTTTGAAGCACCGGGGCAACTGACATTGGTGATTTCTCCCACTGCGGCGATGGTGGGGCGTTTTGAGGCCGGCATACAGTTGGAAGGGACACGCAGCGATGGCAGTCATGTCTTGCAGACTGTGCCCGTGCGGCTGGATATTCACGGCCCCCATATGAATAATGTCTATCTGCCGCGCACGGTGGCGCGACCGCGCGCGGGCCTGCCCGTGGCCGTGCCCTTTGCCTGGGCAATGCCCGCGACGCCAGATGCGCGCACCGTCTATGGTCTCACTGACAACAGTTCAGGTTCTGTGCCCTTGCCGTTTGCCGTAACCGTGCTGGGGCGCACGTTCACCGACTTTCGGCTGGTGTCGGATGGCTATATCAGCTTGCCGGGCGGCGAAAACGAGCCGGGCGCGGTAAATACCTGTCTCGCCAATCTGGTGCGGCCTTCGCATGTGATTGCTGGGTGGTGGGGTGATCTGAATCCTGGGGCGCCGCAAAGCCGGATTTCTACCTTCATTACCCCGGCCAGTGATTCTTCTGCGGGCAGTTTGGTGGGTAATTTTGTGGTGGAATATCTGAATGTGCCCCTGCGTGGACAGCCCGATCTGTGGGTCAGTTTTCAAATCGTCCTGTTGCGCAATGGCGGGGTGCAGCTCAACTATCTGGATACGCCGGATTTTGCGGCGCGCCATATCGCGCAACCCGACGCCACCGTGGGCATTGCCGCGCAGTATGGGCGATTTTATCGACAGCTCTACTGTCAGCATGATCAGGTGCAGATGGGCAGCCTGCCTGGTAGCCGCCAGTCTTTTCAGTTTGACATGGCCGATTTCGATTAGCGGCGCAGGTGTGTTTCGTGCCGCCCTGCCAACAACAAAATATTCCAATCCTCACAATAACACAGCAAAGGAAATCGCAGATGGGCGCGCCCGATCATCGCCGCCAGGCGGCAAACCAGGGTAAAATCTCGCTGGCAATCGTTACGGTCAGCGATACGCGTACCCCGGAAACGGATAGCAGCGGACAGTTGATCCGTACCCTGTTGGAAGACGCGGGCCATGTGGTGGTCGATTACCGCATCGTGCCCGATGAACCGGATCAGGTGCGGCGCGTCCTGGACGATTTTACCGGGGGGCTGGCGCAAGTGGTGCTCTTCAATGGCGGCACTGGCATCAGCCGCCGCGACCGTACCTATGACGTCATCAGCCAGGCTCTGGAAAAGACCCTGCCCGGCTTTGGCGAATTGTTTCGCATGTTGAGCTATGAAGAAGTGGGCGCCGCGGCCATGCTCAGCCGCGCCACCGCAGGCGTCTATGGCGGCTGTGTGGTGGTGAGTATGCCCGGTTCGCCCAATGCTGTGCGTACGGCGCTGGAAAAACTGATCCTGCCCGAAATCCAACACCTGGCCTGGGAGTTGACCCGCTAGACCTGGGGGTGCTACAATGCCGCCCCATGAGCAAACATTATTATGGTGGGCAGGCTGTCCTCGAAGGCGTGATGATGCGCGGCCGCAAGACCATGGCCGTTGCCGTGCGCAATCCCCAGGGTGAAATTGTTTTACACGAAGAGCCGCTGACCGCGCGCATCTACACCAGCGCGTGGGGCAAATGGCCTTTTGTGCGTGGGCTGGGCATGTTGTGGGATGCCCTGGGCCTGGGAATGCGCGCGCTCATGTGGAGCGCCGAAGTCTCATCTCAGGAAGAGGGCGACGAGGAACCGATTGAATTTTCGGGGCCGGTCGCCTGGACAACCATCGCGGCGAGCCTTTCGTTTGCCATCGTGGTCTTTTTTCTGGTGCCCACGCTTGCCAGCCGCTGGATTGCCACCTTTGTGGATCACAATGTGTGGGTAGATGCCGTGGTCGAAGGCGCGCTGCGGCTGATTCTCTTTGTGATTTATCTGTGGGCAATCAGTCTCATGCCCGAGATTCGCCGGGTCTTTGGCTATCACGGTGCAGAGCACAAGACAATTAACGCGTTTGAAGCGGGCGCGCGGCTGACCGTGGCGGAAGTGCGCAAATATAGCCTGCAACATGTGCGCTGCGGCACGAGCTTTCTGCTCTATGTGCTGGTGATTAGCATTATCCTCTTTGCGCCGCTCACCTTTTCCAATATCGAGCCGGGCTGGTTGGCGCTGCTCCTGCGGTTTATCACGCGCCTGGCGTTGGTGCCCGTGGTTGCAGGCATCGCGTATGAGATTATTCGCTTCAGCGCGGCCCACGCCGAACAACCACTCACCCGTGCGCTCATCGCGCCGGGGCTGGCGTTGCAGAAGCTCACCACACGCGAACCCGACGACAGCATGATCGAAACTGCGATTGCCGCCTTCATCCCCGTCGCCGCGGCCGATGGCATCATCGTGGATAGCGATGTGGTGCCGCCGAGGGCTGTGAATGCGCCAAAGGAAGTGGTCTCCCCCGACCTGGCGCCTGTCGGCGAGTAACAAGTCATAACCTGTGCGCGACAGCCTGTGCGTGCCAATCTGTACGTGACAGATTGCCGGTGTACGTATAACTATATTCGGGAATTGGTGAGCGGATACGCGCGGCTTTTGCTCCTGAGTCGTTGCCCACTTATCAGTTCCCGTTTGTTTTAGTCATTCCTCGTCTGCTAAATCTTCTGCTCCTGTTTCCTCATCATTTTCAGTCAACATCACCAATTCTTCGCCCAGCGCGTTGATCTGATCGCCGTGATAGAGCTTGCGCCCGCGGCGGGTTTCCACCGCGCCGTTGACGGTGACCTTCCCGGCCTGGATGAGCACTTTGGCTTCGCCGCCGCTGCGGACGACGCCTGCCAGTTTGAGAAATTGATCCAGCTTGATATATTCCGGTTCCGGGATGGGGGCGTGAGTCGTGGTATCGTGGGTCATAGGGCGATCTCCTGCCTGTGTGAATGCGCGGCGCAAGGTCTCGTGGTTGTAAAGGTCTCGTGGTTGCAACCTGGTGCGCGCGACTAATCGTGGATGGCATCATAACAAAAACAGGTGCAACCTGTTGAATCCAGATTGCACCTGTTCTGTTTTCGTGCCGTTTGTTACGTGCTGGTGTTACGTACCCGTGCAGCGACTATTCCAGGGTGACAAACTCGGCGGCGACCCAGCCTTCACCCGTTTCCGAGCGATCGGTTTCGATGCGCACCCATTGCCCGTCGGCGCTGATCTCCAGCACTACATAGCTTTCGCCTTCGCGGGCACCGGCAACCGGATCCGACGCGGCATCGGGCGCGGCGCGCACAAAGAGCGAGCGAGTATTCACCGTGGCCGTAGCGGCATCTGTGACAGCGGTGGTCTCAGTATCCGCATCTTCTTCGGCCCCTTCTTCAGCGGTCGCGCTACCTTCTTCAGTCTCTTCTTCGGCAGGCATTTCTTCGACGAGCGGCTCACCCACGGTGGGGATGGCCGTCAGATCGCCGGCGAGGCGCACGAAATTGGCCTGCACCCACCCCGAACCGTCGCCCACTTCGGGCAATTCCAGTTGGAGCCAGACGCCATCGGGGCTGATGCCCAGGACGACAAAGACGTCACCCAGGGCAAGCCCGGCGATCACGTCGCTATCTTCGATGGGTTCGGCGCGCACGGCCAGCGAGCGGGTGTCTATGGTGGCGGTGGGCGCAGCTACTTCGCCAAAGGGCGTGGTGGTGGTGACAGGTGCCGCTTCTACAATCGGGGCGGTGGCGGTTTCGGTAATATCGCCTTCCATGGAGATGAAGTTGGTGACAACCCAGCCGACACCGTCTTCGGCCCGGTCAATTTCAATCTGGACCCAGGCGCCGTCGGTGCTGATGGCAATCACGCGATAGGCTTCGCCTTCGCGCGCACCGGCTACGACTTCGCTCGCTTCATCCGGTTCGGCGCGCACGCGCAACGAGCGTGTGTTGATGGTCGCGGTTGCGGGCGCAAGCAGAATTTCCGATTCTTCTGTTTCCAAAGATTCATCGGCCATGTCATCTGCGGTAGCTTCTTCCGCAGGTTCTTCTGTCGCTTCTTCTTCAATAGGTTCCGGGGTGGCTTCGGCGGGTTCCTCGGCGGGTTCTTCCACAGGCTCTTCAGCGGGTTCTTCCACAGGTTCTTCTGTGAGTTCCGCAGTCGATTCTTCCGCTACTGCCTCAGTTGCTTCTTCCTGGGCTGCCGGGGCGGCATCCCCCGCGGCATCTACACGGGTATCGACGACTGGCTGGCAGGCAGCCAACGTCAGCGCGCCGGCCACCAGCAGGTGCAACATGAGCAGACGGCGATTCAATAAATTGCGATAAGTGGACATCATGGATTTTTCACCTTACTCTTCTATGCAACTCTTCTATGTGACTCTTCTGTGTACTTCTATGCAACATAAACTGATTTTGACGTACTCGACCGGATGTTCTAGACAGTATGACGCAGAAATGTGCATTTTGTAACGTTTTGTTTTCGGCATTGGTTTCTTGCCAAACGTCCCATTGCCGCCCCAGTCCGGTCAGTCGGTCGGTGTGTGTGTATAGGTATGGGCATACCGGGGCAATTATGACACGCTATAATCACATTACAAAACACAGCCGGGTGTCTATTGCACGTTGCGTATTCAGTCGAAATCGCCCAACGGGGTTTCCCAACGTCCTGCCTCGACCACGGTCGTAGCATCGTAAATGACAATCTGTATTCTGGCTTCGGGGGGGAGTGTGGCGGGCAAGGGCAGATCGTGGACATCGCGCACGATGGCATCCACAGGCCATTGGGGCGTCAGGGCGGCCTGGCGCAGGGGATAGACGTCGGCGACAATGGGTTGGCCCATTCGATCCTGCACGACTTCGCCGGTAGCCCCATCGATCAGGCGCAAGGAGAGCTTGTAGACGGCGGCAAGCGGAGCCGTCGCGCGCCAATCGAGGCGAAGCGTGAGACGTGGGCCGCCGGGCAGTGTGTTGCGCTCCCATTCTGCCGCGTGCAGCACCAACGGCGCGCCTTCCAGAGCATAGGCCACCGGGTGCGCCAGTGGCGGCAATTCTACGCGACCCGCAGGCCACACCCGCACCAGTGGCCCCGCACCGCTGAACGCATAGCGCCTCGGCTCGGCGTCGCCAATGCCTTCGACCTCGCGCGTGATGAAGACGGGCGCGCCCGCGGCCACGGCATCGGCAATGGCCGTGCGGCGCGCTTCGGCGGCGTTGGCGACTACGCCGCGCGCGTTGAGTCCCAGCCCGTTGGCCGCTTGCATATAGCGCAGCGCGCTGATTTCACCTTCCAGCCCAATGACCTGGCTTTGGGCTGGAAAATCGACGGTTGCCAGCTGATACGCATAGTCATGGGCCGACCAGTCGGCAGCGCGGCTGGAAAAAGTAGCGCGGCCTCCCCAGCCCGCGGCCAATCCCAGCAGCGTCAACAGGCCCACCGCCAGCGCCAACCCCTGGCGTCTGGTTGGACGGAGAAAGGGGGTTTGTGATTTGTG
>JBBDIO010000196.1:15806-18227 GCA_040880365.1 Litorilinea sp.
GCCACACTGTGCCGGATAGCGGGGGGCGAACCCAGCAGCAGGTGCAGGAGTGTGCCCAGGCCCAGCCCTGCCAGGAGCGCGGCGCACAAAAATGCAGGCAGGAGAAAGACTTCCACATCGCCCACGCGATAGAAATAGGCAAAGCCGAGATTCGTGGCGAGGGTCAACCCAATTAAGGCCCAGCCCGGCGCGTCGTGTGATTGTCGTAGTGGGGACATCTGCGCGCGCAGCAGCGGAAAGAGCAGCAGTCCTATTCCCGCGAGGAGCAGCGCGGGCACGCCCAGTTGTGCTACGGCCAGGGCCAGCCAGTCACTCGGCGTGCGCGACACCATCAAAGGGTTTTCGCTGAAAAAGGCCATGTAATCGCGCGCCAATACATGATCCCAGAAGCCGCGCCAGGTGTTGGTATAGCTGCCGTGTAGATCGCGGGCACCTTGAGTGGCGCGCAGGGGCAACCAGAGATAGAGCAGGAGCGGCAACAGCAGCGCACCCAACCAGGTGAACCATGCCCGGCGCGGGCGCAGCAACGCGGGCTGTTGCCAGAGTAATAGCAGGCCAATGCTGGGCAGGAGCAATGCCGTGGTGCGGTGGTGGGCCAATCCCAGCCCCAGCAGCAGACACAATTGTGCTACGCGCCGCACCTGTATATTGTGCTGGGATGCTTGCGGCGGGTCTGCCGTCTGATCTGCTCCGGCGTCGAGGATAGCCAGCGTCTGGGCCAGGGTGAGCGCGACAAACAGCATGTGCAGCGCATAGACTTCGGCCACCGTGGTTTGACTCCACCACACCGCACCCAGGCCAAAGGCGAGGGCGGCGGCCAGGCCCGAAAACTGATTCCAGGGACGGGGCAGCGGGGCCAGACGTGCGCCCAGGTGAGCCGTGATGCCAACGGTCGCGGCACCGCACACTGCGCTGAACAGATTCATGCGCCAGGCCCATTCGCCTACGGGCAAAAGCAGCCGGCTCCACACACCGCTCAACAGAATATAGAGGGGGTAGCCGGTGGGGTGGGCGATGCCAAACGTGGGTCCCACGATCTGAAATTCCAGGGTGTCGTCGAAGAGTTCGACAATGCCGGGGGCTGCGGATGTGGCATAGAGAAGCAGCGCGGCCATGCCGATGCCTAGCGGCAGCCACAGGTCGGCGCGCAGGTGCAGAAAATTGCGCATTAGCGGGTCTTTGGCAGAAATCTACTAAACAATAACGAATGACGCGTAAACTTTTGGTATTGATAGGGCATTGCGCTATCATACTAGCCCAGTGTATACATGACAAGCTACACGGTGTACACGGGGCATTTGCTGGATTTTCCAGCCGTCATTGCTGCCTGCGCAGTCCGTTTTGGGCGGTCATCCCCAGCGGGAGCGACCAGCCAGGATCACCTGTCCGGATCGATGGATTCGGGTGCTAACGGGATCATGCGCATCATCGAAGATTTTAGCGGAGAATCCATAGGCGAAACTATGCATCCATTTTTTGCCCAAACGACAGATGCGGAAGCCGCGGTCGCGTCGATTATGGCGACCACGGTTGGACCGCCTATCTATTGGTATCTGGCCGCGGCGGCCATTGCGTTTCTGGTGCCCACCGGCTTTGTGTTGATTGGCGTCGCCGGGCTAGACGCCGAGCGGGCATGGAACGCCGCGCTGGGCGGTCTGGCCGCGATTGGTCTGGCGGCTTTTGGCTATTGGGCCGTGGGCTTTGCGCTGCAATTTGGCGGGGTGGGGCTGGTCTATCCTCATGATGAGCTGCGCAGCCTGGTTTGGGAGTGGAGTCCGGTTGCCACCAATTGGGGCGTGGGCTGGGGCTTTGCCGGGCTGAGCGGCTGGTTTTTATCGGGGCAGGGCATTACGCCGCTGGTCTATGCCCTGTTTTTGGGCCATATGCCCTGGGCCATGACCGCGGCGTTGATTCCTGTGGTGGCGTTGCGGGGCCGTGCCCCGGCTACCGGCACGATGCTGCTGGGGATGCTCATGGGCGCGGTGGTCTATCCGCTGGCCGACAATTGGGTGCGCGGCGGCGGTTGGCTCAGCGCGCTGGGCAGCAATCTGAGCCTGGGTCATGGCTTTGTGGATTTTGGCGGCGCGGGGACCGTGCATCTGGTGGCGGCGGGTTTTTCGCTGGCCGCGCTGGTCGTCTGGATGCCCCGGCGTCCGCCCACGGCGGCGGGCAATGCACCACTGCCGCCCGTGCAATTGCCCTTGTTGAGCGTGGTCGGCAGTCTGTTGATCTTTGCCGGCGCGCTGGGGTGGATGTGGACCAATCCGCTGCAAATGAGTGTGCTCAGCGATGCCGCGGTCTTGCGGGGCAGCGTCAATATTATGCTTTTTGCCGCAGGCGGCATTGTGATTCCCTTGCTCTACACCTGGTTTGTTACCGGCTATAGCGAACCCATGATTACGGCACGCGGTTTGGCCGCGG
>JBBDIO010000197.1:0-18124 GCA_040880365.1 Litorilinea sp.
AAGTCCGTTGCAACGTGTCCCGCGCGGTCACCGGCCCGCCACCTTGTCAGCCATTCCGCGGGGCACTATAATCGCCACAGAAATCACTACAGGAATCACTACAGGAATCGCCATCGATCACGTACCATCCAACCATCCACACCGGGAAATATACCGGGAAAGGACGCCCACGCGCATGGGCCAGGCAAAAGCAGATCAATCACTGCAACAGAGCGCAGCCTATCAGGAGCTGGTGCAGGCTTTGGCAGAAACCGGCTGCCCACTGTGTACGATTGCCCAACGCCAGGCCCGCACCCACATTGGCGGCATCCTGTGGGATTCGGTCACCGATCCTGCTTCCCGCGCCCGGCTCGACGCGTCGCTGGGGCTGTGCGGACGTCATAGCCGCGAAATGCTGACCTTTGCCGGGGAACGGCTGGCGATTGCCATTGTGCAGCAAGCGGTGGTCAAAGCGGCTGCGCGCCAGTTGACCGAATCGCCGCCACCGCCGCGGCAAGCGTTGTCCGACCGCGTCCGCAGCTGGCTGGGCGGGAAACCAGGACAGACCGACCCCGGCACGCCCACCCTCGCCGCCGATTCTGCGCCCGATTCCTACGCCGAACAGCCCCAAACCCCCGCGCCTTGCCCGGCGTGCGAAGTCGAAGCCCGCACCGAAGCGCGCGTGGCCGAGGTGCTCATCCGCCATCTGAAAAATGACCTGGACAAACCGCTGGCCGCCGCGGGCGGTCTCTGCCGCCCGCACCTCTATTATTGTCTGGAGCGCAGCCCACGCAGCCAGCACACCGGGCTAATCGCGCTGCACCAGGAGCTGTGGGCCGCGCTGGGCGGGCATTTGGGCGAATTCATCCGCAAACGCGATCACCGCTTTCACCACGAAACCATCACCGACGCCGAACGCGATGCAGTGGAACGCAGTGTGCAGCTGATCACCGGCGGCGATCCACTTTACCCACCGCGCAAAGAACCGCGTAAATGAGCGTGCATCACGTCTACAATCTCTATGCCCGCGACTTTGGCGGCTTTTTGCGCTTTGCCTTGCGCTGGGGCGCGCTGGGCAGCCTGGTCGGTGTGCTCGCGGGCACGGCTTCTGCGATTTTCCTCATCGCGCTGGATTGGGCAACCCAGACCCGCATCCTCAACCCCTGGTTGATTGGCCTGCTGCCTCTGGGCGGATTTCTCATGGGCTGGAGCTATCGGCGCTTTGGCGGCGCGGCCGCGCTGGGCAACAATCTGGTCATCGACGAAGTCAATCGCACGCGCACCCGCATTCCCCTGCGCATGGCGCCCATGGTGCTGGCGGGCACTGTGCTCACCCACCTGCTGGGCGGCAGCGCAGGCCGCGAAGGCACCGCCATCCAGATGGGCGCCAGCCTTGCCGACAACCTGCGCCGGCTGCTCTACCCTGTCGGCCAAGCAGCGTTCGGGCAAGAATTAATGGGGCAGGAACGACGCCTGCTCATCATGGCCGGTATCGCAGGCGGTTTTGGCTCGGTCTTTGGCGTGCCTGCGGCGGGCTTTGTCTTTGGCATGGAGGTGCAGCGCGTAGGCAGAATCCGCTATGAGGGCTTGATTCCCTGCATGGCTGCGTCCTACATCGGCGACCTGGTGACGCGCGCATGGGGCGCGCCCCACGCCCACTATCCCCACCTGGCAGCCACGCCCAACGATCCGTGGCTGCTGGGCAAAGTGATCGTCGCGGGCATTGGCTTTGGGCTGACCGCGCTGCTTTTCATCGAGCTGATCCACGCCATTAAAGGCGGCTGGGCCAGGCTGACCGCCTATACCCCCCTCTATCCGGTCATGGGCGGCGTGCTGGTGCTGGGTCTCACCTGGCTGGTGGACACCACCGACTATCTGGGACTGAGTCTGCCGCTGATCTATGCGGCGGTGGGCGCGGGCGGCGAAGTTGTGCTCTATGCCTTTGCGCTCAAACTGCTCTTCACCGCAATCACGCTGGGCAGCGGCTATCTGGGCGGCGAAGTCACGCCGCTGTTTGTGATCGGCTCCACGCTGGGCTATACCCTGGGCCATCTGCTGGGGGTAGATCCTGCGTTTCTGGCGTCGATTGGGCTGGTGGCGGTCTTTGCCGGCGCGGCCAATACACCGCTGGCCTGCGCCATCATGGGCATCGAACTGTTTGGGGGCAATGCCGCGCTCTATCTTTTTGCCGGGTGTGCTGCGGCCTATCTGGCGTCGGGGCACCGGGGCATCTACACTACCCAACGCCTGGATACACCCAAAGGCCATGCGCTGGATCTGGAAGAACACGAAAGTCTGCACACATTTAATGCCCGGCGCGGCGGTGGCTGGTAGAATGTTGATAAACGCACGAATGCCCCTTGGCTAAACGTCGATAGGCGACCAAGGCCAATTAATTTGACGAATCTCGGAAAAACACACTACAATTGCGCGGATACTTTGTGAACGGTGGCGCAATAGTCGCGGCTAAAAATAGAGGATATAAAAAACTTCTGGTTACAGCGCAGTAACGGTCGCATCATTGGCCTCTGGTCTGCGGGACACATTCAGACCGGGGCTTTTTCTTGCGATTTGTAGGATATCTTAGCGAAACAGTCAATTAAAAATACAGAAAAATAAGGAGGAAAACCTTGATCCAGGGAACAGCCGCCATCATTTTTGCCATGGTGTTTGGGGTAGTGGGCATTGGGTTTGTCATCTGGCAGATCCGCAATGTCCTCGCCGAAGACACGGGCAACGATAAAATGCGGGAAATCGCCGCGGCGATTCAAGAAGGCGCAGCAGCCTTTCTGAATCGTGAATATACCTTTTTGCTGGGCTTTGTCGCGCTCGTCGCGGTCATCATCGCCGTATTCCTTTCGTGGCAAACCGCGGTCTGCTTTGTCGCCGGTGCGTTCACGTCGGCGGCGGCGGGTTATCTGGGCATGTGGATTGCCGTACGCTCGAATGTGCGTACCGCCGCCGCGGCCCAGCGCGGCCTGAACGACGGTTTGCGCGTGGCGTTCAGCAGTGGGTCCATCATGGGCATGGCAGTGGTGAGTTTTGCCATTCTGGGCCTCACCATTTTGTATCTTATCTTCGATGGCAACATCCAGTTCATCACCGGCTTCGGTTTCGGCGCCAGCTCGATTGCGCTCTTTGCCCGTGTGGGTGGCGGTATCTATACCAAAGCTGCCGACGTGGGCGCCGACCTGGTGGGCAAGGTCGAGCAGGGGATTCCCGAAGATGATCCCCGCAATCCCGCGGTTATCGCCGACAACGTGGGCGATAATGTGGGCGATGTGGCGGGCATGGGCGCCGACTTGTTTGAAAGCTACAGCGGTTCCATCATTGCCGCGGCCACGCTGGGCGCCACATTGGCCCTGGCCGATGCCAGCTTCTCCGGGCTGATTGGTCTGCCTTTCCTGGTGGCAGGCGTGGGTATTTTGTCTGCGCTCATCGGCACCTTTATGGTGAAGACCGAAGAAGGCGCGACGCAGGAAGACCTGCTGGCCGTGTTGCGCAAGGCCGTTTGGGCCTCGTCGGCCATTGTGCTGGGGTTTGCCGCGATTGTGGTGCCGCTGGCGGGCGCGAGCTTCAGCTTCTGGTTCATCATCCTCACCGGCCTGGTCGCGGGTAACGCCATCGCCTATTTCACCGAGTATTACACCTCGTATGGCGAAAAACCGACCCAGAGCATTGCCAAAGCTTCGGAAACCGGCGCCGCGACTCTGATTATCCAGGGCCTTGCCGTAGGGATGATGAGCACCGTAGCGCCGGTGTTGATTGTGGCCGCGGCCATTCTGGTCGCCTTTTATCTGGGCATTGGCGTGGGCGGCATGAGCATGGGTCTCTATGCCGTGGCGTTGGCCGGTGTGGGTATGCTGAGCACACTGGGCGTCACCCTTGCCAGCGATGCCTATGGCCCGGTGGCAGACAACGCCGGCGGGATCGCCGAAATGAGCGACCTGCCCGACGAAGTGCGCGAGCGCACCGATGCCCTGGACAGCCTGGGCAATACCACCGCCGCCACCGGCAAGGGCTTTGCCATCGGTTCGGCAGTGCTCACCGCCCTGGCGCTCATGGCCGCCTATGTGGAAGCCGTGCGGCCCAACTTCACCGTGCCCGGCGAAGAATTTTCGCTGAACCTGCTGGATCCCGTGATGTTGCCGGGCATTCTCATCGGCGCCGTGCTGCCCTACCTCTTTTCGGCGCTTACCATGACCGCAGTGGGCAAGGCAGCTACCGAGATTGTGCTGGAAGTGCGCCGCCAATTCAAGGAAATTCCTGGGTTGATGGATGGCACGGGTCGCCCCGACTATCGCACCTGTGTGGATATCAGCACCAAGAGCGCACTGCGCGAAATGGTGTTGCCGGGCGCGTTGGCCGTCATCGTGCCGCTGGCAGTCGGCTATATCCTGGGCGCAGAAGCCCTGGCCGGAATGCTCATCGGCGCCATTGCTTCGGGCTTCACCCTGGCCGTGATGATGGCAAATGCCGGCGGCGCCTGGGACAACGCCAAAAAATGGATCGAAACCGGCCAAATGGGCGGCAAAGGTTCCGACCCGCACAAGGCGGCTGTGGTGGGCGATACCGTAGGCGATCCCTTCAAGGATACCAGCGGCCCTTCGCTCAACATTCTGATCAAGCTCATGAGCATTGTGAGCCTGGTCTTTGCCTCTACCTTTGGCAACGGCCTGCTGTTCTAGATTCGATTCTATACGACTCTATACAGGAGGGGCGCACCAAGAATTTGGTGCGCCCCCTTTTTTTATATAGGAGTTACGCACTTCACACCGGTAGCCGATATATTTTGCTCGTGTGCTACCGCTGGTACGCGACTTCCACTGCGTAACTCCTACGTCATTAAACGAGGCTTGCGCTATTTGGTTGACAGAACCGACCGGCGTGATTTGAGTATCTTTCGCATCGGCCATGACATGATTGAACGTTTCTTAACCAACGGCAAAACCATTCCCATCCGGCAATACGCCCTGCTCTCAAATTTTTCAAACTGTGTCTAGCTTTCTGGATTTATAGTATCTTCTGACTAGCTACCGTACACTTTTTGAAAGTAAGGCAAGTGCCATACGCCCCTACAATTTAACCAATTAGTTCAGTAATACGCTCAATCTCACTGGCGATACTGGCCTTGTCTTTGGGGCTGAGGTTCAGGCCGCGCAGTTTTTGCAGGTTTGCGCTGGCGATGGCTGTTTCTTCCATATCCAGCGCGATTTCCGCACGCAGGAGCAAAGCACGGGCAATCAGAATTTCTGCTTCATCTGAATGGCGTTCCAGCGCGACATCCAGAATTTTTGCCGCGCCAATAATATCAAGCTTGAACTCGCGGAAGCGGATAGCCCTCGAAATCACAAATTCCATAGGACTTTGTTCGCCCCTTTGCTCGGAGTCGCGCTCGATTTCCGCATCCTCCCCACCAAATTTGATGAACGTTATCCAATTGCCCGAAGGGTCAGTCACTGTGAAGCGCGTTTGTTTCGGCCTCATACGTGTGATTCGTGGCAAGCCTTGATTGGGAACACGTCCCAATTTCTCCTTCATGGCTCTGGAAAATTCCTGATGTATCGCTTCGACATCGCTCACTAGCACCAGACAACCGTAGGGATTTTCTTCGGCCTTCAGCCATTTCTGCTGGATAAAATGCAAGTCGTAACCATTGCGCCCGATAATTCCACAAGGATAAGGCGCTTTCTGATAGAAGCTGCGTTCATAGCCAAGCATCTCCCAGAAGGCCAGCGTTTCATCCAAGGAAACAGCAAACAAAACAGGAATGCTAATCCATTCTTTTGGGTTCATTTGTCCTCCAAACTATTGTGTGCAGCACGCTGCCGCCCCGACTAGCCTTAGTATAAGGGGCTGGTGTACTGTTGGAGGCTTTTTAGCTCTTATCGGGATTCGCTGCCAGATATTCGGCTACTTCCTGCTTCCTATCAGGCGCGTTTTTGAATTCGGGCGAGATTTCCGATAGCGCTTTAATCACGGCGGCAGGGCTGCTCACTTCCCGCGCAATCACCTGAAACGCACGCGGGAAGCGTAGATACTATCGCCAATTTGCGGATACATCTCCAGCATTTTGCCTTCGCACTGCTGAAAAGCGCTTTCCCATTCCTCATTTATATGTTCCTGAATGTAGCGCCCGATGCTCTGAATATCATCCCTACGGCCTCCTGATGAATTTGACTATTTTCATCATAAAGGCTTAAAGGATAAATAGAGGGTTTTAGCGCGATAGCTCAATCAATTTCCTGATTTGCTGGATGATGGCTTTGGCGCGGGATTCGAGTTCAATCAGACTTGAGAGCCAGTGGTCAGCGATGACTTCGATAGCTTCATTGGCGCTTTCTTCAAGGGGGAGTTCGAGCTTTTCTCCGAGATTTTCGCTTTGGCCTGCGTCATACGCCTGAAGCATTCGCAAAATCGCCATGAGGCTGTAACCCGCTTGAAGCAAGCTGCGAATCACACGAATCCGCCCAAATTCGCGCATCCCATAAAAACGATAGCCGCTTTGCGCTTCGCGTGGGACAGTAATCAGGCCGTTGCGTTCCCAGTTGCGGAGCATATCCACGCTGACATTGAGGCGCTTTGCTGCTTCGCCAATCGTGACGCTTTCCTCGAAGGCATCAAGCAGATTACCCGCCGCCCAATGTTCGAGAAATTCGATTGCCGCCTCGGTGGATGTGCGTTCCATGCGGATAAGTGCCAGATATTGGAAGGCTAATTCAATCGCCGTGCCGAAATTCTGATTAGCGGCGCTTCGCAAAAGCTGAAAGATCAATTCTTTGTCGCCAAGATAAGGCCAATGCAGGGTCAGGCGCACGAGTTTGGCGTATTCGAGATGGAGTTCGCTGTACTGGCGATAGCGATTCTCGCCGCGTGGAATCGGCGGCAAAAAACCATCTTCTTCATAGAGGCGGACTGTGTTCACATGAACGCCAAGTGCTTTAGCGATGTCGCTGGTTTTCATTGGAGTTTTCAGTTTTCAGTAGACAGTTTTCAGTATTCAGTATTATAAAAAGTCTCCAATAGTGTACCAGGCTTTACAGGGTTTGATTTATTTCTAGCTAGCGTACACTTTTTTACGAGGTAAGTGAGCCAACAGAATTATAGATAATAGATGGCAGTCAAACTCATCTGCTATGCTAAAGGTCGGAAAACCAAAAGGGCATAGGAGGATAAGATGACTGCCACCCATCTGCATTAGGAGTTACGCACTTCACACCGGTAGCCGATATATTTTGCTCGTGTGCTACCGCTGGTACGCGACTTCCACTGCGTAACTCCTACGTCATTAAACGAGGCTTGCGCTATTTGGTTGACAGAACCGACCGGCGTGATTTGAGTATCTTTCGCATCGGCCCTGACATGATTGAACGTTTCTTAACCAACGGCAAGACCATTCCCATCCGGCTCTTGCCTTACTTTCAAAAAGTGTACGGTAGCTAGTACTCATTTTATACCCTGCGTTTATTCTCCTGATTCTACTTCTCGCTTTACTTTTCCTACGCCGTATCCATCTTCAACACATCGCGATAAAAGTCCGGCTGGCGTCCATCAATATCGGTGACGCCATATGCCCGCGCCAACGTGCCCGCGGCCAGCGTCTGCCCGCGCCAGCGCGCCACCTGTTCATCACGCGCCAGCGCCGCCACCACCCGCGCCGCATAGTGGGTCGATTCGGTCTGTGCCAGCTCTTCTACCGTGTGCCACTGTTCGGCGTCGGTCTTATACATCTCGTAGATCAGCTTTGTACGCAGCCAGCCCGGCGCAACACCTACCACGCTCGCGCCGTGGGGCTGGAGATCGCGCGCCGTGGCAAAGGTGATGCGATTGATGGCAGTCTTGGCCGTATCATAGGGCGCGCTGTCCAGATATTTGTCGGGGTGGGTCAGCACCGATGTGTTTACAACCAACCCGTGCCCCTGTTCCACCATCCAGGGCGCGGCGCAAAAGATCGCCACATAGGTAGAGCGCACACCAATCTGCAACATGCGATCCCAGCGCGCCAACGGCTGCTCCCAAAACGGCGCGTTAAACGTCGCGTCGTGATCCTCATAACCGCCCCAGGCGTTATTCACCAACACATCCAGCCGCCCCTGTTCACGGCGCACGCGGGCAAACAGAGCCTCTACCTGCGCGTCGTCCCGCTGATCCAGCACCACCGGAATCCCCACGCCGCCCTGGGCATTCACCATTGCCGCGCTATCTTCCACCGTATCGCCCTCGAACCGGCTATGCCCCGCCGCGCCGCGCCCGGTCACATAGACGACTGCACCGGTTGCGCCCAATTCCGCGGCGATGGCCTGCCCCACCGACCGGCTTGCCCCCGTGACGATACACACTTTGCGCTGACCATTCTGATCCATTGACTGCCTTCTCCCTTTTGAGTAATAGAGTTTGGAAAATCGTATTGCAAACGGACTTCCAAACGCAGTCTAGCGCAAAAAGTTGACATCTATTGTCATATTTTTTATAGTGGATTCATGCGTGCCGACCGTTTGCTCAATATCCTGCTCATGCTGCAACAGACACCCCGCATAACCGCCCAGGAAGTTGCCACGCGCCTGGAAGTCTCACCGCGCACGGTGCATCGCGATATGGAAGCCCTGAGCATGGCGGGGATTCCGGTCTATGCCGAACGCGGGCGCACGGGCGGCTATGCGCTGCTGGATAGTTTTCGCGCCGACCTGCACTATCTCACCCGCCCCGAAATTCAGGCCCTGTTTGTCAACAATCTGGGCGTGCTGCGCGATCTGGGCTTGCGCCAGGCCGCGGCGAGCGGAGAGCGTAAGCTGCGCCATGCCCTGCCCCCCGCCCTGGGTCAGGATGCCGAACGCGTGCGCCGCCACATTCTGGTAGATGGCGCGGGCTGGCGGCAGACCGCCGAAGATCATCCCTGTCTGACCCTGGTGCACGATGCGCTGTGGCAGGGACGCCAGATTCACATGACCTATACACGCGCCGATGGCTCGCGTCGCCGGCGCACGGTTCACCCCTGGGGCCTGGTTGCCAAAGGGCGGCTCTGGTATCTGGTGGCAGGCGTGGAAGATGCGCCGCGCACCTATCGCGTCGGGCGCATTGAGGATGCCGAAATCGCCGCCGAACCTGCGCATATCCCCGCCGATTTTGATCTGGCGAGCTTCTGGGGCGAATCGGCGTCCCAGTTTGTGGCGAATCTGCCCCGCTATCCCGTGGCGATCTGGGCTTCGCCCGCGGGCGTCCAACAGCTTCCGCGCGCGGGCTGGTATCTGCAAATTGAAGGCTATGGCGAGACCCGCGCCGATGGCTGGCAACAGATGCAACTGGTCTTTCACACGGCAGAGACCGCCATTTCCTGTCTGGTCGGCTTTGGCGATCAGATAGAGGTTATCGAACCGGCAGCCGTACACTCTGGCATTATAGAATTAGCCAGGCGCGTGCTCCAGCGCGACCAGCATAGTGGGTCGAAGTTATGAGTCAAAATCGCGCGCCAAAACGACCAATTTGATTGAATTTTCAGATTCTGCGTAACTTTCCTTGACAATCCAACGTCGATCCTCCTATACTCGTATCAACTATACGAAACACTGACAAGGAAATAATAGCATGGCACCTGTAGAGGATTTGCAGACCGAAATGTTGGAAGCTGCGACAGAGGCGACACCCGCCCCCGGCATGATTCCCGCCACGCCCCCAGGCGACACTGTCGCCCAAGCGACGGCTGGTCAAGAGACGGCTGGTCAAGAGACGGACGCCCACGACGCGCCGGAGCTTGCGCCGCCGCTGCGCGCCGATAGCAGCCTGGAAAGCGCGGTTGCGGCGTTCAAGGAATATATGACCCGCAAAGGCTTCCGCGAAAATTCCATCAAAGCCTTTCTGAATGACCTCAAGATTCTCATGGAATTCGCCGGCCCTACCACGCGCCTGCTGAATATCCAGACCGCCACGCTCAACGAATTTCTGGATTGGCTGCAACGGGGACGCGACTATCCCGACGGCAAAAAGGTGGAATGCAAGCCCAAGACGCTGGCGCGCCGCATCACCACGCTCAAATCGTTTTTCAGTTGGCTGCACGGCATCGGCATTATCGGCACCGACCCGGCAGAACCGATTGTCCAGATTTCGGTGCGCACCCCCCTGCCCACCATTCTCAACGACGGCGACCTGGGCAAGTTGCAAAACGCGGTGCAGGATTATCTGTTCGACCGCAAACGCCCCGATGCCCGGCCCTATCTCCTGTTCAACCTGCTCTTGCAAACGGGCATGAAAAAGGCCGAATGTGCCGCGCTGCTCATCGAAGACATCGACGTGAGCAACCCCCAGTCGCCCACGGTCAACATCCGCTATGAGGATGATACCCAGAAGCACAAAAACCGGACTCTGCCGCTCCATCCCGGCATCATTCCGGCTTTGAACCAGTATCTGCAACAATACAAGCCCGAAAATATCCTCTTTCCCTGCACGCCGCGCAATCTGGAATATGTGCTGGATGACGTGGGCAAGCGCGCGGGCATCAAACGCGTGCAGGTAGGCTTTGAAACGCTGCGCTGGACCGCGGCCGTGCGCGATTTTCGCATGGGCGTGCCCGAAGAACAACTGCGCCAGAAAATGGGGCTGACCAAAATTTCCTGGCGCGACACCGGCGACAAGATTCAACAGTTGACGGGACGAGTCTGAGGGTAATTCCTGCTCCCAATCTGAAATAAACAAAAAAAGCGCCGGCGTGTAGATCGCCGGCACTTTTTTTATTTTCCTATCCTCCTGTCGGCCGCGTTATTCCGCGCCAAAGGGATAATAGTCGATGTCGTCCTGAATGGCTTCCAGCAGAATGCTGATTTCCCGCTTGTCTTCCTCATCCAGCGCGGCGGCCTCGGAGGGTGCGCGCTCGACCAGCGAAGTGAAGACCCCGCGCCGTTTGAGAATATAGCGCATGAAGGGGTGATTTTCGCGGATAATCAGAGGCAGCAGTCGGGTGTGCAGTTCGCGCGCCTTGGTCTCGTCGCCCTGCCACCAGATCTCCATAACCTTCGCCAACAGGTCGGCAATCTCGCAGGCGGGCATACAGCCATCGGCTCCGCGGCGCAGCTCATCGGGCAGGAACTTGCCCGCCGCGCCGCCGAAAATGCACTTCACCCGGTCGCCCACCAGGTCATAGACTTCGCTGATATAGCGTGGCCCCGGCGGACGTTCCTCTTTGATATACTCAATCGAAGGCACATCATCCAGCAATTTGAGAATCTGCTCGCCCGTGAGCGGTGAATAGGCCGCGGCGTTCTGCACCATAATTGGCCCGTCATAGACTTCGGCCATGCGCTTGTACATGTCCATGTGGATCTGGGCATTGGTGCGCGCCGGGGCCATTGCGATGATGCAATCGGCGCCTGCCTTTTGGGCCGCGCGGGCAAAGGTCAACACCTGGGGCACCGAGACGCCCGAACAGCCAAAGACCACCGGCAGCCGCCCGTTCACCTCTTCCATCACCACATCCAGGCCGCGGATGCGCTCTTCTTCACCCAAAAAGTAAAATTCGCCCACCATCACGGGCCAGACAATGCCATGCTGCCCGCTGGTGCAACAGAAATTCGCCACCGCGCGCAAATCTTCCGTGTGAATTTCATAATTGTCGCGATAGGGTGTGGGCAACAGCCCAAACACACCTTTCATGTGATCAAAACGTGCCATACCGTTCTTCTCCTCTGTAAATGTTTGCTCTGCTGTAAATGTTTACTCTGATTGTTATTCGGCAGGAAAGTCAGCCGCAAGAGATTGTGTTTATGCGCCCAATAGCCGGGGCACGCCGATGCTCGCCAGATACAGCGCACCCGTGACAGGCACCATCCACAACACGCCGCGCAGAATCCGCGCGCCCAGGCGCTGGGTCACCACACCGCGCCGCAGATAATGTTCCATAAAGAGCACATAGCTCAGCAACAGCGCAATAATCAGAATCGGCGCAACCGTGTCGACCCCGTTCATTATCCACGGCCCCCACACGGGCAGAAAGCCCAGATATATCCCGCGGATCAGCGTTGCGCAATAGAGACCCACGGCCACAAATCCGGCCCAGGTCACATAGCACAGCGCATAGCGGGCCAGCCGTTGGCCCAGACTCATTTCCTGCCACTCGCGAGAGTCGTGCAGTGGCTCATACGACGCCATGTTCACCATCCTGAAAAGCTACCCGACAAGCGCCGTAACACCGGCTTTGTCGGTACCCTGTGATCAATTTGACTGCAAACGCAAACCCATTTGGGCGTGCGCCTGCCTGTGGCCGCCTGCTCACGCGCGATAGACAACCGCATCGTCATAGGGAATGATCAACCGTTCGGGACCATCTGCCGGGAACGAATCGGCCCATTCCTGGGGATCATAGTTGCGCGCCACGAAGCAATAGTAGTGCGCGGGCACGGCAGTCTTCAGGCCCAGCTTCTGCGCCATCTTCACCGAACCCTCGAAGAAAGGGAACTCGCCTTCGCGGGGGTGGGTGGTGAGAAAACCGATGTGGGGGTTCAACGCCTTGATGGGGTCAATCAGCTCATCGTGTTCGGCAAAGGTGTTAATGGGGTCGCCCGAAATATAGACGTTGACGCCCGACGCTGCAACCACATAGCCCAGATGCTGCACATCCGGCGGCTTGATGCCATCTTCGGGCGCGCCGCCGGGCGGTTTGGCCCAGACCACATGCGCCTGCATGGTGCCCAGCGCCGTGGTGTCGCCGGCCTGGATGGTTGTCAGGCGGTCGGCGGGGATGCCATTTTTCGCCAGATTCTCGGTGCTTTCCGACGGGCCGACAAACTGGCAACTCGGAAAAGCCGCATGGATGCGCAAGCACGATTCCACACAGGTATGGTCGCCGTGATTGTGGGTCAGCAGCACAAAACTGGTGGGCAGGGTGGTCTCATCCAAGGGCGGTTCGGCGTGAATATAACGTTCTGGCGGGCGTTCGTGGGGAAAATAGGGATCCACCTGCACCACCGTGCCCCCATGATCCTTCAACGCAAACGAGCTTTGCCCGAACCAGTGAATCCCCACGGTACCCTCGGAAACCTGGAGCGAAGAAAATGCATGCATGAGCGATATACTCCTCTATATTGACTGTTATATTGACTGTATACTGACCGAAATGCAGTCTGGTTTGATCGGTGCGGCTTGCTTCGGGCGCAAAATGCGCTAGACTATGCACCAGACGCACGCGCGACAACAATCCGCCACCCAACCACCGATCCGACTGCACACTAGAATATGGGATTATGATGTCAAACACTACCATGTCAAACACGACGACCGGGCAAGAAGGGGTCATTAAATTCCACCTAGACTATACCCCATCTGCCCCACTGGATGCCAGTCTGCTAGGCGATCTGATGGACTGGCGCGAGATTCTGTTTACACGACAACTCATCGGCCAGGACCCGGCGCGCTATGCCGGCTACGGCTTCGGCAATATCAGCCTGCGCCTGCCAACTGCAATGGCGACACTGGCGGGGACGCCCGGCCCCGACCGCCCTACAGACCAGCCCATTTTCGCCATCAGCGGCACCCAGACCGGCCATTTGTCACCGTTGACCGTGGAATACTATGCCGTGGTGATTGCCTGTTATCCCACCCAAAACCGCATTGTGGCGCGCGGTCCCATTCGCCCGTCCAGCGAATCTATGACCCACGGCATTCTCTATGCGCTGGATGCGAACATCGGCGCGGTGATGCATGCCCATTCGCCGGAAATCTGGCAGGCGGCCCCTGCCTTGAGATTGCCCACCACCGCAGCGACGGTGCCCTATGGCACGCCCGCCATGGCCCAGGAAGTCGTCCGGCTCTTTGCCGAGACCGACTGCGGCGCGCGGGGGATTTTCAGCATGGGCGGGCACGAAGACGGCATTGTCAGCTTTGGCCCCACGCTCGCCGACGCGGGGCGCGTGCTGCTGGCCGCGCAGACCGCGGCGACTGCATCCTATTAGATGCGCGCCGGCAGGCGGCGCAACCGCCTGCACTGGTTTACACCGATTTACACCGATTCACACTGATTCACAAGTCATACTGATTCACAGGGAGGAGACTACCCCCATGCCCAACACCCGCGCTCATATTCGCCACCGCCACGCATATGCCAGGCTGCTCCCGCTGCTGTTGATCCTGCTGCTTGCAGGCTGTACCGCGTCGCCCGAACAGTGGTTGATTCCCACGCCCACAATTCCCACGCCCACAGCAGAATCCACAGAAGAATCTACAGTTGAATCCATACCCCAGGATGCCACCGACCCGGAACGCGCTCCCGATAGTGATGCAGAGGCCGCCCCCGAACCGGATGCGGAACCATCTGCCGAACCGGATATCGAACCCCAGCGCGATTCACAGATTGACAGCGTGCCCGCGGGCGAAGGTCGTCCGCCGGGCCGCCGCGACGAGACAGCGCAAGCCTCTCCCCCGCAAAGTGCCACAGCGACGCCCTCCGCAACGCCCGCCCCGTCAGTAACCGACGCGGGCTCTCTCTCTGCCATTCACCCGGATTTGGCAATTGCGCTGGGCCTTGCGCCGCTGACCACCCCCCATTTTGAATATACCAACTGGGCACTTCTGAAAGCACAGGCTGGCGTGCCCGATCTGAATAGCGCCACCGATATGGCCGAGCGCATGGCCTTTATGATGAATGTGGGCGGCACCGAACAGGCCGTCGCCACCGGCTTTGGGCGCAGCCATTTTCGCACCCACGCCGAAGTCTGGGGCTGGGATTCCACTGACCTGCAATGGGAAGCATCCTTTGCCACGCCAGGGGGTCCCCTTGCCTTTGTGCTGCGCTTTGACGCGGATTTCGACATTGCGCCGGTCCTGGCGCACTTCGAGGAACGCGAATTTGAACGCACCGAACACGCGTTTGGCGACAGCACCGCCATCCTCTACAGCCACTCTCTGGATCTCAGGGCAGTCTGGATGAACACGACCGAATTTGCCATCCTCAATACTGCCTATCTGCCCGACGCCCACACCCTCATCCTTGCCAGTGATGGCGACGCGCTGCTGGCGACCCTGGCGCAACTGGCGGCGGGCGAAACCCTGGCGACGCGGCCCGATATTCAGTCCGTCGCCGTGAGCCTGGGCGCGGCAGGCGCAGCCATGATCCTGACCGAAGGCTGTCCCGCGCTGGATGTGGCAACCTATATGATGGAAATTGAAGACATGGACACCTTGCACGCCACGCTGGAAGAGCTGCTGGCAACCTCGGCGGGCGGACTCTATAGCGTGCTGGGGATAGGCTATCGCGTTGAGGAAACAGGCGATGCAGCAGCAGAGAATAGCGCAGAAGAAAACGGCGGGGCAGGCATCCCCGTGGGCATATTCGTCCACCACTATCCCAGCGCGGAACAGGCCTATGCCGACCTGGAAAGCCGGCGCGCCATCGCCGAAACGGGGCTGAGTCGGGTCTATGACGGCGTCCCCTACGCCGAGCTTTTCAGTGTATATGACGCGACCGTGCGTGAGGAGATTACCGGCGCCAATCTGAATCTGATTCTGGCCGCGCAGGAAAGACCGCCCCAACTCTTTTTCAACATGGTACTGCAACGCGATCTCATGTTTTCGACGTGCGGGCCATAGGCGCGTCAGGGACCGTCCCAATCCGCTGGACACGGCCCGTCGCGCCGTCCAACTCCACCAGATCGCCGTCCTGTAGCCATGCCATCACATCGGGGATAGCAACCACCGCGGGAATGCCCAGCTCGCGCGCCACAATCGCCGCGTGGGAAAGCAGACTGCCCCGCTCGACCAGCAAGCCCGCGGCCAGCGGCATGATGAGAATCCAGCTGGGATCGGTGTGCGGCGCGACCAGAATGTCACCAGGGTCGAACTGGGCGGTGAGCGGATTTTCCACTACCCGCGCCCGCCCGCGCACCACACCGGGACAACAGCCCACCCCCTGGCGCGTCTCGCCCTGCGCGGCTGAGTCCGCTCCTTGTTCAGGGGCCGATGTGCCATCGGCATGGGTGGCTTGAAAGTCGTTGCCCGCGTGCACCGCGCCATAGGTGACAAAGCGGCGCGGCGGCGCGGGCAATGTGGCATATTCGGCAAACTCGGCCTGGCGCACCGCGGCCAATGCGCCCAACGCGGTGGCGGTGGTGGTCCCTTCCACATAGCCCAACACTTCATCCACCTGCAAATAAAAGACATCGCGCGGCTGGGCCAGCACGTCCGCCGCAAAGAGGCGTTTGCCCAATTCACGGAAAATCTGGCGGGCACGTCCAAAGACGCGCGTGCGCTCGAAGCGCAGATTTTCCCGGTCGCGCACGCGGTTGCGCGCATTGCGCAGCACCCATGCAAAAACCCGCCGCCGCAGAGGCTGTTTTGCCAACGCCGCGGCGACCTGCGCTTCGGCCTGTGCGCGTACCGCCTGCACATCGGTTGACCCCACGCCTACGCGCGCATCTGTTGACCCGTCACTCGCTCCCTCCGCGTGCCGCTGGGCCAGTTGGCCTATCGCGCGCAGCAACGGCGCAGGGTCATCAAACAGCGTGGGGCTTTCCAGCTTCAACTCATTCATACAGCGGTCGCCAAAACGGTCCAGATAGGCGGCATAGGCGCGCATGAACGCCTGCTGCGCATTTACCTGTGCAGGGTCGGCGTGTGCAGAATCTGTGGGGGCGGCAGGCAATATGCCCTGTGCCAGTTGCGCCACAAAGCCCGGCTGCCCCGCCTCTACAGCGTGGGCCAACTGCGCCAGCTTCTGTACGCGTTGCGCCGGTTCCGCCGAGATCATGCCGCCTTCGCCCACCAGCAGATTGTTCTGCAAAGTTGCGCCTGCATCCCCAATCCACTGTTCACAGAGTTTGCGCAACAGGCCAAAGAAAATCATGGCAAAGAAATCGTTGACCAGCGGCGCATCCCAATGGGGCAGCAGATCGGCTTCCAACTGGCGATAATAGACCGCCAGCTCATCGGCGCGCCAGTGGGCCAAATCGGGACGCGCGGCACCCAGCGTGTGGGCCAGGCGCGCCAGAAAGCGGCGTTTGCGCCGTTCAAAGCCGAAATAACTTCCCACCAGCCCTGTCAACGTACCGACCAGGCGCAGATTGTCGCGCAGACGGTCGCCGCGCGTGGCCGCGCCGATTTCCGCCACAATCGCCGGGGGCAATCCATCCTTCACGCCCATCATCTGCTCCATAAATGTGCGGTTGGCGCGAAACCCCGGCAGCATCGCCAGCACGCGATACCAGTTGAGCAGATTGTAGTAGATGCGCCCTCGCACCAGCCCGATCATATTGGCAAAGACGTGTTGATTCTGTTGAATGGTCGCCGCCGGCACGCCCAGCACCTGGCAAAAGGTCTGATAGACATCGGTATAGGCCCGCCGTGCAAAGGAATAGGTGAGCGGCGTAGTCGTGCCGCCATAGCTTTCGATGATATTGCTATTATCCCAGATGATCAGCGCGCCGTCGGGGTCGGCGCGCCCTGCCAGCGTGGTGATAGGCCGCGCCTGTAGCAGATAGAGTGTGCTCTGTGCCCATGCCCATTCAATATCCTGGGGGCGTCCAAAATAATCGGCCAGGTGGCGCGCCAAAGTGGCGATGGCCTGGGCCTGGGCGGCATCCAGCAACGGCTGCGCGCCCGCTTGCGCCTGCACATCCACCGCACCGGCCCGATCTACCGTATAGGAATCGCCCGCAACCGTGCCCGCTACCAGGCCATCCGCCAGCCCCGCCACCGCCGCGATCACGGCCATGCTCTGCCGTCCGCTCACAGGGTCTGCGCTAAAGGCCACCCCGGCGCATTCGGGCTGGACCATGCGCTGCACCAACACGGCGGGCAGCGGCGGCAAGCCGGTCAGCCCCTGTTCGCGGCGATAGGCCAACACGCGCGGCGACAGACCCGACTGCCACACATCCACGACGCGCGCGGCCACGTCGGCTGGCGCAACATTGAGATAACTTTCAAATTGACCGGCAAACGAGAGCGTCGCGCCATCTTCGCCCGCGGCAGAAGAGCGCACGGCGAACCGCGCATCCAGCGGCGCGAGCTGCGCCAGGGCCTGCGTCAGCGCCTCTGCGGCGGCAGGCATCCAGGCGGCGGCCAGCGTCTCTGTCAACGTCTCTGTCAGGGATTCTGCCAGAGTTTCTGCCACTTCTGGGCCGGATGCCCCGGCGAACTGTGTATGCAACGCAGCCGGTAGGCGCGGCGGCGT
>JBBDIO010000198.1:0-8724 GCA_040880365.1 Litorilinea sp.
TGGTTCAACTGCGAAGAGCCGCCGTTCAATACCAAAGAGACGCGCTGGGCGGTCAGCTATTCGGTTGATCGGGATCAGATGATCGAGGTTGCGTTGGAAGGGTCGGGGATCGTGACCCAATTGCCTTTCCCCTATTATCCGCCGCTGATGCCCTATATCGAAGCCGCCGCGCCGTTGCTGGAACAATATAATACCAGCGAATACAGCCCCGATAAGTCTGTTGCCTTGATGGAAGGCCAGGGTTATGAGCGCGATGGCGAAGGTTTCTGGGTGCGCGATGGCGAGCGCGTGGTGGCGAATATTCATGGCGCGGGGATTTTTAACGATATTGGGCCTGTGTTGGCCGAACAGTTGCGCCGCAATGGGTTCGAAGCCGAATATTCTGTGCCGGCCGACGTGGGGACGCGCCGCGCCGACGGCACCGCCAAGATTATGCTCTTTGGACACGGCGGCAGCATTGTCGATCCATTCGACACGCTGGACATGTATACCAGCAAGCACTATCGCGAGCCGGGCGAAGCTGCCAGCTATTTCTCGCGCTATCGCAATTCTGAATACGATGCCATTATCGACGAAATGGCTGCACGTTCGCCCTCGCCCGATGATCCGGAATATATGGACCTCTATCTGGCGGCCATCGAGCACTATCTGGAGAACCTGATCGATTGTCCGTTGCAACAGTGGTTGCATCGCATTCCCTACAACCAAACCTATTGGACCAACTGGCCCACAGAGAACAACAGCTATCTCAACGGCGCGTTCTGGCATCAGACTGTGGGTATCCTGATGCGCGGACTGCAACCCATAGCCTAAACAGACGCCTGGCGGAATTTTCCATTGCCGGATATGGCCAGTAAGAATCGTCTGTCGGATTCGGTTGTGGGAAGTCGTACCTGGAATTGGTGACACTTGACACTGTGTGGCACGCCAGTCGTTTCGTACGATTGTGCGTGCCACATTTGGGTTGGAAAAAAGGGCGCAAATGACATTGGTTTGACAGGGATTGCGGGCTACGTTATAGTGCGGGCGCCTTTCGCAGTTTGTGTGCTTCCCTACCCAATATTCTGTCGCTCCAATTTATGTGTGGGAATGGCATCAACAAGTTTTCACCGTACATTTGGGGGAAACCCGGCTCCGAATCACGTTCAGTCAGATATTGCCGTTTCGGGCGTCCGGGGGTATTCAGCCATCTATAAATGGCGTTGAATAAAGTGCTTACGCTTTGGTAAAAAAGTTTGTTTGACAGTGGTTAAATTGTGATATATATTCGATAGCTAAGTACGTGCTACCTGCCAATCGGTGTGACGATGGATACTTTCAACGCTTGGTAGTCACGGTTCACAGCTTTTGTGTTCCCCACAACCAGTTGATTGGCTCTGGTTACACGTGTCGAGTTTGCCTGTTTGGCGCATAGATTATATGTTGGCGCGCGCAAAGAGATTTACTCCGGCGCGGACATGAGATTATGCAACTGTATCGGAAGCTGGAACTGTTGTGCTGCGCAGGCTCTCCACTTGCACGCGAATTGCTTCCTGATAATTGTCGTACACCGTTCTGTCGTATATGGTTTGTCATATACCGTTCTGCCGTACACCGTTCTGATGACACCTGGATGAATCTGTATTCAGTCAACAGTCTGCTTCTGTGATCACTTGCCTGCATTTGGTTGAGTGACCACTGTGTTCAGGCTGCGTCGTGTCTATGCACAAGATGCGTTGAACGTTTATATGCTTCCCAATTTAGATTGCTGCTTGACCTGGCTGAACCGTCGTTAGTTGAGCCGTATCTGACGCAGTCATCCCCAAGGTAGATCGGGGGTGCAATTGCCATATCGCCATATCCAATTGTCATTTTCGGGGTTGTGAATTGCGGGTTCGTTGCCGCAAGCATGCAACAGAAATTGCTCGCCAATTGGGTTAACTGTGGGTGGCTGTTGGAATACGGTTTTATCGCGACCGGGATCACCGGTCGATTGCAATAGACACCAGGCTTCCCCTGGGCTTGTATATTGTTACTCTCCACATTTTTTGTTTCATTTGAATACAGGAGGATTTGATGAAGGACCCGCATTTCAATCGTCGAGATTTTCTGCGCCTGAGCGGTATGACCAGTGCCGGCGTGGTGCTCGCTGCGTGTGGTGGTGGTGATACCCCTGCCGCCCCTGCCCCTGCTGCCGATGCCCCCGCCGCCGATGCGCCAGCCGTACTGGTGCCTGCCGAGGCTGAAGGACTCGCAGATATTCCCCGCGAAGACACCTTGATTCTGATGATGGGTGGGATCGATGGTCAGTATCAGAATGTTGGGCTGGGCAATCCCTATACCCCAGGCTCCGAGGGTCACCGCGCTGTGACCGCGGCCCACGAACCGCTCTTCTACTATTCTGCGTTTGCCGATGAGTTTATTCCGTGGCTGGCAACCGGCTATGAATATAGCGAAGACTTCACCGAACTGGTAGTCAGCATCCGTGAGGGTGTGTTGTGGAGCGATGGCGAAGCATTTAACGCCGAGGATGTCGCCTTTACATTGAACACTTTGATTGAGCAGGCGCCGACGCTACGCAATTCTTCCGAGGTCAATGCGTGGATTGAATCTGCCGAGGCCGTGGATGACCTGACCGTGCGCATTGTCTTCTACGAACCGCGTCCCCGCTTCCATTTCAGCCACCTGACCGCCAAGTTTGATACGGGCATCTACTGGTTGCCCGAGCACCACTTCCGCGGCATCGAAGATGTGGCATCGTTCGAGTTCTACGATCCGGAACAGGGTTGGCCCGTCTATACCGGCCCGTACAACGTGGTCCTGTGGTCGGGTGAACAGCAGTTCCTGGATCGCCGTGACGACTGGTGGGCGGCGCAGATTGGTTTTGCCGAACTGCCCGAACCCCGCCGCATTCTCATGTTGCCGTGGTCGAGTGAAGAGCGTGCTGCCCAGCTGATTATCAACAATGAGCTGGATGCATCGTTGGATCTGCGCGCCTCTACTATTCAGCAGACCGTGTCGCAGAACCCGAATATCATTACGCATACCGAGCGCGAATTGCCTATGGGCTATATCGACTGGTGGCCTACTTCGCTGTGGTTCAACACCGAGCAAGAGCCTTTTAACACGCCCGATACACGCTGGGCTGTCAGCTACAGCATCAATCGCGAGCAGATGTTGGATGTGGCGCTGGAAGGCTCGGGTATCCTCACCCAACTGCCTTTCCCCTACTATCCGCCGTTGATGCCCTATATTGAAGCTGCCGCGCCGCTGTTGGAACAGTATGACACCAGCGCCTTCGATCCCGAGCGCGCTGCGGAATTGATGGAAGGTCAAGGCTATGAGCGGGATGGTGAGGGGTTCTGGGTGCGCGATGGCAACCGGATTCCGGCTGTGATTCACGGCTTTGGCATTTTCAACGACATTGGGCCGGTGCTGGCCGAACAGTTGCGTCAGAATGGTTTCGAAGCCGAATATGCGACGCCCGCCGATTCGGGGACGCGCATGTCCGATGGTTCCGCGAATATCATGCTCTTTGGGCATGGCGGTAGCATCAACGATCCCTTCGATACGCTGGATATGTATACCAGCAAGCACTATCGCCCCACGGGCGAACCGGCTCCCTACTATTCGCGCTATCAAAATCCGGAATATGACGAAATTCTGAACCAGATGGCCGCCCGCAGCCCCTCGCCCGACGATCCGGAATATATGGATCTCTATCTGGCGGCGCTGGAAATCTATCTGCGCGATGCAATCGACGTGCCGATCCAGCAATGGTTGCACCGGATTCCCATGAATCAGACCCATTGGGCTAACTGGCCGACTGAGAACAACAGCTATGTGAATGGCGCGTTCTGGCATCAGACGGTGGGGCTGCTTTTGGCCGGGCTAACCAAGGCCTAACCGGCTACCCGTTGCGTGTGGCAAGCGTGCGTTTCATGCCACCCAAGTTGCATGTGATGTGGTACTGAGTTGTTGTGGTAAACCAGAGGGGTGGACTCCACCTTCCACCCCTCTGCTACATCTACTCGCTGACATCCACTCTGTTACACCTACCGTGAAAAATTTAGTAAGAGCGAGAAACGATTGCACTTACACACAGAAGCCAGGAAGATATCGCATCTGCGATCTGTTATGCAGAGAAACCTGTTTTCTGCCTGCGCGTTTGGCACGCCCTAGATTTGGCATGTGGCGGAAGTGCGCAGGATCTTTGAGGTTTGCAATGTGGAGTTCGATATGTCTCGCCCGGTAGGGCGCGCGTTTGGCTGTGAGATGGTGTGAAACACGCAGAGGCTCACGGGAGATAATAATGAGATATTCGTTTAAGTTTGTGGCACGTCGGTTCGTCTTGCTGCTCGTGATTATCTGGAGTGCAGCAACGCTCAACTTCTTTATTCCCAAGTTGACCCCTCGCAATCCCTTGCGCGAAAAATTGTTACAAGAGGCAACTCGCAGCGGTTATATTCCGCCCGGTTTTGAAGAAATGGTCGCCTCCTATGAAGAACGCTTTGGGCTGAATGCGCCGCTCTGGCAACAATATGCCACCTATATGAGCGATATGTTCAGTGGTAACCTGGGCGTTTCGATTGCCAATTTTCCTAAAACCGTGGCGCAGCTGGTGGGCGAAGCATTACCCTGGACCATTGGGCTATTGCTGACTACCACCATCATCGCGTTTGTGCTGGGCACATTCCTGGGTGCGCTCATGTCCTGGCCCAAAGCTCCCAGCGCGTTTCGTTATCTGGTGCCCGGTGTTTTGATCTTCGGCGCGGTTCCTGCCTATGTGATTGCCCTGACCCTGATTTATTTTGTTGCATTTCAGTGGAAGTTGTTGCCGATTGGGGGTGGATATGGCATTGGCACGGTGCCGGATATGAGCGTAACGTTTGCGCTCGAAGTGTTCAAGCACTCACTCTTGCCGGCACTGGCGTTGGTACTTTCGGGCCTGGGTGGGTGGACGATCGGGATGCGCGGGATGATGGTGACCGTGCAAGGGGAAGACTATATGACCTTTGGCGAGGCCAAGGGGTTGAAAAGCTGGCGCTTGTTCTATAAATATGGCGTACGCAACGCAATGTTGCCGCAAGTGACCGGGTTGGCCTTGGCCCTGAGCTTTATTGTGTCGGGGTCCGTGTTGGTCGAATTGGTGTTTGGCTATCCCGGCATTGGTACACTTCTGGCCCGGTCTATCAATCAATTGGACTACTTTGTCATCTACGGCATCGTGTTTGTCATTGTTGTGGCAATTGGCATTACGCTGTTCGTGATGGATATGATCTATCCACTATTGGATCCGCGCATTCAATATGAGCGTGATTAGGGGCAACTCATCATGTCGAGATTCCATCTGATTTTGCGCTATCTGAAGCGCAATACACCACTTGCCATTGGCTTGGGCATTCTGGTGTTTTTTATCCTGTTCACTTCAATCGGCTCGCTTTTTGTCGAAACTGAAGCTGGCTATCCGCTGGGCGCGCCGGCCAGCGTGGCGCCTACGATGAACTATTGTCCGCGCATCGATCCTGAATGTGAGACAACTGAGCCGGAAGCCTATATTTTTGGGACTGACGGCCAGGGGCGCGATATGCTGGCGGTTGCCGTTCAGGGAACATGGCTCACCATGCGCATTGGCCTGCTGGCGGGTGTCATCGGCGTCTTGACCGGCACAATTCTGGGCTTCGCTTCGGCTTTCTATGGCGGCACATTCGATGTGCTGATCCGCTGGATGGTTGATGTATTGCTCACGGTGCCGGGGCTTTTGGTGTTGGTGGTGATCGCCTCTTCACTGGGCGATCAAACGATTTCAATTACGGGCATGGGTTTGATTATTGCCTTGCTCGCCTGGATGGGGCCGACGCGTACCATTCGTTCGCAAGTATTGAGTATGCGCGAGCGGCCCTATGTCATGATGGCGCGCCTCAACGGCATGAGTGGCCCAGGGATTATCATGCGAGAATTGATTCCCAATCTCCTGCCCTATCTGGGGGCTGGTCTGGTGGCTTCGGTCACGGGAGCCGTTTTCGCGTCGATGGGGCTGGCTGCGCTGGGGCTTGGTCCTCTGCGCGAGCCTTCGCTGGGTGTGACCATCTATTGGGTGATCAATCAAAATGCATTTTTACGAGGTCTCTGGTGGTGGGGCGCGGTGCCGATTATCACGGTGGCACTCATCTTTGTCATGCTGTTTCTAATTTCCGTCGGCCTTGACGAATTAGCCAACCCCAGAGTACGGAGGTCGGAGTGAGAGATTACGTTTTGCGGGTGAATGAGTTGGACGTGCATTACTACACCGATGCCGGTGTTGTGAAAGCCTCGAATCAAGTGACATTCGACCTGAAGCCGGGCGAACGTCTGGGGTTGGTCGGCGAATCCGGTTCGGGCAAAAGTACACTGGCCCTGGCGATTCTGCGCATGATCAAGCCGCCGGGTCGGATTCCCCACGGTCAGGTTATGCTGGAGGACACCGATCTGTTAACTTTGTCCGAAGAACAGATACGTAATGTGCGTTCGCGGGATATCAGCATGGTGCCTCAAGGCGCCATGAATTCGCTGAACCCGGTCATGCGCATTAAAGACCAGATTCTGGACACGATGGTCGATCATAATCTGGGGCTTTCGACGCGGGCAATGGAAAAGATGGCTGCCGATGCATTGCGGGCCGTGGAACTGGATCCCCGTGTGGGCAACATGTTCCCCCACGAATTGAGCGGTGGCATGAAACAGCGCGCCTGTATCGCCATCAGCATTGTCATGGGTCCCAAAGTCATTATTGCCGATGAGCCGACCAGCGCTCTGGATGTGGTGACGCAACGCCAGGTGATGCAGACCATTGGGCGCGTGCAGAAGGATATGGGCAGTGCCGTGGTGCTAATCGGCCATGATATGGGGCTGATGGCCCAATTCGTGGATCGAATTGCCGTCATGTATGCGGGTAGTCTGGTCGAGCTGGGTACGATTGCCGAAGTCTTTGGCGAACCATTCCACCCCTATACGCAGATGCTCATCAGCAGCCTGCCGGTTTTGGGGCGGCGCGGTGTGTTCGAAGGGATTCCGGGGATTACACCACTGCTGCGCGATTTGCCGCCGGGGTGTTCCTTCCACGACCGTTGTCCCAAGGTGTTTGGCCCCTGCACCCAACGCGTGCCCGAATTGCTGAAGCCAAGAGCCGACCACCATGTGGCCTGTCATCTCTATGAAGATGGCGTGCCCACCACCAATGGCATTGTTCAGGATAAGGATGTGGTGGCCACATGAGCGAACTCTTAGCAATCAAGAATGTGACAAAGCGGTTCCGCGGTGGCACCGTGGCGTTGGATAATGTATCGTTTTCTATTGATGACGAAGTGCCCAGTATTATTGCGGTCGCGGGCGAAAGTGGCAGTGGTAAATCTACGCTGGGGTTGATGACGCTAGGCTTCCTGACACCTAGCGAGGGCGAGGTACTCTATCGCGGCAAGGATCTTTCCAAGATGAGTCGGACGGAACTGTTTAACTTTCGCAAGGAAGCCCAGGCCGTCTTTCAGGATCCGTTTGCCGCCTACAATCCCTTTTATAATGTTGACCACATTATGAATGTGCCCATCCGCAACTTCAGGCTGGCGAAGTCCAATGCGGAAGCCAAGCGGATGATCGATGACGCGCTGACCGCGGTGGGGTTGCGCCCCGAAGAGACGTTAGGGCGTTTTCCGCACCAGTTGAGCGGTGGACAGCGGCAACGTATGGTGGTGGCGCGTGCGCTGTTGCTCAAGCCGAAACTGCTGATTGCCGATGAGCCGGTCTCCATGGTAGATGCTTCGTTGCGGGCAACCATTCTGGGCAGCCTGCATACGCTTAACCGTGATTTTGATATTACGATTCTCTATATTACCCACGACCTGACCACTGCCTATCATGTGAGTGATTATATTCTCATCCTCTATCGAGGCGCAGTGATGGAAGCGGGTTTTGTGGAGACCGTAATTTCGGAGCCAAAGCATCCCTATACCCAGCTGTTGATCGATTCTATCCCCTGGCCCGATCTGGAGCAACAGTGGGGTCAGCAAGAGATCATTGATATGGAAGAGGATACCTCCGAAGCGTCGATGATCGGCTGTAAATTTGCCGGGCGCTGTCCGCATGTGATGGAAAAATGTAAGGTATCGCCCCCGCCCTTGTATCAGGTGAACGACGATCGGGTGGCGTCGTGTTATCTCTATGACGAGAACACGGTGCTGCCGGGCGAAGACTTGGGTAAAATCTTCAAGAGCCGCAAGATCCGCACCCCCACCAATGGGGCAGCGCCGGAGATTGTTGTCAGTCGCTAGGCGTTTGGTAGCGCAGAAGAAATGCGCCCAGGCGCATAGGCTGCGTGCATAGTCTGCGTGCAAAGAAAACCGAATATGCAGTCTCAGACGGACAAGCGACAGTATCAACTCGCTTGTCCGTCTTTTTTGTGTTTATCGCTGGCTGGCTGCCCTGTAAAGCTGCCCAAAATGAAAAATCGTCATTTGCCACACCCCTCTAATTGTGTTATCTTCCTGTACTAATTCAATTGAGACAACTTCAGAATTGAGGCAACCGTCCATTCTGAATCTTCAGTAGTGACGGCCTTCAGTAGTGACGGCATCGATTATGCACAGCAGGCGTATCGGACTCGTCGACTGCAACAGCGCGTCCGGTGCGCAATTCCTGGCGTTGCGCCAGGAACCCACGTCGACTGGTACACCATCGTGGCTGAGTGCGTGACTACGTGTTTCTAGTTCAGGT
>JBBDIO010000198.1:8824-13664 GCA_040880365.1 Litorilinea sp.
CCCCACTAGCCGGGTCCGATTGCACAAACGGGCCGGTAACTTATGCGAGGTTCATCGATGACAACGAAATCCCACTCTGGCTCGACCGAGGGTAGTTCCAGGGAAGACGCGCCGGTCGTTGATACCAACCGCGCGGAAGAATTGCAAAAATATGTAGAATCGCATGTTGGCATCCAGGTCGTTCGGGGTGGCGGGGCAAGCAATCGGGCCTGGAACGGCATTCGCTATAAGACGGGGCTTTCGGGCAAAAATGTGGGGGCGCAAAATCTCTCGATGAATGTGGCGACCGTGCCGCCCGGCGCAATCGCCTATGCCCACATCCACGATGGTTTTGAGGTAATGCTGTTTATTTTGCAGGGGCGCGTCCGCCATGATTTTGGCCCCGATTTGTGCCATTCTGTGGAAAACGAAGCGGGCGATTTTATTTATATCGAGCCGGGCGTACCCCATGAAGTCTTCAACATCGGCGATGAACCGCTGATTGCAGTTGTTGCGCGTTCGGCAGCCGATGAATGGGATAAGATTGTGAGCTATCCGTCCAAATACCGCGATGCCTGATAGTCGCGGATTTGTGATGGGTGTATGACATTTGCGAGGACGTCGTGACGGTCTCAGGCGCAATTGCATTGGGCTGTTGCACGTTGAATTACCGCCCCAAACCAGTCCATAACAAGGAGACACTATGCTTAAATTGAGTCGTTTAGTTGCTTTGCTGTTGGTTGTCCTGATGGCATTAGCCGCGTGTCAGACTGCGGCCCCGTCCGAACCTGCTCCCGCGGCCGACGAACCCGCCGCAACCGCTGAGCCTGCGGAGGAAGCCGGCGGAGATGAAGGCGATGACGCTGCTGAAGACGCAGACGCCGATGCCGGCGGTGATGTCATTAATATTGGGTTTATGGGACCGTTGACCGGCGGCGCAGCCTTCATTGGGACCGAGCAGATCGGGTTTGCCCGTGTGGCTGTGGATATTTTTAACGAACGCACCGGTTTGAATGTGCAGTTGGTTGAAGGCGATACGGAAATCAACGCCGATGTGGGGCGTATTGTTGCCGAACGTCTGATCGCCGATGAAAGTATCGTCGCAGTTATCGGTCCGGCAGGCAGCCAGGTTTGTGAATCGACCATGCCCATCTTTGAAGCTGCCGGCGTGGCCCATGTGACCACGGCCTGCACCCGCACCTCTCTGACCCAGGAAGGTACGGCGACGGATACGTTCTTCCGCCCGATTCCTGCCGACAACGATCAGAGCAAGACCGATGCCGCCTATCTGGTGAATGAATTGGGCGCGACCTCTGTCTATCTGGTTGATGATCAGTCTTCCTATTCGGTGGGTCTGGATGATGAGATGGAAATCGAGCTGGAAACCCTGGGCGCAACAGTTGCCGGACGCGCGTCTGTCTCGCAGGATGAGACTGATTTCTCGTCGGTTGTGACTGCGATTGTGGCTTCGGGCGCCGATACGGTTTTCTTCCCGAATCAGATCGAAAGCCAGATGGGAACTTTGGCCGTCCAATTGCGTGAGCAGGGCTTTGAGGGGATTTACTTCCTGGCCGATGGTGGTTTCTCGCTGGGCTGGGTGACAACCGCAGGCGAAGCAGCCGAAGGCGCGTATGTGTCTTTCTTCTCGCCGGATCCCAACGATGTGCCCGAGGCAGCAGAGTATAATGAACGCTTTGCCGCTGAATATACTGAAGACTTTGGTGCTTTTGGTGGCGCGGCCGCGCTGGTCACCTTTGTGGTGCTGGATGCCGTGGAGCGCTGTGCCGATGCGGGCGATGTGACCCGCGAATGTGTGGTGACTGCGCTGGATGAGACCGATCTGGAAAGCACGCCGCTGGGTCTGCCTATTGCTTTTGGTGAAGGCAACCAGGTCGAGGGCGCACGCTTCTTTATCTTCCAGGTGGAGAATGGCGAATTCGTTCTCGTACAGTAAATACTGAGTGCATGTTCTTGCCCTGCCTGGCATACGACTCCGCCAGGCAGGGCGAGTGACCATCAAGACCGCAACGCAGCCGATCTGTTTAACATGCCAATGTCATAAGAATGGGGGATACGGCTTCGCCAGCTATGCGGGCTTGTTCATCGGCACTGTGATGGGCAGCCCAGATGCCCCGGCGAGACGTATCCCTCGTTTTATGAGAGGGCGACTCCATGCAAAATTTCTTCGACCTTTTGCCCCAGACGCTGGTCAATGGCCTGACGTTGGGCGCGGTCTATGGTCTGATCGCCCTGGGCTATTCTATGGTCTATGGCATCCTCAAACTCCTCAATTTTGCCCACGGCGATATCTATATGTTGGGTGCGTATATGGGATTTGGGGCGTTAACTCTGGCTTCCAGCCCCGAAGGATTGCTGTTGCCATCGGCCCTGGTGGTGTTGGGCATGTTAGTGGTCGCGATGGCGGGGGCGGGGCTGGCGAGCATCGCCGTCGAACGCTTTGCCTATCGCCCCTTGCGCTATGCACCGCGCATTGCGCCCTTGATCAGCGCGCTGGGGGTTTCGTTTATCCTGCAAAATCTGGTGCAGATTACCGTGAGTCCGCGTCCGCTTTCCTATGGCAGCGGTACGCTGATCCCCGCGGATGCAAGCCTGTTGATCGGCGAACAATCCATCCACTATTCGCGTGTGTTGATTGTGGTGATTACGCTGACGCTCATGTTGGGGCTGGCCTATTTTGTGACGCGCACACGCCTGGGGCGCGCCATGCGCGCCGTCTCTATGGATTTGGACGCGGCCCAGATGATGGGCGTCAACGTCAATCAGGTCATTTTGGTCACCTTTATGATTGGTGGCATGTTGGCCGGTGCGGCTGGCGTTTTGGTGGGCATTGTGTTTTTTAGCATCCGTCACACTATGGGCTTTTTGGCAGGATTGAAGGGCTTCACGGCGGCGGTCGTGGGGGGCATTGGCAGCATCCCCGGCGCGGCGGTAGGCGGGTTGATCCTGGGGCTGGTGGAATCTTTCGCCAGTGTCTATATCTCTGTCACATTCAAAGATGCAATTGCCTTTCTTTTGCTGGTGGCGATTCTTTTGATTCGCCCCACTGGCTTGTTTGGCAAGCCGATTGTGCAAAAAGTGTAGGCACATGCATTCGCAAACGCTGAGTCAGCAAAATTTCAGGTAGAAAAACCTATGTCTCAGGAAATGCCCAGGCAAGCTGCCGAAAAAGATCCTGCCGTCCCTGCGCGTCCCGGCCTGAAGGTAGGTGTGGATGAGTGGGTTGCGCAGGTCGAGGGTCGCACGCGTCGGTATCAGGGCGGATGGGGACGCGTGGCCTATGGATGGCAGACGATTCCACTTGGGGTACGCTATGCACTCGCGATTTTGATTATTTTTGCGTTTCCGTTTGTCACCGCGACCGACGCGGTTTTGGATGGGATGGGCATCGCCAGCAACGATTTTCTGGTGCGCATTGGTGCCCGTTTTTTGATTTTTGCCATGCTTGCCATCGGCCTGAACGTGGTTGTGGGCTATTGCGGTCTGCTGGATCTGGGCTATGTGGCCTTCTTTGGCATTGCCGGCTATAGCTATGCCTATCTTTCCTCCGACTTTATCCAGTTCGCGGGCCTGAATGGGGTCCATCTGCCGTCGATTCTCAGCCTCCCGTTGATTGTGCTCTGGACTGCGCTTATCGGACTGGGGGTGGGCTATGTAGCCTTTCGATTTGGGGGCGATTATCTGGCGATTGTAACGTTGGGCTTTGGACAGGTATTTCTCCAATTGGCGCTCACCGCGACCCGCGTGCAGTTGCCCTGGACCGAGCGCCCGGTAGATTTGACCCGCGGCCCCAATGGCATCAACCGGCTGGATGATCTGGCCTTTTTTGGCTTTCAACTGGAAACCACCACCCACTACTATCTGTTGGCGGCGCTCTTGCTGATTTTTGTCTATGCGGCGGTGCACCATCTGAACCAATCGCGCATTGGGCGCGCTTGGCGTGCGCTCAAGGACGATGAGCTGGCTGCCGAGGTGATGGGCATTCCTACCTGGCGCATGAAGCTGCTGGCTTTTGCGATTGGCGCGGGCATTGCCGGGCTGGCAGGTGCAGTCGATACGGCGTGGCAGGACAGTGTTATTCCCAATCCTCGCTATAGCGTGCTCACATTGATTAACCTCTATGCCATGGTCGTGCTGGGCGGGCTGGGGAGTCTGCCGGGCGTGGTGTTGGGTGCGTTGATCTTTACTACGCTGCCCGAAATTTTGCGCGACATTCAGGCCGCTAGCGCCATCTTCTATGGCGGATTGATCTTTGGCCTGTTGTTGGGGCTGCGTCCGTGGAAACGACTGGCCGCGGTGGTGGTGAGCACGTTGGCTCTGGGGTTTGTGATCAGATTTGTGGGGCCTTTGTTGCTGCCCAATGTGGAGTGGCTCACCGGCGGCACAGATTATTGGCTAAACGAGATTGTGCATAGCTGGTTGTTGATTCCTGCCGATTTTGTCACTGTGGGCAATATTGTGACCATCGGTGCGATTGTGGTGCTGTTGGCGGCCATGGTTGTGGCCGAACGCTGGCGTTGGGCGGTGTTGAGCATTGCGCTCTATATGTTCATTTTTGCGTGGGAGACCCGTTTGGTGCAGGAACCGGCGGCAACCCGGATTCTGATTGTGGGCACAACACTGGTGGTACTCATGGTGGTGCGGCCACAAGGGTTATTGGGCAAGCCCGAAGTGCGCGTTGTGTAGTGTGCCGGCATTTTGTTGCGGGGTTGCTATGTTCGCAGGTGTGAGCAGGAAATCTGAGTGAGGAATGCGAGTGAGGCGCACAGATGATTGAAATGGCTGCGGTGGGTGCCAATGCCCAGACTTCGCCCACAGTGGGCCAGACTGTGGGCCAGACTGT
>JBBDIO010000198.1:13764-18066 GCA_040880365.1 Litorilinea sp.
TGGGTGCCAATGCCCAGACTTCGCCCACAGTGGGCCAGACTGTGGGCCAGACTGTCAAGGAATTGGAAGTTAAGAATCTCACCAAAAGTTTTGGCGGGTTGACGGTAGTCTCCGATCTCACGTTTGACGTGGATAAAGGCGAAGTCGTCAGTATTATTGGCCCTAATGGTGCAGGGAAATCTTCGACGCTGAATCTGCTGACGGGGATCAATCCGCCGGATCGCGGGTCGATTCGGCTGCGAGGACAGTCTTTGGTGGGCAAGACGCCTCACGAGATTACCGAGATGGGCGTGGCGCGCACGTTTCAGACGTTGCGCGTTTTTCTGAATATGAGCGTCATCGAAAATGTGATGGCGGCTGCCTATTGCAATACCCGGCGGGGGATGTGGTCTACCATTTTTCGTACCCCGGCTTGGCGTCGTGAAGAAGAACAGATTCGGGCTTTGGCCCAGGAGAAGTTGAGTTTCTTTGGGCAACGATTGCAGGGCTATCGCCTTGATCAGCCGGCCTATAGCCTTTCCTATGCCAATCGGCGGCGGTTGGAAATTGCCCGCGCCATGATGACCGGCGCAACATTACTGCTGCTGGATGAGCCGGCGGCAGGCATGAATCCCAACGAAACTGGCGAAATTACCGAGCTGATTGGTCAATTGCAGCATGAGGGCGGCTATACGATTGTGCTGATTGAGCATGATATGGGCGTGGTGGGCGATATCTCGGATCGGGTGGTTGTTTTGGATCACGGTGAGAAAATCGCCGAAGGATCGTTTGAGGAAGTGACGACGGATGAGCGAGTCATCGAAGCCTATCTTGGGCGGGCGGATTAGAAGGGCTGTGAACCCATGACCGACACTCTGGTGCGCGAGCGGGCGAAGCCTGATACCCCAGCAGCTGATGCCGAAGTGAACGACGCTACGCGTACCGCGCGTATGGCGGCGCTGGCGGCATTGGCAGCCGAGGCCCCACCCGTGCCGGCAGGCGAGCCGCTGTTGCGGTTTGACAAGGTGAATACCTATTACGGGCAGATCCATATCCTGCAGGATGTGGATTTGGAAATCTACCCCGGTGAATTGGTCTGTCTGCTGGGTGGCAATGCGTCGGGCAAATCGACCACCATCAAAACCAGCCTGGGGATCGTGCCCACGGCGAGCGGGGAGGTCTATTTTGCAGGCGAGGCCATGCGCAATCGACCGACCAGCTATCGGATTGAACAGGGGATGGCCGTGGTGCCGGAAAATCGCCGGATTTTTGGTGATATGACCGTGCGCGAAAATTTGCTCATGGGCGCCTATCTGCGTCATGATAAGGATGCAGTGGAAGGCGATTTGGAGCAATTGCTGACGCTGTTTCCGCGTTTGAAAGAACGCTATGGGCAGTTTGGCAGCACCCTGAGCGGCGGCGAACAGCAAATGTTGGCAATGGCGCGGGCGCTCATGTCGCGGCCCAAGCTGTTACTCATGGATGAACCGTCTATGGGCCTGGCACCCGTACTGGTGAAGCAGAATTTTGAGCTGATTCAGCAGGTCAATGCCCAGGGCACGGCGGTCTTTATGGTGGAACAGAATGCCAGCATGGCGCTCTCGATTGCCGACCGGGGCTATGTGTTGCAGACGGGGCGGGTTGTGCTTTCGGATAAGGCCGAAAATCTGCTCGACCATGATGAACTGCGCAAGGCCTATCTTGGGCGCTGATGATGCCGCATGACTTGTATTGGCATCCACCCGATTGACCCGATTGACCCGATTGCAACAAACTATTAGAAATGCGGAGCGCACGCGATGACGGTTTCGCGGGAAAATTCCAAACAGATCTATCAGGGTATCAAAGATAGCGGCGTCCGGTTTATCACCGCGTTGCCCGAAACTTGGCTCGTCTATCTTTTGCAGATGGCCGAAGACGATCCGGAAATGACGCTGGTAGAAGTTGCCAAAGAGGAAGAAGCTGTGGGCGTGGCGGCGGGCGCCTATTTTGCGGGCACGCCTAATCTGTTGCTCATGCAAAATCATGGGTTTCTGGGCGCAATCAACGGGATCGTGTCGCTGGCAATGCTCTATAGTGTGCCGCTGTGCATGTTGATTGCCCATCGTGGGCACATGGGGGAACCCTATCCCTGGCATACCCGCGGCGGCATCGTCACCGAGCCGGTATTGCGCGGGCTGGGCATCCCCTTCGACTATGCCCGTTCGCCCCAGCATATTGGCCGGCAAATTCGCGAAGCGCATACCTTCTCCCTCAGCTCGCTTTCGCCGGTCGCGCTCATGTTGACACGCGATCTCATGGAAGCTGATGCTTAGTGGGGGACTGGCGGCAATGTTTAAGGGGACAATCTGTACGGAATGGTATCTGATTAGGGTCGGTGAGAGGAGTTGCCAATGAAGCGCGCACAGTGTATCGAAGCGCTCTATTCCGAGTTGGAAGAATGTCTGGTCGTCACCATTATGGGGGCGTGTGCCCAAGAGCTTTACGATCTGGGCCATCGGGAGAATTTCTTTTATCTGGAACACGCGATGGGCCTGGCGTCTTCGATTGGGCTGGGGTTGGCGCTCAACGCGCCCGACGAAAAGGTGATTGTGCTGGATGGCGACGGGTCGGTGTTGATGAACCTGGGCACGCTGGCGACGCTGGCGCGCTATCGGCCGCGCAACATGGTGCATATCATTTTTGATAACGGTAGTCTGCTTTCCACCGGGGGGTTTGTATCGCACACGGCGTCGGGCATCACCGACCTGGCGGCGATTGCGCGGGGTGCAGGGGTGCCCCATGTGGCCGACGTGAGTACATTTTACGAATTTATGGAAGCCGCGGCCGATGCTTTTGAGCGCGAGGATTTTTCGGTCATCGTCGCGCGGGTCGAAGCCACCGGCCCCGATCATTTCGGCATGGATCTGCATCTGCCTGAAAACACGTTCCGCTTTGTGCGGGCCATCCAGGCGCGCACGGCCCAACGCTCTGCCACGGCCCACGCATTGAAGGTGGAGCAGTTGCAATCGTCCACGCCCTAGCCGCCGGAGATGCAGTGCAGGCAGGGTCGATTCCGCATGGGATCACATCAATGGTTTTTATCCAGAAGGATGCGGCATACGCACAGAAGGAGAAGTTGGCATGACTGCCCCAGTTACCGTTTTATCGCTGTTGGTCGAAGAATTGCGCAAGGGAAGCATTGGTGTCGTGGATCTGACCCAGCCGTTGGATGCTGATACGCCGGTCATCGAACTGCCGTCCATGTTCGCCCAGTCGCCCGGATTGACGCTTGAACAGATTTCGCGCTATGACGATGCCGGCCCGATGTGGTATTGGAATGTTTTGCATCTGGGTGAACATACGGGCACCCATTTTGATGCGCCTGCGCATTGGAAATCGGGCAAGGATATTGCCAATAACACGACCGATACCCTGTCGCCCAGCCGCTTTGTCGGCCCGGCGTGTGTCATTGATGTGAGCAAGGAGACCGCGGAATATCCCGACTTTTTGTTGACGCGGGATTATGTGGAGGCGTGGGAAGGCGAGCACGGCAAGATTCCCGCGGGCGCGTGGCTGTTGTTGCGCACCGATTGGAGCAAACGCACCGGCCGCGAGGAATTTCTCAACATTGCAGAAGATGGTCCCCATTCGCCCGGTTTTCATCCCGACTGTGTGCGCTTTTTGGCAAACGACCGCGATGTGCAGGGCGTTGGCGTAGAGACGGTGGGCACCGATGCCGGTCAGGCCGGTGGCTTTGATCCGCCCTTTCCTGCGCATACCCTCATGCACGGCGCGGGCAAGCTGGGGCTGGCGAGTCTGTGCAACCTGGATCAGCTGCCGCCTACGGGCGCGGTGATCATTGCGGCTCCGCTCAAGATTGTCAACGGTTCGGGTAGCCCGCTGCGTGTGCTGGCGCTGGTGCCGTAGGAATTCGCACCAGAAGCACGTCGCAGGATTCCGTCCTCTGTCAAACATCATTCATCATTTTTAGGTCCGAGCCAATCCTATGCCCTTGCGCAAGCGTTTTCCCATTCTGCAAAAGAAGGTTTATCTCAATAGCTGTTCCAAAGGCGCGCTGTCGATGGAAGTGCGACAGGCATATGAGGAGTATTTGTGCGATTGGGAGACACATGGATCGCCCTGGGAATTGTGGCTGACCAAGCAGGAAGCGGTGCGCCATGCCTTTGCCCAGCTGGTGGGGGCCGATGCGCCTGAAATTGCCATCACGCCGTCGGTATCGGCGGGCATTGGGGGCCTTGCGGGCGCGCTGGATTTCAACGGGCCGCGCAACAAGGTGGTTCTGAGTGACTTTGAGTTCCCCACGGTGGGTCAAATCTGGCG
>JBBDIO010000199.1:0-16349 GCA_040880365.1 Litorilinea sp.
CCCGCACATTTGCGGATCGACGATGGCCTGCACAAAGGCAGTAGTCACCGCGGCGTCGATGGCGTTGCCGCCTTCGAGGAGAACAGCCACACCCGCGTTGACAGCTTCCGGTTGCGGGGCGGCAATGGCACTGGACATGGACAACTCCTTTTCACTAACGCGAAATTTATTGGGCTGAAAGTTGTTGCGCTGGAATCGAACGAACTCCAGAGGAATGGCAAGCACGCGCGAGTTGTGCGCGAATCGGATTTGGGCGGAATGCGCATCACCAGTGAACGGCTACGAATACGTTTATGCGTACCGGCAGATGCGCACAGGCAGGTGCGCTGCAATAAGCAGTGTACTCGCAAAGCGTTGGATCGCCACCGGCATGGTTGCCGTTGCCTGCACCAAAAATGGTAAAATAGTGCAATGCATACGATTGATCTAATACTAGCCTCGTCGAGTCCTCGGCGTCAAGCTTTTTTCCATGCGCTGGGCCTTTCTTTTCGCATCCTGACCGCCGAACTGGATGAATCGCCCTTGCTGGGGGAATCACCCGTGGAGCTGGTGGCGCGTCTGGCCCAGGCCAAAGCCGCGGCGGTTGCCGAACAGATACCGCAGCCAGACGACGCCACGACGCCGCTTATTGTGGCTGCCGACACCATCGTCGCGCTGGATGGTGAAATTCTGGGAAAACCCGCCCACGCCCAGGATGCTACCGCCATGCTGCAACGGCTGCGCGGCCAATCTCATCAAGTGCACAGTGCCGTCGCACTGCGTGGGCTGGATGAAGCAGCGCTGCGCCTGCGCGTCAATTCCACCACGGTGACCATGCGCGACTATACAGATGCCGAAATCGCAGCCTATGTGGCAACCGGCGATCCGCTGGACAAGGCCGGCGCCTATGCGCTACAGGATCCGCTGTTTGCGCCTGCGGCGGAACTTCGGGGCTGCCTGGCCAGCGTGGTGGGGTTGCCGCTGGCAGATCTGGCCGAGCTACTGCACGGCTATGGGATTGTGCCATCCTGCGCGCTGGCGTCCATCTGCGAAACACAGGCAGCGTTCGCATGTTGCACCCGCGACCCGGGCGCAGCTTCGCCGCCAACCGCACGCGCGACGGGTCTGCGCGGGGGTCCTCGCGCAACAGATTGACACACATATGCCACAGGGGTACACTCGACAGCAATAACCTGTCTCTGGCAAGACTTTGCCGGAGACGCCGCACACACGAACACTTTCCGCACCTATACGCACAACACAAGTATCTACAACACAAGGAGCAGCTATTTGGCACGAACACGGTATGGACGTTCTAACGATGTAGACGAATATGAACAGCGCGCCGGCACCCGCCAACGCCCCACCGGCAAAGGACGCGTCAAAGAATTGCGCCCGCCCGATCCCGATACACTCATCGAAGGCATCGTTGTGCGCGCCCGCGGCCACCACTACGACGTACTGGTGCGCGATACGGTCACCACCCATCCGGGCTATGGCACGGAAATCCGTATGTGCGAGGTGCGCGGCCGGCTGTTACAGGAAAAGCGCATGGACACGCTGGTCGCCGTGGGCGACACCGTCTGGATTTCGCACTATGGCGCGGACAAAGGCCACATTGAGCGCGTCGACGAGCGGCGCAGCGTATTGAGTCGCCAACGGCCCTACACCAACGTGCCCGCCGAAGATGTGATTCTGGCAAACCCGGATCAGGTGGTGGTTGTCTTTGCCGCGACCCAGCCCGAACCCCATCTGCGTATGCTGGATCGTTTTCTGGTCGTCGCCGCCGCCAATAAATTGCCCGCGGTAATTTGCATCAACAAAATTGAGCTGGTGGACGAAGCCGCCACCCGTGACCTGTTTCAGGTCTACACAACGATTGGCTATCCGGTCCTCTATGTGAGCGCCGAAACGGGCATCGGACTCGACGACCTGCGCGGTGTGCTGCTGGATCGAATTTCGGTCTTCACCGGCCCCAGCGGGGTGGGCAAAAGTAGCTTGCTCAATGCTGTGCAGCCCGGTCTGAACCTGCCCATTGGTGCGCTACGCGAAAGCCTGCAAAAGGGCCAACACACCACGCGCGCCGCCCATCTTTTTGCGCTGGCGCTGGGCGAATCTACCTTTGTCGCCGATACGCCCGGCATTCGCGAGCTGGGTCTCTATGATATCGAACCCGATGAACTGGGCTTCTTTTTTCTGGAATTTCTCGACTATTTGCCCGATTGCCGCTATCCCAACTGCACCCATGACCATGAACCCGACTGCGCGGTGCGAGCCGCCGTAGAAGCGGGCGCAATCGCCCAGGCGCGTTACGACAGCTATATCCGGCTGCTGCGCGGAGAAGAATAACCTATGTCTGAAGCCACATCACAGTTAACTGTCGATCTCAACCCTGCCCAGGCCAAGGCCGTCTCCACGGTCCACGGCCCGGTGCTGGTTTTGGCCGGCCCCGGCAGCGGCAAAACGCGCGTGCTCACCCGCCGCATCGCCTATCTCATCAACGAAGCCGGCATTGCGCCCTGGAATATTCTGGCGGTAACGTTCACCAACAAAGCCGCGCGTGAAATGCGCGAACGGGTAGAAAATGCACTCGCCGAGAAATTTGGCGCGCCCGTGCCCGGTCAACCCAGTCGCCTGGGCGGGCTTTCCATCGGCACCTTTCACAGCATCTGTGCGCGGGTCTTGCGCGTGGAGACCGAAGCCATCGGCTATGAACGTAACTGGTTGATCTACGACAGTTCCGATCAGCTCTCATTGTTGCGTTCGCTCATGCGCGATATGAACATGGACGAAAAACGCTACAGCCCGCAAGCAATTCGCGCGGCCATCAGCCGCCACAAAAACGAACTGATCGGTCCCGAAGACTTTCAACCCGACTCCTATTTCGAAGAGATCACCAAACGCGTCTACACCCGCTACGATGAAGCCTTGCGCACCAACAACGCCTTGGATTTTGATGATCTTCTGGGCAAGACCGCGCGCCTGCTGCGCGACAATCTGGAACTGCGCACCAAGTATCAACAGAAGTGGCAATATGTGCTGGTCGATGAGTTCCAGGATACCAACACCGTGCAGTATGAGCTGTTGGGCTGTCTGGTCGGCCCGCCCCACGGCCAGCGCAATCTCTTTGCCGTGGGCGACGAAGACCAATCCATCTATCGCTTTCGCGGGGCAGACTATCGCAACGTGACCCGCTTCCGCGAGCAATATCCCGATGCCGTCGTCGTGCTGCTAGAGCAGAACTATCGCAGCACTCAAGCCATTCTGGATGTGGCAAACGCGGTCATCACCAACAACCGCAACCGTACCGCCAAACGGCTCTTTACCGACAACGGCAGTGGGCTTTCGGTCACTGTCCACGAAGCCTATAACGAGGTGGAAGAAGCCGCGTTTCTCTGCGACGAAATGGAACGCCTGGTCGCGGGCAGCGGCTTTGGCTACGGCGATTTTGCCGTCATGTATCGCACCAACGCCCAAAGCCGCGCGCTGGAAGAAACCCTGGTCCACCGGGGCTTAAAATACAAGCTGGTCGGCGGCACGCGCTTCTATGAACGCAAGGAAGTGAAAGACGCACTCGCCTATCTGCGCGTGGTGTTGAACCCCAGTGACTGGATTTCCATGAGCCGCATCATCAACGAACCCAGCCGAGGCATCGGCGCCAAAACGCTGGAAAGCCTGCGCGCCTGGGCTGCGCAAATCGGGGTTTCCGAATATATCGCGCTGGTCGTGCTGCACCACGGGCCTGCCGGCGCGGCCATCAAACTCAACCAGACGCTGCCCCAGGCGGCCTATGGCACGCCGCCCTTTGCCCGTCGTGCCGAAGGCGCATTGGTCAATTTCGCCGAAATTCTGGAAAAGTGGGTGAATTTTGCCCGCCAGGAACGTTATGAACATGTGGCCGAAGTGCTGGACATGATCATGCTCGATTCGAGCTATACCGATTCCCTGCGCGATGGCACCGACGAGGGCGAAGAACGGTTTGCCAATGTGCAGGAACTGCGCGGCGTCGCCGCCCAATACACGCCCCACATGCTGGGGCTGGAAGAAGACCAATCCGCGCTCTCCCGCTTTTTAGAAGAGGTGAGCCTGGTGAGCGATGCCGATCAGCTGGAAGATGACAGCGGCGCGGTGACGCTGCTCACGCTCCACACCGCCAAGGGGCTGGAATATCCCGTCGTCTTTATGGTGGGGTTGGAAGAAGGTTTGCTGCCCCATAGCCGCAGCGTGGAAAGTGGCGAAACCGAAGACATGGACGAAGAACGCCGTCTCTGCTATGTGGGCATCACGCGCGCCATGCGACGCCTCTACTTGTTGCACGCCATGCGCCGCAGCCTGTGGGGCGGCAGCGAGATGCAAGAGCCTAGCCGCTTCCTCGAAGAAATCCCTGCTCCTCTGTTGCGTGGGATGGTCAAACGCGGCGACCGCCGGGCCGCAGCCTATACCCGCGAAGTAAGCTGGGGAGAAAGCGGCCAAAGCCGCGGCACTAATCGGCGCAGTGGGAGCCGTGCGGGCAGCTATGGCGGCGGCAATAGCAATACCGACTGGGGATCGAACAGTCGCACTGCGCGCCAAAATGCCCAGGGCGGCGCGGGGGCGCGCGGCAATACGGGTAGCGCCACCAGTTCCGGCACGGGCAACAACGCCCAATACTGGTCGCCCGACGGTGGCAAGCGTCGTCCCGCCCGCCCTGCCGCCAAAGCGGAATCGCCGCCCACTCAATTCAAGCGACGCGACAGCGTGAAGCACGCCACCTTTGGGGTGGGCACCGTCATCGAAAGCAACCGCGTCGGCGGCGAAGAAGAAGTGACCGTGGCATTTCCCGGCGTGGGGATCAAACGACTTTTGGCGAGCGTGGCGGGGTTAAAAAAGCAATGACACCCCCTGCTCACAAATCGCAGCAGCACGAATCACCGCGGCATGAATCATCACAACATGAATCACCGCCTTGGGGTGCTACCACCAAAGCCATCATCGCCAGCACATTTCTAATCCTCACAGCGCTGATCATCTGGCGGTTTCAGTTTCTAATCATGCCCCTCACCATGGCGGGGATGCTGGCCTATCTGCTGCAACCGTTGATCCGGTTTCTGAATTATCGTCTCAACGTACATCGTACCTACGTGGTGATTGCCGTCTACATCACAATTCTGCTGCTTTTTCTGGGGGGAACGGTTGCCATCGGCCTGGTCGCGGTCGACCAGGCAACGCGCCTGGCAGTATCCTTGCCCGATCTGATTCCGCGCATTGTGCAACAGGCGCAGGACATCACGAATCAGTGGGCGGATGTTACCTTAACCCTCGGACCCTACCAGCTTTCATTCCAGGCCCTCAGCGATCTCATCGACTGGAACGCGATTGCGAATGAGGCGCGCACCCTGCTCCAGCAGATTCTGGGGCAGAGCACACTTGCATTGGCAGACGCCGCCCAGGCCACGCTCAGCACGCTGGGAACGGCTTTCACCGTCTTTTTCATCTCCATTTACATCTCGATGGAAGGCCCCCGCATCGGACAGTTTATCAGCGATATGGCGAATCAGCCCGGCTATCGAAAAGATGCCGACCGGCTTATTCTCGATACCCTGCGCATCTGGAACTCCTATCTGCGCGGGCAAGTGATTCTCGCCCTGGTGATCTTTGGCGTGGTCAGTGTTGCGTTGAGCCTGCTACGCGTCAACAACGCGCTGGGGCTGGGCATCGTGTCGGGCGTGCTCGAATTTCTGCCTATTATCGGGGCTGTGATTGGTGCCGGTGTGGCGGTCGTAGTGGCCTTGTTTCAGACCCCGCCCTGGGGTCTGGCCCCCGTCCCCTATGCGCTGATTGTTCTGGGCGTGATGATTCTCATCCAGCAGGTTCAGGGCAATATTCTGGTGCCGCGTCTGGTGGGCGATTCGGTGAATCTGCATCCGCTGCTGGTCATCATTGCAGTACTCATGGGCGCATCGCTAGCCGGCCTGCTGGGCGCAGTGCTTGCGGCCCCGGTGATGGGCACGCTCAAACTGCTCGCCGTCTATGTGTGGCGCAAGATGCTCGATCTGCCTCCCTTCCCCGAAGATCTGACCATCGATCCCCCCGGCTCACAGCCCACGATCCCCGCGCCCGATCTGCACGGATATCCATTCACCTTCGCGCCCATTTTCAAAGACTATATATGGGGTGGACGCAACCTGGAACGTATTTTGGGACGCGCGCTGCCACCCGGAACCGTGGCCGAAAGCTGGGAAATCGCGGCCCACGCCAACGGCAACAGCGCCATCAATAATGGCCCGTTGACCGGCATGACCCTGGCGCAGGCAGTTGAAACCTATGGCGTAGATCTGCTGGGCACGCGCAACCGTCAGGCGGCAGCCGACCAGCGTTTTCCCCTGTTGATCAAACTGTTGGATGCCCAACGCTGGCTTTCGGTACAGGTGCATCCCGATGACGAATATGCCGCGGCCCACGCCGGCGACCTGGGCAAGACCGAAATGTGGATCGTGCTCCACGCCGAACCCGATGCACAGCTCATCTATGGCTTCAGTCGGGCAATTTCGCGTATCGAGGTGCAAAATGCGCTGGAAGCCGCGGCACAAAATGCGCTCAACGGCAATGATGCTGGGAGCAACGAGGACGGGGGCAACGGGGACGCCGACATCGAACAAACCTTACAGCGCGTCACCGTGCAAACCGGCGACGTGATCTTTGTGCCTGCCGGCGCGGTTCACGCCCTGGGACCGGGGATCATCGTGGCGGAAATCCAGCAAAACAGCGATACCACCTATCGCCTCTACGACTGGGGCCGGCCCCGCGAAACTCACATCGCCCAGGCCCTGGAAGTGCTGGACTTTGATCTGGTGCGCCCCGGCCTGGTCCACCCCCTATCCGTCGAAAATTGTGACCTCTATCTGGACCCTGCGGTGCGCATAGCGTGCATTGGCGATTCACCCTATTTCCGGGTCGAGCGGCTGCACATGCCGCCGGGCAGCAAAGTAAGCGGAAGCACCGACGGCGCGACCTTCGAAATTTTGGGCGTGTTACAAGGTGCGGCCTGCCTGCACACCCAGGGCGACCCCGCGGTGATCCACAGCACGAAACACAGCACGGTGATGCACAATGCAGAGCCGGATAGCGCCATGACAGCCACAGCCGCGCCGGTGCGCGATGCACCGCTAGACGCTATACACGGGCCGCGGGCCGAAGCTGACGGGCTGGATCTGACCGGCGTGGCGTGGACGCTACTGCCTGCCACAATGGGCGACTATACGCTGGAGGCATCGGTCACCAACACGGTCGATGCCTCCCACACGGTCGATGCCGCCAGCGCGACGGATACAGTGGTAGTGCGTATCTATACGCCCCCGCTGGCGCAAGGCTAGCCCACTCATGCTACTCTATCTTTCCAAACTCGCCCCCCTGTTTGTCTATCCATTAGGTCTGGCACTGCTGCTGATCGGCCTTGCGCTGCTGCTGCGTCGCCGTCTGGCCTGGCGCACCACCTGCGAAGTTCTGGCTCTGGTCATTCTGCTGCTGTTCAGCAATCAGTCGTTTGCGTATGGCCTGGCTCGCACGCTGGAAGCGCAGTATCAACCGCCTGCCGGTTGGCCCGACGCGACCACCGTGGTGGTGCTGGGCGGCGGCACGCGTGTGCGCGAAGCGCCCCGCCCGCTCACCGAAGTAAACGAAGCCGGCGACCGCCTGATTTTCGGCGCATGGCTCTATCAACAGGGCCACGCGGCGCGCGTCGTCGTCAGCGGCGGCAGCATCGTCTGGCTTGGCTCCACCACTTCCGAAGCAAGCGGTATGCAAGAACTGCTCATGCTCATGGGCGTCCCTGCCCATAACATTCTGTTGGAAGATGCCGCACAGAACACCTATGATAATGCCGTCTATACGCGTGCGCTGCTGGAGAGTCTTGCCACAGAAGCAGATGCATCCCCGCTCGACATTATTCTGGTGACCTCGGCCATGCACATGCCGCGCAGCGTGGCAATCTTCGAAAATCTGGGCTATACGGTGCTGCCTGCGCCCGTGGACTTTGTGACGACCCACGGCGATCCCAATCGCACCAGTCGCCCCGACCTGGGTGAACGGTTTCTACACCTGCTGCCCAGTGTAGAATATCTGGAAATCTCGACCCGTGTTCTGCGCGAATATTTTGGGATCGTGGTCTACGGCCTGCTAGGGCGGCTGTAATCCGTTTTCCAGCATATTATCCGGCACATTTATCCGGCATATTATTTGGTGCATTGACGGCGCCAGCCGTTCTCCAAACCAGCGCCCACCCGGTTTTCAGTCGCCTGCCTGCCTGTCGTGCCCATTGCTGCGCGTACGGATTAATTTTACAGGGTATTTATCGCCGCGTATGTTAAAATCAGGATAGTGAATTCGGGGGATGTGGTGGCGGTAAGCGTTGCTACGCCTGGATTCGAATGACCGGGGAAAGCGGAGTCTACGGGCCAAGGAGATAAAATACGCATGTTTCCCACCAAACAGTACCAGGAGGGACACGACACCGTTCGCGACTATGCGGACGACAAACCCCACGAAGAATGTGGCGTTTTTGGCATATTTGCGCCAGGCCGTGAAGCAGCCAGGCGCACTTTTTTTGCCCTCTATGCGCTACAACACCGCGGCCAGGAAGGCGCGGGCATCGTCGCGTGTGATGGTCACACCGCCAATGTGCACAAAGGCATGGGGTTGGTGTCCCAGGTGTTTAACGAGGAAAACCTGCACTACCTCAAAGGCCATATGGCAATTGGGCATACACGCTATTCGACTACCGGCTCCACCAAGTTGCGCAATACCCAGCCCTATATCATGGAAACGATGGATGGGCCATTGGCAATCGCCCACAACGGCAACCTGATCAATGCACCGCAACTCCGGCGCGATCTATTAGAACGCGGTGTCGGGTTGCAGACTTCGACCGACAGCGAGCTGATCATTCACCTCATGGCAGGCGCGCGCGGCACCGACTGGATATCCCGCATCCGCGTCCTCATGGCGCGCATCGAAGGCGCCTATACCCTGACCGTACTCACCAGGGATGCCGTCTATGGGATCCGCGATCCCTGGGGGCTGCGCCCCCTGGTGTTGGGCAAACTCGACGGAGGACACGTCCTCGCCTCGGAAAGCTGCGCCTTTGCCGCCATCGGCGCCGAAATGATCTGCGAACTGGAGCCGGGCCAGGTGGTTCGCATCGACGAAGATGGGTACGAGATCCTTCAGGGCGCGCCGCCGCAAAAACTGGCCTTCTGCACGTTCGAGCAAATCTACTTCGCCCGCCCCGACAGTATGCTGGGGGGGATGCTTGTCCACGAAGTGCGCCAGAAACTAGGCCGCCAGTTGGCAAAAGAGTCCCCCGTCGATGCCGATATCGTAATTCCCGTGCCCGATTCGGGCACCCCCCACGCCATCGGCTATGCCCAGCACAGTGGCACCCCCTATAGCGAAGGGCTAATCAAAAGCCGCTATATCGGGCGCACCTTTATCGAGCCGACAGATCAATTGCGCAAGATCGGGGTCGCCATGAAGTTTAACCCGCTCCCCAACAACCTGGCGGGCAAGCGGGTCGTCATGGTCGATGACTCGATTGTGCGCGGCAACACATCTGGCCCCCTGGTGCAGATGTTGCGCAAGGCCGGCGCGCGCGAAGTGCATGTACGCGTGGCGTGTCCGCCTATCAAATTCCCCTGCTTCATGGGTGTGGACATGGCAACCCAGGACGACCTGATCGCCGCCAACATGAGCCGGGAAGAGATTCGCGCCCATATCGGCGCCGACTCCCTCGCCTATCTGACCATCAGCGGCATGATGGAGGCGTTGCAAGCCGAGACCGGCTATTGCAATGCCTGCTTCACGGGTGAGTACCCGTTCAACACAACCATCCCGCTCATCGAGTTGCAGGAAAAAGAAAAATTGACCCAAATGTGGGGCAATTAATTCTCCATCTGGTTACATAGCACAGGGGCCGGTGTGTGGCAATCACGCACCGGCCCCTGCTTTTTCTTCACATCCCATCCCTGTCAACGTCACGCCAAACTCAGCAGCTGAATCTACCTGCTGGTACCTGTCCTGCAGAACAGAGGGCAATTGCCCCGTTGTTGCCTCCTGTGCCCTATGCTAAAATCCTAACCCAGGTAATCGCATTCGTCCCGCGAAACGCAGCGACGTCCAAAGGCTGCATCCTCCAGATTCATGAAACAGGAGTCAGCATGAGCGATCCAGTAGTATCCACATACCGGCGACATCCGCTGGATGCCATTTTTTCACCGCGCAATGTTGCCGTCATTGGTGCTACCGAAAGAGAAGGCAGCGTCGGGCGCACAATTCTCTGGAACCTGATTAGCCATCCATTTGGCGGCGCGGTCTTTCCCGTTAACCCCAATCGATCCAGTGTATTGGGCATTCATGCCTATCCCAAAATTGCCGATGTACCGGGCCAGGTGGATCTGGCGGTGGTGGTTACGCCTGCGTTGTCGGTGCCCGGCATTATCGAAGAGTGCGTACAAGCGGGCGTCAAGGGTGCGATTATCATCTCTGCGGGTTTCAAGGAAATTGGCCGACGCGGGGCACAGCTCGAAGAAAAAATCCTCAGCCGCGCGCGCGATGCCAAAATGCGCATCATCGGCCCCAACTGTCTGGGGGTCATGAGTCCGCTGACCGGCCTCAACGCCACCTTTGCCAAAGGCATGGCGCGCCCCGGCAATGTGGGCTTCATCAGCCAGAGCGGCGCGCTGTGCACTTCCGTGCTCGACTGGAGTTTCCGCGAGCATGTGGGATTCAGTTCATTCGTCTCCATTGGCTCCATGCTCGATGTAGACTGGGGCGACCTCATCTACTATCTGGGTGACGACAGTCGCACCAAGAGCATCGTCATTTATATGGAAACCGTGGGCAATGCCCAGTCATTTCTGTCGGCGGCGCGCGAAGTCTCGCTGACCAAACCCATCATCGTCATCAAGGCCGGGCGGACGGCCGCGGCCGCGGCGGCAGCGGCTTCACACACGGGTTCGCTGGCGGGGAGCGACGCCGTTCTCGATGCCGCGTTCCGGCGCTGTGGCGTCTTGCGAGTAGACAATCTCGCCCAGCTCTTTGGCATGGCCGAAGTATTGGCCAAACAACCGCGCCCGCGCGGGCCGCGCCTCAGCATCCTGACCAACGCCGGCGGTCCCGGTGTATTGGCGACCGACGCCCTGGTCGAAGGTGGCGGCCAATTGGCCACCATCTCCGACGAAACGATGGCGAAATTTGATGAGCTGTTGCCTCGGCACTGGAGCCACAGCAACCCCATCGACATCCTGGGCGATGCCGATCCCGAACGCTATGCCAAATCGGTGGAAGTCGCCATATCCAACCCCGAAAGCGATGGCCTGATGGTCATCCTCACGCCCCAGGATATGACCTATCCTACCCAGACCGCAGAACGCTTGCGCATCGCCGCCGCCACATCCAAGAAGCCTGTGCTCGCCAGTTGGATGGGCGGCCCCGAAGTGGCGGCGGGGGTCGATGTCCTGAATCGGGCCAATATTCCTACCTTTGACTTCCCCGATACTGCGGCCCGCGCGTTCAACTATATGTGGCGCTATGCCGACAACCTGCGCGCCATCTACGAAACGCCCGCGCTGGCATCCACCAGTCAAAAGGAAGCCACCGACCGCCAACAGGCCAGCCGCCTGATCGAAGCCGTGCACGCCAAAGCGCGCACGATTCTGACCGAGTTTGAATCCAAGCAGATCTTCGCAGCGTATGGCATTTCTACTGTAGAAACGGTATTGGCCGATTCTGCCGACGATGCCGTCGCCCGCGCCGATGAAATCGGCTATCCCGTGGTGCTCAAGCTAAATTCCGAGACCATTACCCATAAGTCGGATGTCAACGGCGTACAGCTCAACCTGAAAGATGCGGATGCCGTGCGCACGGCCTATAACCTCATACGTGATACGGTAAACAGTCGCGAAGGTGAAGGGCATTTCCAGGATGTTACGGTACAGCCTATGGAAAAACTGGATGGCTATGAGCTAATCGTGGGCAGCAGCCAGGATGAACAATTCGGCCCCGTGTTGCTCTTTGGCACAGGTGGCACGCTGGTCGAAGTCTTTCGCGACCGCGCGCTGGCGTTGCCCCCCCTCAACACGACACTGGCGCGGCGCATGATGGAAGAAACCCGCATTTACGAAGCGTTGCAAGGAGTGCGCGGGCGACCGCCAGTAGATCTCCAGGCATTGGAACGCCTGCTGGTACGCTTCAGCAATCTGGTTGTCGAACAACCGCGCATCAAGGAAATCGACATCAACCCACTGCTGGCATCGCCCGAACGCATTGTCGCGCTGGATGCGCGCATTGTGCTCCACCCCGCCGACGTTGCCGACGCCGATCTCCCCGGCCCCGCCATTCGGCCCTATCCCGTGCAGTATGCGTCGCCCTTCGAACTCAGCACCGGCGACACGGTTGAGATTCGCCCCATCAAGCCCGAAGACGAGCCGATGATGATGGCCTTTACCCTGAATCTCTCGCCCCACAACATCTATCTGCGCTATTTCCATGCCGTGTCGGTCAGCAGTCTGACTTCGCACGAACAGATGATGCGGATGTGCTTCGTCGATTTCAACCGTGAAATCGCCCTGGTGGCCGTGCGCCCCCAGCCCAAAACTGGTCGCAACGAGATCATCGCCCACGGCCAGTTGACCAAGTTGCACGGCACCAACGATGCCGAGTTTGCCATCCAGGTCATCGACGAAATTCAGGGCACCGGCCTGGGCACCGAACTTCTGACCCGCCTCCTGGAAATTGCCAGAGATGAAGGCATCGAACGCGTGATGGCCGAGATCATGCCCGAAAACACGGGGATGCGCCGGGTGTGCGAGAAACTGGGCTTCCAGATCGAGCGCATCCCCGATACACAAATGCTGCGCGCCGAGATTGCCGTGGAGGAGTAACCCAGCCCCACCCACTCAACCTAGCGCGTCCAGTCCACCATCTGCTCGGGTCCAAAACCAAACTCCATCGGCACATCGATGGGCAACGGGCGCTGATTGCCGCCATCCGCATCCATCACCCACAAGCGCCACGGCCCCACGCCATCGGGACCCCCGATGCGATTGCTCAGAAAGACAATCTGACTCCCGTCGGGACTCCACACCGGATTCACATTGCTGGGCAATACATCTACCAGCGTCGTCTCGGGACGGGTTAGGGCTGCTACGCCACTGCCATCGGGGCGCGCCCGAAAAATCTGCCAGTGACTGCCCTGCCGGCTATGGTAGACAATCCAGTCACCGCCGGAACCATTCGCCGCGTGCGGCTGCCACTTGGGCGAACCATTAAACTGCGACTGGATAACACTTTCGGTGGTCACATCCTCGTCCTGGGTCAGCTCGATGCCAGCTTTAGACTGATAGAGCACGCCGTTGCGCGTCCAGTCGGGCGCACGGGCCGAGTTGAGCGCGGGCAGGTCTCGGAAATTTTCGCCGTTATAATCCACCCGGCTGAGGCCAAAATTTGGCTCGTTGACCAACGGGAAATCGGCCAGGAACGGATTGTAGGGATTATCGGGCAGACAGATGCCAAACCCCACATTGCGACACGGTTCGGTGCCTGTGACCCGGCTGAACACAATGTATTCGCCATCGGGGCTCCAACTAGGCGCGCGCGGTGTCTCATCCACAGAAGTAATGCGCCGCAGATTGCTGCCATCCATGTTGATCAGATAGAGGCCATTCTCGCCCCCCAGCCGTGTAAAGGCCACGGTACTGCCATCGGGGCTAACATTCGGATCGAAGCCGCCGCTCAACAGACGCAGCGCGCCCGATGCCAGATCATAGACATAGATATCGCCGCCCGGTGTGCCGTGAAAGACCAGCCTGCCCGCCAGCCCAGCGCTTTCGGCACGGGGCGTTACGTCTGCCGCGCCTTCGGTAGCTGGGGTAGGGGTCGGCAGACTTGCACCTGCAACCAAGGCGGGGCGTGGGGTGGGTACGAGGTCTGTTGCCCCAGACGCATCGACATCCGAAGAATCCACAGCGGTCGCGACAGGCATGGGCGTGGCAAGCGCGGCGCTCTCCGGCGCGGTTTGCGTCGCGCGCGGCAAAGCCGACGCATCGCCACTCAGCTCTACAAATTCGGCAGATACCCAGCCAAAGCCCGTAGCCACGTCGGGCGTCGCCAACATGATCCAGCTGGCATCGGCATTGCGGCCAATCGCATCGTAACTATCACCGGGGTCGGCCTTGCCAATGATGACATAGGTAGTCCCAGGACCGGCACGCACATTCAGACGACTGTCGGTCACGCTCACGCGCGCAGTCATCGCGCCAGGTTCTTCGCCCGGCACGGTGATGCTGCCAGGCTCCGCCCCACTGCTGTCCTCGCCGGTAGCCGGATCGACACCCCCATCACCATCTACATCATCAGGCGCAGCGTCATCCGCCATTTCCAGGTCCGTGTCTGCGTCGGCAATCGGCAGCGTTTCCACGTTGAAGACCACCACGCGCGCATGTTCTACCCACCCGGTTTCACCCGTGACTGCCGCGACATAGAGCCACGTACTATCCGGTGTGCGCCCCACTGCCGAAAGGGCAACGCCGGTCGCAATCGGAGTACCCTGGGTGCCATTGGGCTGGGCATAGAGATTCGCCCCGCCGCCGCGCACCACTGCGACCACAGCCTGTGCGGCACGTCGATCGTTGCCCTGGAGCATGGATGCCGGCAACGTCCCTCCGGCGGTCGGGTTCACACCGGCCACCGACAAAGGTGCAGACGTAGCTGTCGGGGTGGCGGTAGGCGCAGGCGTGGGAGTTGCCGTCGCCAGCGGCGTGGGCGTAGCGGTTGGGGTTGGCGTCACGGTGGGCAAAGGTGCGGCCGCACCCCCCTGAGGCAGTTCCCCACCCTCGTCCTCCATCATAACCGGCAGTTGTTGCACCCCAAAGATCACAACATCATCCACTTGAACCCAGCCGGCCATACCATCATCGGTTGCCACCACAATCCACAGGCCATCGGGCGTGCGCCCCACCGCGTTGAGCACTGCGCCGGCATTTAACGAGCGCAGTCGTTCTCCGCCTGGGCTGGTGAAAAGCCCCACATCCGCTGCGCCCACAATCGCCAATACACCCTCTTGAGTAACGCCAGATGCGCCGCTTTCCTCGCCACCGGCAGTCTGCGCGCCTGCATCCTGAGGCATGAATCCACCGACGCCAATGAGTGCAGCAAAAACGATTGCTAATAGAATTCTAGACCAACTGCCCAGCTTCATGAACCCAGCCTGCTTTCTTGCCCCTGCGCGTTACCAATATAGCTCTATTGCTATGCGATTCCCGGTGCGATAGAGCTATACGGTTCTGTGGGTGGCGCAGGTGCGCGACCTGTTTGGAAAATCCATATAATAAAAAAGGACTGCTTAACGGTGTGTGAAAGGTAAGGTTGATTTACACACATACCGCGGCCGACAATTGACAAACCTTCCGCACATCCCTTAAAATCCACTCGACCGACCGTTCGGTCGAGTGCAGGAATTATGACTTTATCCCTGCATTCTGTCAAACATTGGCACATCTTTAGGTAGATTTTAGCACGGTTGAATTTTATCACGAGTTGCGCAGGATTATGGCGCTGTGCAGTCTCCGTGCAGTCTCTGTGGAATCTGTATGAACAAGCATCTATGATAACAGCAATCAATCAGACATATCTGAAAAAGGAGCAACGAACATGGCGATTGTCTCCTCGATAAACGACCAATCCGGCAGCGACGGCAGACACACCCCGCGCGAATTGGACTCCAAGGAAATTGTTCTGAACTCTGCGCAAAAGTTGATCATGGAACACGGGTTTGCCGGGCTTTCCATGCGCGAACTGGCGCGTGCCAGCGGGATTGCAAAAGGCACAATTTACCACCATTTCCAAGATAAACGGCAAATTTATCTGAATGTACTGGAACGCGATATCCTTGTCGTGCGCGACCACTTACTGCGCATTGTGGCGCAATCGGGCACCTTTGCCGAAAAATTGCGCACGCTGGTGCACGTCTATTTTGATCTCCAGCGCGAACGCCGCCTGGTGATTATGTCGGCGCTACGCGAAAGCCCGGCATTGGACGATCGATTCAGCGAAATCTTGAAAAAATACCGCAGCGAACTCCTGCGACCGATTGGCGCACTCATTCACCAGGGTATCGAGGCGGGCGAAGTGCGTGCCGTCAATGTGGATCTGACGGTATTGAGCTTGCTGGGAATCCTCCAGGGTTTTGTGGTCCATCAGTTGATTCTCGAAGAAACCGACATTGATGAAACCGTGATCGAACACATCGTGGCCCTGATGGCGCATGGCATTATGACCAATCCGCCGTGCCCGGATCATGCGCCGGCTATCCCGAACTAGCCAGCCCCGGATCATCATGT
>JBBDIO010000199.1:16449-17739 GCA_040880365.1 Litorilinea sp.
CGTGCCCGGATCATGCGCCGGCTATCCCGAACTAGCCAGCCCCGGATCATCATGTCTACACGGATACCCAACCTGAATCCCGCCACGGCCATCACCGTGTCTTCCCCCCATCGGGCGCACGCGCCAAAACGAGAATTGATATTTCCCACTATGAATTGGGTCACAATGAAACGACAGGGCCATGCACCGCGCCCGATGCAAAGCCGCCGCGCCGGCACACTGCTCATGATCGGCGCGCTCATGTTTGTGCTCACAGCGTGCGAATTTGGGCAGGCGGCCCCCACCCCAGAGCCATTTAACGCGCCGACTTATCAACCGGGGTTCCAGCAGCCTGCACCGCAATCCGACACCGACCGCGAGAACGGCACCACCACCGACACCGACTCTGGCACCGGCTCTGACACCGGCTCCGAATCAGAATCGTCGGCAACCGGGCAAGCGGCGGCTACTTCCTCCACGACCGGGCAAGCAGAGAGTCAAACATCGGTAGCCCTAGCGGCGCGCACGGGACAGAGCGCAGCCGGCAGCTATGCAGGCGAAATCGTCGCCGATGAGCAGGTGAGTATTGTCAGTGAAGTGGCAGGCATGGCGTTGATAGTGCCCATCGAAGTGGGACAGAGCGTCGTCGCGGGCGACGTATTGGTGCGCATCGACAACTCTACGCTGGAAGCCCAGCGCGCGCAGGCGCTGGCCGGACTGGAAGCCGCGCAGGCGCAACGCGAATTGCTCAACGAGAGCGCCAACGACAGCGAGATTGAGGCCGCGCGCGCGGCCGTAGCCGCGGCCGATGCCGCCTATAAACGCGCGCTGGAAGGACCAACCGCCGAGGACATCACGGTGGCCGAAGCCCAACTGCGCCAGGCCCAGGCCGCGGTTTCCCGCGCCCAGGCGGCCTATGATCAGGTTGCCTGGAGTCCACTTATTGGCGCTTTGCCCGAAAGTCTGCAACTGGAACAGGCCACATTGAGCCTGGAAGCCGCGCAGGCCCAATACGATAAACTGCTGCTGGGCGCGACCGCCGATGTCATAGCAGGCGCATACGCGCAACTGGCCCAGGCCCGCGCCCAGCTCGAACGCATTGAAGAGGGACCCGCCCAGGCCCAGATCCAGGCCGCCGAAGCGCAGGTGCGCCAGGCCGAAGCCGCGCTCTATCTGGCCCAATTGCAGCTGGATAAAGCGACGGTGCGCGCGCCGATGACAGGTGTGATCCTGCGCGTGCAAGCCGCGCCGGGCAATATGCTGGCTTCCGGTGCGCCCGTTGCCACCATCATGTCGCACGCCGTAAACGTG
>JBBDIO010000200.1:0-17617 GCA_040880365.1 Litorilinea sp.
GGACACTGTGCCGCCCGCGCCGCCCACCAATTTACGCTGCCTGGCCTTGAATCCCACCACGGTCGCGCTGCAATGGCAGCGCAGCGGTGAATTCGACACTGCGGCCTATCGCGTCACATTCCGCAACGAAGCCGCCACCGACACGGGCACCAGCGATGTCGAAGGCGCGACAAATACGTTTGTAGAACTGGACGGTCTGACCGAGGACACGACCTATCTGCTGATGGTGCAGGCCCTGGACTTCTCGCGCAACGAAAGCGCGCCTTCGGGCGAGATTCCCTGTCGCCCGGCAGAACCAACCGACAACACCGATCCGGTGATCAGCACCATGCAGCCTGCGCTCAGCGGCATCTATACCACCACTGCGCCCCTGCTCACCGTCAGCGGCGCAGCCCAGGATGCAGGCAACAATCTGAGCCGAGTGCGCGTGCACAATGGCGGGCTGCACCAGGAAAAGACCGATTTCAGCCTGGCAGATGGCGCGTCCGAATTCCGGGTAGAAGATGTGCCTCTGCGCATCGGCTCGAATCCGCTGGAGATCCAGGTTTTTGACGAAGCCAATAACACCACGACCTACAATGTAGAGGTGATCCGCCTGGGCGAAAGTCCGGGTGCGGTGATCATTGTGGCAGGGCACAACGAGACCTTTGGCCTGCAAACCAACATCTACAACGCGGCCAATCGCGCCTATCGGGTGTTCCGCAGTGCAGGATATACCGATGACGATATCTACTATCTGGCGCCGGTGGGACAGGACGCGACCGGCGACGGCATCCCCGATACCCGCAATGTGCCTTTGAGCCCCGCGGCTGTGCAAGAGGCCATCACCACCTGGGCCAAAAGCCGGGTGGGACCCGATCAGCCGTTCTTCCTCTATCTCATGGATCATGGCTTTGCCGACAAATACTGTGTCACAGGCTGTAGCGCAGGCAACATCATCACGCCTGCCGAGCTGAACGGCTGGATTGAAGAACTGGAAGACGAGACCGATGTGGATGAGGTCAATATCTTCATCGAAGCGTGCCAGTCGGGCAGCTTCCTGGATAATCTGGAAGGCGAGAACCAGGCGCCGGGCAACGGGCTGGCGCGCACGGGGCGCGTGGTGGTCACATCAACCGGACGCGTGAACAATGCCTATGCTTCGGCGGATGGCGCGTATTTCTCCGATACGTTCTTCTCGTGTCTGGCCGATAGTCAGAGTATCAAGGCCTGTTTTGATGAAGGGCTGACCGCGGTCGCGCTGGCGGGTGTGGATCAGTCGCCGTGGCTGGATGACAATGCGGACGGCACGTTTAGTGGTGGCGATGGCAATATCGCGGATCAGCGCACGGTGACCAGTTTCTTCTCATCCATTCGGCCGCGCATCACCGCCACCAATGTAGAGATAGACGGCGGGTCGGGCGTGCTCACTGCCCAGGTCGAGCCGGGCGCCGAGGCATTGCGGCTGGTCTGGGCTGCCGTCTATCCGCCGGGATTTGCCGAACCGGGCGAGGTGACACTTAACCTGAATGTGCCGTTGGTGCGGCTGGAGACAGTGGAAGAGACGCCGGGCCTCTATCGCTTCGATTATACCAACGGCTTTGTCGAAGAGGGCGACTATCGCATCATCTTCTATGCCCAGGATCGGGTGGGTATCCACGCCACGCCGGTGCGCGAAGGCGATGTGCCCCTGGGCCAACGGCTCTTTGCACCGCAGGTGATGAACGATTAGGCGCGGATCACTGCCGAATCGGTCGTTTGGTGGAAAGATGTCGGCTGCCTGACGGGGAAATTGTCGGCGCGCGGGCTAGGATGGTTGACGGAACCACTCCGCAGACAGCGCAATCTGTGTTGATATACAGTTGAAATACATACGAAATATATACGAGGTAAGCATGAACCGCACGCGACGACGATCATCTATGAGGTTGATACTCCTGCTGGGTCCAGCTTTGCTTGTGCTGTTGCTATTCAGCCTGGGCTGGCGCGCCGAACCCGTTTCTGCCGCGCCGCTGGGTCAGGTATCGGGGATCGATCTCACGGTGGAGATTCGCGTGAATCCGGCGACGCCTGAGGTGGATGAAGAAGTGACCGTGGAGTTTCTGGTACGCAATCGCGGTAATGTGGCGGCGGGTGCATTTACGGCTTATCTCTATGTCAACCCGGCGGATCAGCCGCCCGATATGGATACCGAGGGGCGGCCCTTTGGCCTACCGGGTGCGCCGGCAAATACAACGCTTGCGCCTGCCAGTCGCACCGAAACGTTCGATTCGATAGGCTGTGACCATGTGATTTATGTGTGGGTAGATCGCGACGAGCAGGTTAACGATGTGGATCGCAGCAACAATCTGGTGAGCCTGCCCCTGTGTGTTGGGGTCGAGTGCGAAGTTGATGAGTTTGAAGCCGACAACAGTTCGCAAACGGCCGGTTCGATTGCGCCGGGTGCGACCCAGGCGCGCAGTTTCTGTCACCCGGTCGAGGGGGAACCCGCGCCGGGTGGTGATGAAGACTGGATCAAGTTTACGGCATTTAGCGGACTGACCTATACCCTGGCGACTTCGGCGACTGCCAATACCGCATTCCACGCCGACCCGCGTATTGTGGTCTATGCGGGCACACCAGATCAGGCGGTCGGTGGGCCTGCGCCCACGGTGAGTTGGCAGCCGCCGGTCAACGGCGTCTACTATGCCCAGATTGTGAACGAAGAGGAAAGCGACGGGTTGGGACCGCTGACGCGTTACGATCTCTCATTGGGGGTGCAATCTGCGGTCTCCGACGAGTTTGAACCCGATGACGCGTGCGGGCAGGCGCGGGAAATCGGCACCAGCGGCACGGCGCAAAGCCGGCTCTTTCAGACGCCGGGCGATGTGGACTGGGTCAAATTTGCCGTGCGCGCCGGGGAGTCATTTGCCGTCGACGCCTCGAACCGGGGGCCGGGCATCGATCCCGTGATTACACTTTTTGAATCGTGCCAGAAGGCGCGCAGTCTGGAACGCGCCGCCCAGGGCAATACGCGGGTAGAGCTGACCAGCGCCGAAGACACGGTCTATTATGCGCACCTTGTGAATGCCGATACCGACCGCTTTGGCGAAAATGCAACCTATGATCTGACCGTGGTGGCGTCGGCGTGCAGCCCCGACGACTTTGAAAACGACGGCACGCGTGCCCAGGCCAAGCCGTTGACATTGGGTCCGGCGCAAACGCGCAATGCATGTCCCGCCGGCGACCAGGATTGGGTCGAGTTTGAACTGGACGCGGGGCAGGTCTATGTGCTGAAAACGGGCAATCTGGGGGCAGTGGCGGATACGGTGTTGTCGCTCTACGATGACGAGGGCACGAAGATTACCGAGAACGACGACTATAACTATGTGAATGCCTCGCGCATTATCTTCGAGCCGACCACAAGCGGCACCTATTACGCAATGGTGCGCCATGTCAGCGCCGTGGCTGCGGGCAACGATACCCAATATGATCTGACGCTGGAAACCGGCTTTTGCGTGCCCGATGACGCAGAAGAAACCGCGGAGGACGTCGTCGCCGACAATGGCCCGGGTGATGCGCGCAGCGTGCCCATCGACGGCACGCCGATGACGCGCAATTTTTGTGCCGATGCCACAGCGCGCACCCTGGGCGACCAGGATTGGATGCGTTTCGCGGCGAGCGCAGGCGCAACCTATCGCATTCGCACGGATGAACTGGGACCGAATGCCGATACGGTCCTGCGGCTTTATGACCGCAACGGCCGCACGCTTCTGGCGGAAAATGACGATGCCGGTGCAGGTCTTGCCGCCCAGATCGTCTTTACCCCCAGCGTGACCGGCGACTATTTTGTCCAGGTCACCCAGTATAATCCCGCGGTGCTGGGGCGCGAGGCATCGTATGCGCTGCGCATTGATGAGACGTCGCCGCCGCCCCCACCACCCACGCCCACCCCGCCGCCACCGCTGCCCACACCGCCCGCCCCCGACATTGATCCTTCGGATGTGGAGACTCTGATTGTGGTGAATCAGGCGCTCATGGCGACGCTGCATGGCGAGGCCGAGGCGGTGGACATTCTGACCAAGCTGGGCGAGCTTGCCGAACACGAACGCGTGCAGGGTGCGATTTTGCGCCTGGATCAGAATCCCGTGGTGGTTGCGGCCTATGCGGCGTGGACAGCCGACGATGACAGTCTGGCCGACAATGATCTGGCGAATGCCGTGGCCGAGGCCATTCGCAATGCCATTCTTTCATTCCACGCGGGCGCGCCGGAACTTACCTATCTGGTGTTGGTGGGCGACGACCGGGCACTGCCCTTTTTGCGTGTGCCCGAGGGCAATCTGCTGCAAAAGGAGAATGAATATGTGGAGGATGCGGTATCCCTGACCATCCGCGCGGCGTTGGCCGAAGATATGATCCTGACCGATGATTTTTATGCGACGCTGGAACCGGATCAGCGGGGCGGACGCGAGATTTATCTGCCCGACTTTGCCGTGGGGCGGCTGATCCAGGAGCCGGATGAGATCATGGGCATCATCGACATTTTTCTCGATGACCCGGTGATCGATACGCAGAACGCCTTTATTTCGGGCTATGATTTTGTGATTGATACGGCCACGCTCAATCGCACGCTGCTCGACAATGATGGGGTAGAGGTCGAGTCGATTATCGGGGCCGCGTGGCCGAGGGACGTGCTCACCAGTGCCATGCTGAACGGGCCGCCCACGGCCAACCGCTATGAGTGGATCTCCATTAACGGCCATTCCACACATCTGGCGATGGGCGTGCCCAATCCCGCTGATGACGACATCACCGCGCAGGAAATTCTGGATGCGACCAACGACTTCACGCGTACACTGGTCTACAGTGTGGGCTGTCATGCCGGTTTGAACGATGCCGATGTGCTGGATCTGCCCCAGGCCTTTGCCCGGCGCGGGGCCAATTTTGTGGGCAATACGGGCTTTGGGTGGGGCGGCGGCGGGATCGTCTTTTCCGAAGCGCTCATGCGCAATTTCACCCGCGCATTGGCCGCAGGCACCAGCGCGGAGATTGGCCCGTCGCTCAGCGAAGCCAAGCGCGCCTATGTGTCGCGCGCGCGTACTTTTGGCGGCTATGATGCCAAAATTCTCATGCAGACCACGCTCTACGGTTTGCCCATGTTCGAGATTACCAGCGGCGGCACCTTTGATGACGGCAATCTGTTCCCCGATGTGGAGGAGAGCGTGACGTTGCCCAGCGCGGGTGCATTTAGCAACGATGAACTGGTGGTGGGGAGCTTTGCCTTTGGTGTGCCGGGTTCGTTTGGCGCCTTTGGCAGCAGCGATGCGGAAGACGCCGACCCCAACTATCGCGTGCAACTGGAAACCGCACGCGATGGCAGCATGGTCTATGAGACAGGCGCGCCGATTCAACCGGCCTATTTCCGGGATCTGACTGCGCCCGATGCAGGCAGTCTGCGCGGCGTGCTCTTTCTAGGCGGCGTTTATACCGATACGGTCGCCGAAGCACCCCTGGCACTGGCGGTCAATGAATACACAGACCCCAATCTCGAACCGCCCGCGTTGGAAGGCGACGGCTGGTATCCGTCGGTGCCGTTTGCGGTGCAAAGCAGCGCGTTTGCGCCGGGGGTGCGTGATACGGCGGTGTTGGCGCTGGGCCAGTATGATCCGGCGACCAGCACGCAGCGCGTGTTCGATAGTATGGATTTCGAAACCTACTATTCCGACAGCGACGACCGCACATTGGCGGAAATCGGCCATGTGGATGCAGTTTTGCACGACAATGCAGGAACAGGCGCGTTCAAAGTCGAAGTATCGGATATTTCGGGTATTGTGCGCGTGGTCATCACATTCACCGAAGGTCAGGGCCAGTGGGAAAGTGTGGATCTGACGCTGGAGGAAGCAACGGGCAAGTGGATCGGCACGATTGCAGCCACCACCCAGACCCGCTACTTCGTCCAGGCGGTGGACGGCTCCGCCAATGTAACGGTGGATGACAATAAAGGTCGCTATTACTCGTTGCAGGCTCCTCTGACTTTAGCCCAGGGGCGGCCGCTCGCGGAGGTTCTCTTTGTGCCCATGATGATCAGTGAGGAAGGAGATTAACAAGGCAGCACGATGTAGTGGCATGACGTGAACACGTAGCAGAATTTGGGTTTCCGTCACAATCTAATTTTTACAGCGGAGGGATTTACGATGAAAAGTTCAAGACGATGGAGTACAGCGCACGTAACCCGGCAAATTTCCGGGGCATTTTCCCGGCGATTTTTGCCAGGTCTGCCACGCCTGCTGACTGCGGCGCTGGTGCTGGCAATGGCCCTGTCACAGATTCCGGCAACGGCGTTTGCCCAGGGTGCAGGCCCGGATGCCAGCGAGGGGCGAATTAACGACTCTGCCCGTGAATTTGGTGTGTGGTGGGTCGAAGACTATAACCCTGCCGGACCTGGTGGTTCGGATTTGCCCGCAACCCGGCCCGATGCACTGGGGCTGCGCGACAAGCTGGTTTCGACCTGCAAATTCTACCTTTTTGGCTGTTGGAGCAATTGGTCGACGCCACCGTGGACGGCGCGGTTTGTCTGGGGCAATAGCAACGCCTGGTCTACCGACTGGCGGCGCAGCCAGAATGGCGGGAGCGAGAATAGCTATATCGACTCGATCGATCTGGCCTATTTTGCCGGACACGGTTCGGCCAATGGGATCATCTTCGGCGCCAATTCGCCCAACCCGCGCACTGTCACTAAAAATGATGCCCTTAACGCGTGGGGCGACCGCGACCTGGACTGGATCGGTTTTGCGGCCTGTAATGTGCTGGACAACCCGCTTTCCAACTTGCAGGGCTGGGGCCAGTCTATGAACGGCGTGCGCCTGATTATGGGCTTCCAGACGGTGATGAACGACGTGCCCCACGGTGTGGAGTTCGGTCGTTATATCCGCGATGGCTATACCATGACCCAGGCCTGGTTCAAGGCAGCCGACAAGCTGCAATCGCAGGGGCGTGTGGCACGTGTATTGGCCGAACAGCAGGCCTATTTCAACGATACCCACGCCAATCACAATTCGTTCACGCTGGTCAACTGGCCCAAGTGGTATCTGACCCACCCTGTGGGTAGTGAACCGGCACGCCCGGTCGATATTGCACAGACCAATGGACAAATGCCGGTTCTGAACGTGGTTCCGCTGAGTCTGGCGGAAAGCCAGGAACGGGTGGAGACACTGGATTCCGCCTTTGGTGTGGATATGAGCCAGCCCGATGTGGAGGGCGATTCGGAAACGGCATCGATCCAGCGCATTTTGCAGGAAGGTGACGTGATCTACAGCGCCGACGGGCAGCTGGAGATGGATAGTGACTACGGTCTGTTCCTGCACGCCGACAAGGACAACCTGTGGAAGCTGCCCGAGGAGTCGGAGACGGCTTCGGGTGAAGCGATGATGGCGATCAGCCAGGAAGACGCACGCGCCATTGCGACTAGCTTCCTGACCCAGAACAATCTGATGCCCAAGGATGCCCAGTTCTTTGAAGTGTTGGGCACCACGCTGACCCAGTTGCAAGAGACCACCAGCGCGGGCGGTGAAGTAACGATCCAGGCCATTGACCAGGGATCGCTCAACCACCAGGTGATCTTCTCGCGCATTATCAGCATCCCGGTCACCAGCGAAGTCAACGGCGCTTCGATTACCCAGAACGTTGAATTCTCGGTCATGGGGCCGGGCGCCAAGCTCAAGATGTATGTAGCCGATTCTGTCCCGGCAAGCGTTGCCGGTGAGGTAGGGACTGCCGCCTTCTATCAGGAAGCCATCGAAGGCGGCATGGGCGGCTATCGCCAGGTTGCCGACCTTTCGGGCGCCGATGCGTCGGCCATTCAGATGGTGGATGTGTTGCCCTATGAAGTGATCGAGAAGCTGTTTGAAAGCTCGGTGCTGGAAAAGATTGTCTCGCTGGATCATGTGCCGGTTGCCCCTTCGGAAGTGGTGGAACGCGAGATTATCAGCGACACCCTGGCCTATTGGGAAGGTCCGATTGGCTTTAACCAGGGCGAGTTGATTCCCGTCTATGCGCTGACCATTCGCAATCTGATGCAGGGCGCAGGCGACGAAGCTGATTATGAGGTGGAGAGCACCAGCTATATCCCGGTGAATTCGACCTATATGGCACCGTTGGCCTATATCTCGACCACGGTGAATTTGGACGAGACGGTCACGCCGGGCGATATGCTGACCTTTAACGCGCTGGATGCGTCGCTGCCGCTGACCGACCTGGGCCTGGACCCCTCGCCCGATGACGGTTTTGCGCTGGACTTTGCGCTGGGTACCGGCGAAGATGGACTCTATATCTACAACTGGTATCTGAACGAAGTGAACGACGCGAATCGTCTGGAGGCTGTGGCAGGTTCCGGTGGTCGTACGCTGGAGTGGACCGTGCCGATTGTCGCTAACTTCAAGGAAGGCACAATGGCAGGTAATCACCGCATCATCCTCGAAGTGGTGGATACCGAAAATTCCAGCGAACCCAACACGAGCGTTGCCGAAGTATCGGTCGGCGTGGAAGGGCTGCCGCCCACATTCATCCCCAGCTTGTCTACCGATGAATAAGGTGGAGCGCGCAGGCTGGATCGAGTAGCGTGAAGCGTGATGTAGCTTTGAAGTGAGAATGATGGCAGATGGGGGACGGTGGTGCTAAATGCTTCGCCGTCCCCCATGTTGACCGGTGCTCAGTTGAGTGCGCATCAACAGAGCGAGGCATTGGCGTGCAGATAGTTGCCCAATGCCTCGTTTTGTATAGATTTGTATAAGATGGATAAGGAGGGCAGCATGAACGTGTTCGTGATAAGGCGTGGTGTGATGGCAAGGCGGCTGTGGGCAGGGGTTGTGGGGTGTTTGGTGGCGGCATTGAGCATGGTGGGCTGTCGGCCCATTACGGGCGAAGCGCCGTCGCCCACTGCGTTGCCCAGCGATCCCGCTGTGGAGATTCGCTATGTGGAAGGGGGAGAGGCAGGCGCATGGCAAAGCCTGGAGGCTGTGCCCGCGGCGGTCTCAACCCAGTGGGACGCGTTGATTGGTTCTATCGACGCCCAGGCGCGCACGTTTTTTGATCCCGCGCGCTTCGATGCCGAAGTGGCAGAGTTGCCACAGGTGCAGGTGCGCTATGCCGAGGCTACCGATTTTGTGGGACAGGGATTCGAATGGCGCGCGCAGGAACTGATCGCCGTGGTTGTGAACGACGAACCCATGCTGTTGGCGCGCTCAGAAGACAGCCCCGATTGGAGCGTCTATTTGCCGGCGGAACCTGATAGATTAGTGACGTTTATTGGTGCGGTGGAAGCACTGGAGTGACCAGGTGCATCGAGCGGCGCGCGTGCTTGCACCCGCGCTACAGGTGATGCAGGGTGCAGGGAATGCCGGGTGCTTAGGAACTGGTGACGGGATTCAACAACGGGCGTCCGGCATCCGCTTCGAGCGATGCCGCACAAGTTTCGATACAGGTCATTTCGTTGAGTGGTGCACCTTCGGTTTTGATATCGGTGTGCATATCGGTGGGTATTGTGGCTTTGCGTTGCATAGCAGCCTCTTTTTCGCGGTGCGAACTGTGCCCATTCGCGTGGTGGGCAAGCGTAGGCTAATTTTCGTTGATTACTGCCAATAATACCGACTGAACTGTCGCGCGTGCCTGTCAGGAAGCTGTCAAACAGACAGGCGCTATTGGTCCTTGGTTTTTTGGGGGCGCGCTGAGAAAAAACGTTCAATGCCAAGACGCCAAACCACCAAGACGCCAGACGGCAAGATGCCAGACTGCCAAGACGCAAGGAAACAGTCTGGCAGGCAGGTGAAATGAGCCAGTCTTGCGCCCTGGTGACTTTGCTTTCAAAAATGCAAGTGGGGAAAAGCACATTAAACAGGAATAATCAGCGGGGGAACTTCACGAGGAAACAATGCCAAGCAAGATACAACGCTTTTTTCTGGCGATATTTCCCAGGGCGTGGGCCGAGGAGATGCGCGCCGAATCGCAGGCGTGGCAAGTGCGCTGTACGTGCGGGTTCCAGCGTTCGATTTGGGAACTCGGGGGGATTCTCTGGAAGGCGAAGCGCAGGAAGCGCTGGTCGTTTGTCCAGTGTCCTGCCTGTGGCAGGCGTAGCTGGCACACCATTTATAAAGCGGAGGGCGAAGACGCCGCGTAGCGACGCCCACCGCCGGGTTTCGCCTGCATGCAGACAGGTCCGGCAAAAAACTGTCCCAACTTTGAAAGAGACCCCACGCTAAAGTCGGTTCGGATTTGGGCGCGCTTTCAAGTAAACTAGGGGAGAAGTCGACTGCCGGTTGCCGGCGTAATATCGCCGTGCTGCACATCGCAGCGGGCTGCAATCTCTCCCAATCCCCACTTTAACCTGTCTGGAGGAGGAACTTGTGAAAATTACCGACCTGAAGTGCGCCATCATCGGTGGCTCGCCGGTGGTGCGCGTTGTCACCGATGCCGGGATCGACGGCTATGGGCAAGCCGAAACCTTCAAGCCCTATCTCAAGCCCCATGTGCTGTTTTATCGCGACCTGATTCTGGGGGCAGACCCCACCGATGTGGAGCGCGTGATGCAGCGCATTCGGCGGTTGGGCGCGTTCAAGCCGTGGGGCAGCGCAGTGAGCGCCATCGAGATGGCGTTGTGGGATATTGCAGGCAAGGCCGCAGGGGTACCCGTCTACAAGCTGCTGGGTGGCAAAACCCGAGATCAGGTGCGCGTCTACAACGGCGCAATTCGTTTCCCGATGGAGGGCCATTCGCCCCAGCACTACGCCGAAAATGTCGCGCGCATGAAAGAGTTGCCCCAGAATTTTTCCATCATCAAACAGGGCGTCGCGTTTCATAGCGCCATGCCGCGTGAGGTGCCCGATTTCTTCTATGGCGAAGCTTCACCGGGTGGACGCCACCCGAATCGAGGGCTATTGACGGAAAAAGGCTTTAAGCACATCATCGCGTGTGTGGAAGCCATGAAAGAGGTGCTGGGTGATGAAGTGGGGCTGGCATTGGATTGTGGTCCGGGGCTGATGGTGCCCGATGCGCTGCGTTTGGCGCGGGCGCTGGAACCCTATAACCTGTTGTGGATGGAAGATATGATCACGGGCGACTATACGCCCTATGTGTTGGCGGATCTCTATCGCGAGGTGACTGCCAACACGACGACACCCATTCACACCGGCGAGCAGATCTATCTGCGCCAGAATTTCAAAGAACTGTTTGAAAAGCAGGCGATCAACATTGTAGGACCGGACACAGCGGATGTAGGCGGCATTGCCGAGCTGAAATGGGTGGCGGAATATGCGGATCTGCATGGCATCCTCATGGCGCCCCACGGCACGGGCGACGGCCTGTTTGGGCTGGCTGCCCTGGTTCACGCGTCGGCGACTATGCCCCAGAATTACATCGCTTTTGAATATCCGGTGCCGGCGCAGGAATGGTGGTATGACATTGTGGAAGGCTTGCCCGATCCCATTGTCAAAGACAGCTATATCGATGTGTTCGAACGCCCCGGCCTGGGCGTTGAATTCAATGTGAAAGCCGCCAAAGCGCACCTGGAAGCCGACGACCAGGATTTCTTTGACTAATCCAGCATTCACCCATCTGCACGTCCATTCGCACTATACCCTGTTGGGCGGGACGGCTACCGTACAGTCGCTCGTCCAGCAGGCCGCGGAAGATGGTCTGCGCCAGTTGGCGTTGACCGATACGCACGCCCTTTATGGCGCGGTGGCCTTCGCGCGGGCCTGTATGCAGGCGGGTGTGCAGCCTGTGATTGGGATGGCTGCGCATATGGCGCCGTTGGTGAGTAACGCTGACCCGGAATCCGACGGACACTCCCAGGCTCACGATGCTCACGATGATCGGATTGTCTTGCTGGCAACCGGGCCGGCAGGCTATCGTGCCCTATGCCGGCTTTCTTCTGCGCTCCAGGCCAATCTGGCCCGGTCCGAAGTGGCTCAACCCTTGCTCGGCTGGGAAGAGCTGAAAGAACAGCGGGCCGGTCTGCTCTGTATTGCGGGCGGACGCCGCAGCCGGATACAGCGATTGTTGCAGGCAGGCGAACAGAGTGCGGCCACCCGCTATCTGGCCCAGCTTGCGGGCATTTTCGATGACCAGACCTATCTGGCGCTGGAGGTTTATACACCCGCCGACAACACCGTGGCCCGCGCCGTGGCAGAGCTGGGCGCGCGGTTCGGGATCCGCACCGTCGCAGTGCAGCCTATCTACTGTCTGGCGGAAAATGATCGAGGGGCGTTGCGTCTGCTCACGGCCATGCGCCACAATTGCCGGCTCCACGAACTGGATCTGCCCCCGGATTCGCCAAAATTGCCGCCCGGATTGTTGCGGGAACCGTGCCAGGATGGCGTCGCGCTGCACTGGCCCACACCGGCGACAATGGTCGAACGCTATGCCGACTTTCCCGATGCCTTGACGGCCAGCGCCGAGATCGCGGCCGGTTGTGAAATGTGCTTACCGGATGGTCGTCCGATTTGGCCCAGGCTGGAACTGGCACCCGGCGCGACCCACGAAAGCGCGCTGGCCGAACAAGCGCAGGCCGGTTTGCACCGCCGCTATGGGATGGAAGCGGCAGGCCCAGCAAACCCCACAGACACCGCAAACCCCGCAGACTCGGTGGGCGCACAAGATTCTGCCATCCACGCCCGCTTGCAGTCCGAGCTGGAACTGATCAACCAACGGGGATTCGCGCCCTATTTCTTGTTGGTGGCCGACGTTGTCGCGTTTGCGCGCCGCCAGGATATTCCCGTGAGCACGCGGGGCAGTGTGGCGAATTCGCTCGTCGCCTATTGTCTTCAGATTACGACTGTGGATCCTGTCGCCCATTCCCTGCTCTTTGAGCGTTTTCTGAACCCGGCGCGGGCCGGTCTGCCCGATATCGATTTAGATTTTTGTAGCCGGCGACGGGATGAGGTGTTGCACTATGTGCGGCACAAATATGGCGAAGATCGGGTCGCGCTGTTGGCAACGGTGAGCACGCTGCAACCGAAATCGGCGCTGCGCGAGGTGGCGAAGGTGCACGGCGCGGATGACAAGACCCTCGCACGGCTGAGCAAACGGCTGCCCGACCGCTGGCATCCCGATCCCCAGCGGCGCATTGCCGGCAGCCTCGAATCCATGTTCGAAGGCTTGACCGCGCCCCTGGAACGGCGCATTGTGACCGATGCCTATGCCGTGATGGGCCATCCGCACCATTTGAGTATTCATCCGGGCGGCCTGGTGGTGACACCCGGCCCGCTGACCGACTATTTCCCCGTGCAGGCGACGCCCAAAGGTTTTCTGATCAGCCAGTTTGCCCACGAAGATATGGAAACGCTGGGTTTGCCCAAGATGGATTTGCTGGGCATTCGCGCGTTGACGCTTATGGCAGATGCCGCGGCGCTGGTGCGCACCCATGCGGACCCCGGCTTTCGCCTGGAAGCCATCCCCGATGGGGACGCGGCCACGGGCGCACTGCTGGCCGAAGGCGCGACGGTGGGCGTTTTTCAGTGCGATTCCAGCGGCGCGCGGCGCACACTGCGCCAGTTGCAGGCGCGCACCATCCAGGATTTGGCGGTGGCGAATGCGTTCTTCAAGCCCGGCCCCGCGACTGGCGGCATGGCTGCCAGCTTTATCCGCCGCTATCGGGGGCAAGAGGCTGCTGAATTCCTGCATCCTGCGCTGGCGCCGATTCTGGCACATACGCAAGGCGTATTGCTGTTTCAGGAACAGATTTTGCGGGTGGCAACCGAGATTGCCGGTCTGAGTTGGGAAGAGGCGGATAGCCTGCGCCGGGGCATGAGTAAATTTGAAAGCCAGGCCATGAATGCGATGGCGGCGCGGTTCCAGGCGGGTTGCCAACGCGCGCGGCCCACAGGCCCGGCGTTCAGTGCCGACCAGGCCCGCCGGCTGTGGGAACAGGTGGCCGCCTTTGCCGGTTATGGTTTCAACCAGGGACATGCCACTGCCTATGCCGATGTGAGCTATCGGTCGGCCTATCTCAAAGCCCACTGGCCTGCCGAATTTTTTGCCGCGCGTTTGGCAAATTATGGGGGCTTTCATCATCCCGCCATCTATATTGCCGAAGCGGTACAAATGGGGATTCGCGTGGCACCGCCCCATATCAATTACAGCAACGCACCGTTTACCCTGCGCTATGCCACAGAATCGGGTACAGAAACGGGTAAGAAAACTGGCAATGCGCGTGTGCCCACGTTGTGGATGGGGCTGGAACAAGTGCGCAGTCTGCGCCGGCGGGCCGTAGCCGCGATTCTCGCCGGGCGCCGCCAACGCCCCTTTGCGGGGCTGGCCGATCTGTTGGCGCGGGTGCCATTGCAACACAAGGAGATTCGCTATTTGATCCAGTGTGGCGCGCTGGATGGTCTGGGCGACAGTCGCGCGGCGCTGTTGGCGCAAAGCGAAGCCTTGCCGCTGCCGCGCGTCCAAGCCGCGACCCAAGCGGCGGTGGGTCCACAGCTAGCCTTTGATTTTGGCGATGAATCCCCAGCCACCCCCACAGTAGTCGCGGCAACAACGCCGCCCGAATCACATCCAGAATTCTCCCCAGAAACACCGTCCGAAACCGCGGCGCAACGGTTGGCGTGGGAGATGCATGTGCTGGGCTTCCCCGTCAGTGTGCATCCCTTGCAGGCGGTCGCGAAAGCAGGTGGTGGTGCGCCGGGACGTTTTGCCGAGGGACGATTTGCCGAGGAAAGTCTGGCAGCCGCCGCGGCGCAACCGGGTATTCGCTGCCGGGTCGCGCTCTATCGTTTGCCGGGCTGGACGGGCGGCGCAGGCTGGTTTGTGAGTGATGGCGCGCACTATGCAATCGCGATTGCGCCCAAGCAATTGCCCCCGCTCAAATCGTGGAAACCCGCCCAGGCAGAGGGCCGCTGGCGGCACGATGAATGGGGCATGGGCTGGCTACAGATCGAGGCGATTCACCCATTGGCCTGACCTGTTGGCCTTAACATGTGGACCCTAACGTGTGGACCCCAACATGAGGACCCCGACGTGTCGAAATCCCGCCTAGATCACGTTGCAGACCGATTGAGCTTCCCAAAGGAGCGTATCGCGCCGCTCGACGCCGGTGATATAGAGCAGCATTTTGGCGCGGGTGGCCGCCACATAAAAGGCGGCGCGGACTTCTTTGTTGCCTTCTTTGTTATAGTCGAAGCGATCTGCACCCACCACAAAGACGATGGGCGCATCATAGCCTTTGGCGCCGTGCACGGTGGAGACTGTGATGGCGCCCGGCTGGAAGATAAACGCGCGTTTGTCGGCCGATTTCCCAAAGGGGTGGACGAAGCGGATGTCGGGCAATGCCGCCTGGATGCGCGCTTCGAGGCGGAAATGATTAAAACTATAGGTGCTGTAAAAGGTTACCAGAATATCATCGGGACGCACCTGTTCATCGCGCACCAGACGCACAATTTCATCGGCCACCCAGTCTAGCTCGGCCTGTTCGTGGGCAAAGGACTGGATCACCGGCTTGTTGCCTTCGCGCTCGGCAAAACCCACACGCACATGGTCGCCCACTTCTTCCACCAAACCGCGTTCTTTGAGATAGGCCACATCGGCATATTGGCGTGTCTGCACCCGCACTTCTTCGGAAGCCTGGCTCCCCAATAGCACGTTGAAGGCCAGTTCTACGATGGGGCGGCTGTTGCGAAAGCATTCGCGCATGACGCGGCTGCGATCTCCGATGGCGACATTGATGCCCAGATCGCGCCAGATGGGACGGCGGCGGCCATAGAGATTTTGCGCGTCGTCGTAGAAGATGATGAGCGGTTTTTCGCCGGTGACAGGATGGGGACGCACCAGATCCAGCAGCAGACGGTATTCTTCGGGTTCCAGATCCTGACCTTCATCGAGAAACAGGGCATCGAAACAGGCGGCGTGGTAGTCGGCGGGTGAATTCTGGGCAAAGCGCGCAATCTGATCGCGATAGTGTTGCGCCCGCGTCGGGCCATCGCTGACTTTTTCCACCTGGATGTATTCCAGGGGCCACTTGCGCGCGTTAATGAGATTGTACATAAGGCCGTTGAGGTGGCTGATGAACACAGAGTCTTTGGGCAATTGATCCTGCAAGGTCTGTTCTCGATAGGCGGTGTGGACTTTGCGGCGCAAAAATTCTACCAGCGACTGGTTGAAGCAGGTGACGGCGATCTTGACGTCGATGGGCAAGAGTGAGGGTTGTTCGAGCGAGGGCAGCCGGCGATGGAGATAGCGGCTGACCAGATTGGCGAGAACAATCGATTTGCCACTGCCTGCGACCCCGCGAATCAGACGCGGATATTCGCCAACTGTCAGGCGCGACAGCTCTTTTTGTTCTTCGGAAAGATATTTTTCCAGCGCCATCATTTCGTCGATATAACCGCCCAGCGATTCCTTTTCCACATCTTCACGGGGCGGGCGCATTTCGTTGATGACATCGGAATTGCCGAAGACCTGGGCAATGACCTGGATCTGGTCCAGATTCAGCGCGCTGTCTTTGCGCGAATTGGCGAGCGTCTCTTGCACCAGGCTGCCCACACGCCGGCGCAGACGGTCTACGTCTTCGATCTGTTCCTGGAAAAGTAGCTGGCTGCTGGGATGGGCGCGATCATAGCCGCGGGCGGCCCATTCGCTTTCGGAGATGAGGGGCAAGGCGACCATGCAATTGGTCAGCGGGCGTTCCCACTTTTTGCGGACGACACGACTAATGGCGTTGTCGATATCGAACATCTGATCTTCGGCCTGGCGCACGGGATTTTCAGTGCGTGTGAAGCCTCCGCGCCGAATGTAGATGCTGCCCGCGTCGACGCCTTCCACGGTTTTGATGGGCAGGCCTTTGCATTCGATGACCATCAGCCCCACCTGCGGATGACACAACACCACATCGGGCGGGCGCGTGGTCGCTTTGGCGCGGCTGGGCGCGGCATAGATGAAGCCTGCGGGGGAATTGCCATAGGCGCGCACAATGGCCGTGAGCACTTGCGCCTCATGATCGTTTTTGAGCAAATCGTGGCCGATTACTTTGATGGCGGCGTCGCGGATGGCCGCCATCAATTCACGTCGTTGGTCGGGGGAGACTGCCATAAATTCCGCCTGTTTCCTCGCTGAATTGTTGTGTTGAGGGTGAGGTCAACTGCATGGTAATCAGATTTTCGTTTCCGAGTGGTGCGGCTGCCTGGTTGGGCTGCCTGGTTCGGCTGCGCGTAGCTGTTGCGCGTTTTTAGGGTGCAGACCGGGTATTTTACGCTATAGAATATCATGCCTGTCGGTGGCTTGGCAATCGTTGGGCGCGGGATGTCCTGTCAACCATGTGTCGCGGCCGGACTGATTTTTACAGGTTGTTGCGTGCGACTCACGCCGGAATAGCACCGAACTCACTGAAAGCCGGCGGTTTTTTGCCTATAATGTGGAGGCGATTGTAGCTGTTTACTCAACTGCGAACTGCTGGAACTTGTGGATGGCGGGGTTCGTCCCATTTTTAACGCGCCTATGGGAATTTTGGGTAGATCAAAGCCGGCTCGCGCGCCAAACTGAACAGACAAATTCAAACGGGAGGGGTACACATGGCTGTACGCAGGTGGTATGGGTTTTGGATAATGGTGATGGCGGTTTTGTTGACGCTGGCTTTGTGGACGCCGCAGGCGCGCGTGGCGGGGATGGTTGT